>JBGPKH010000377.1:0-8594 GCA_041485845.1 Bryobacteraceae bacterium
GTGGCGTTGATATAGTTGCGCAGGATCGCGCGGCCCGTCTTCTCGTCGCCGGAGAGCATGAGTTCGATTGCTTCACGAAGCAACGCCTTGCGGAATCGCGGTTCCTGTTGGGCGCGTTCGCGGATCGCTTCGCGAAAATCTTTGGTCAGTGGCATCGTGTTCTTTCCTGAGTCTTCCTGTTCCTGTAGTCTTCCCAATTCGCCTTTGCCTGGCGGATGTCTTCCTGCTGGCGCTTCTTCATGCCGCCGGCGAGCAGAATAACAAGCCGGTCGCCGTCCCGCCCGAAGTAAATGCGTTAGCCGGGGCCAAAATCAACTTTGTATTCGAGAACGCCGTTACCGACCGTCTTGACGTTGGACAGGTTGCCCTCCGCAATGCGTTCAAGCGCCGTTGCTACTTTCGCCGCGGCTTGAACGTTGAGTGCACGCAGCCACTTCGTAAAGGGGCTTCGTCCGTCGGTGTCCATGTATTCCCGAACGTGGAGCACGATTCGATAATAACATATACGTTAGCATCGACCGTCGATTCGGGCATAGGTCCCGTCCTTCGGACGGTTGACGGGCATGCGGAAGTTTTTGAATCTGCGCCGGGGGTGATCTGCAACGGGCCGCCCGCTCCCCGGCATCATGCCGCCCCAGCGGAAGAAGTACCCCAACCCCCAAGGCCCCCAACCTGTGTGACCATATTCGTGATCCCCCATGATCGGCTACCACACCGACAACCCGCTCATCGTACAGGGCGATCACACCATCCTGGTGGAGGTCGCGAGTCCTCGCTACACCGCGGCCCGCGACCAGCTCGTGCGCTTCGCCGAGCTGGTGAAAGCCCCCGAGCACGTTCACACTTACCGGGTCACGCCCCTCTCCGTGTGGAACGCCTGCGCCGCCAGCGTGACGGCCGCCGAAATCATCTCGGCCCTCCAGGAGTTCTCCAAGTACCCGGTCCCCGAGCACGTGGCCGTCGAGATCCGCGATTTCGCCTCGCGCTACGGCCGCATGCGCCTTTTCCGCGACGAGCGCGGACTGATCCTCAGCGCCAACGATGCCCCCCTCGCCGAGCAAGTGGCCCGCACCAAACAGGTCGCACCCCTCTTGCAGGAACGGCTCTCGACTCTCGAATTCCGCATCGCGCCCGCGGCCCGCGGCGAAATCAAACAGGCACTCGTCAAAATCGGTTTTCCCGCCGAAGACCTGGCCGGCTATACCGTCGGCGAAGCCCTGAGCTTCTCCCTGCGCGCCACCACACTCGCCGGCGATTCTTTCGAGTTGCGCCCTTACCAACAGGAATCCGCCGACGCGTTCCACGCCGCCGGCAGCGAGCGCGGCGGCTCCGGCGTCATCACGCTTCCCTGCGGAGCCGGCAAGACCATCGTGGGCATGGCTTGCATGGAGGCCCTGCAATCCTCCACCCTCATCCTCACCACCAGCGTCACCGCGGTCCGCCAGTGGATGCGCGAGCTGCTTGACAAGACCACTCTGCACGACTACGAAATCGCCGAATATAGCGGGTACGCCAAGGAGGTTCGCCCCGTCACCGTCTCCACCTACCAGATCATGACCTGGCGCGGCGGCAAAGACACCGAGTTCCCCCACCTGGCGCTCTTCGACAGCCGCAACTGGGGCCTCATCATTTACGACGAGGTGCACCTCCTGCCCGCCCCCATCTTCCGCATCACCGCCGGATTGCAGGCGCGGCGCAGGCTCGGACTCACCGCCACGCTGGTGCGCGAGGACGGCCGCGAGGACGATGTCTTCGCGCTGATCGGCCCCAAGAAGGCCGACGTCCCCTGGAAGGTTCTGGAGAACCAGGGCTGGATCGCCACCGCACAGTGCACCGAAGTGCGCCTGCCCATGCCCGAGGAGCTGCGCATGCCGTATGCGGTCGCCGACGCGCGCAACAAATTCCGCATCGCGTCGGAGAATCCCCTGAAAATCGTATCCGTCCGCGACATTTTGGCGCGCCACCCTGGTGAGCCGGCGCTGCTCATCGGCATGTATCTCGATCAGCTCAAGGCGCTGGCCGAGCCGCTGGGATTGCCGGTGATCACCGGAGCCACGCCGCAACGCATGCGCGACAAGTTGTACGCCGATTTCCGCGAGGGCCGCATCGGCGTGCTGGCGGTATCCAAGGTGGCCAATTTCGCGGTAGACCTGCCGGAGGCCTCGCTCGCCATCCAGGTCTCCGGTTCGTTCGGCTCCCGCCAGGAAGAGGCGCAGCGGCTCGGCCGCATTCTCCGGCCCAAGGCCCAAGGCAATCAGGCGCATTTCTACACGATCGTGAGCCGCGACACCGTGGAGCAGGACTTCGCGCTGAAGCGCCAGTTGTTCCTCTGCGAGCAGGGGTATGCCTATTCCATCGTTGACGGAGAAGAGCTGGGCTTCCATTCGACATGAAGCTTCTGGAAATTGACTGGCAGGCCTTCCTGCAAGTGTTGGAACACTATCGACGGCTGCCGTACGGCGCGCGGCGGACCTTCGCGGAAGAGATACAGCCGAGCCAGTCCGTCTCCACCGGCGTGCTGGGAGAGTGGCTCGAAGCGCTACTCGGATCCGGACTGGTGACAGGTACTCCGCAAGGCAAGACCTTCCGCGTCGACCCGCGGTATCAGGGATTCTGCCGCGCCCTCCGCGCCTTTCATCGGAACCGCATCTTCCATGCGCCCTCGCGCGAATCCTTTCAAGCCTTCGTCTCGGAGAATTTGGAAGGACCGGAAATCGTGTCGTTTTCCGGCGCCGGACACGAATACTACTACTACCGGGATTATGCCGCCGTGCAGGCGCTATATTCGCGAGTCTGCTCGGCCGACTGGCTGAAAGCATTTCTCGCCGCCGAAGGTCCGCCCTGGGAGACCAAATACCAGGCCGCGGGGCAATCGCCGTATTTCTCGTCCGCGCCGGTTGTCCACGCGGCTCAGGCCATCATCCAGATCCTGGCGCCGGGAGCCGTGCCCGTGCCCATGGCGCAACTGCCGGGCATGTGCCCCGAAGTTCATCCCGACACCCTGGCCGCCGCCATCCGCGCCGGTCTCCGCTACTTGCTCTTCTTCCCCTGCCTGCTGGGCGAAGGACTCGAACCCGCGCTCGGCCTATGGCCCTCGGCCGCCAGAAAGCTGAGCTCCGAGATTCCCCGCCCGCCTGAGCCGGTAACGGTGTCCCAACCCTTTCATTCCCCGTTCCTGGTGGACGACATGACGGCCATTCTGGCCGCGTGCGCGGTGACACCGCCGCGCACCCGCGTCAACGACTCCCAGATTTTCGAAGCCGGCAAACGGAGCCTGGTTGCCGCGTTGGGCACGTTGCCCGAATGGGTGGAACAGGAGTTTCGAATTCTGCCGGAAAAGCGCCTCTCGGTAGCGCTCGATTTCCTGCGGCATCACAATTTCCTGAAGGAGCAAGGCCTGGGCGAGCGCGAGGCTCGCCTGGAGGTTGCCGAATTGGGGAGCCATTGGCTGGGTCTCAGCGGAAAGGATCGCCTCAGAACCGTCCTCGATGCGCTGCGCGGCCAGGCGAAGAAGATCCCCGCCTATGCCGGTTACGAAACGCCTTCGCTGGCGCCCTGGGGCAGAAACATAACCCTCGCGCGATACGTGGCGGTGATTTCGTCCGCGCTCCAGTCCACCTTTACCACGTCCCCCGCGGATGTATTCGTGCGCCGGCGTGAGTTTCTGGCATATCAAAAGGAAGGGAACAATCCCTTTGCCGACATTATTCGACAGGACCCATACTCCCGAATCCCCGTCGCAGGCCGCGAGGTTTTGCAGCCGTCGGCGGACGAGTTGGACGAGGCATGGGAAGAGATCCTCGCCGATTTCTTGCGTTTGCGGCTGCTGCCGCTGGGTGGCGTCAAGGTCGGCATCGACAGCGAACGCTCCGTCTGTTTCGCGATTACCGATGCGGGCCGCTACCTCCTCGGCGCGGCGGCCGACTTCCATTTCGCCGCCGAATCGTCCGGCCGGATTGTGCTCCAGCCCAATTGCGACGTGGTCTTCCTGGCTCCCGCCGCCCGCGCGGAGTCTGAAATCGCGCGCTTCTGCGAGCGCCGCGGAAGACACGTCGGCACGCTGTTCAAAGTGACCAAGAAGTCCATTCTCGAAGCCGCCGCAACCGGACTCACCGCCAAACGGGTCCTCGATACCTTGCACGAGTACTGCGGCGCCGATCTGCCCGCCAATGTGGAACGCGAGATCGTGGGATGGTTCGGCCAGTACCGCCAGCTCAAGATGGTTCGCGCCACGCTGATCCATTGCCCCGATCCCGAGACCGCCACCCGCGTGATCGCCGCGGCGGGCGGCCGCGTCACCCGCCTCACCGAGACCACGCTCGAATGGCGCGAAGAGAAACCCCCGCCCGCGCTTCTCAAGAAACTCCGCGAAATGGGCATCTTTCTGAAGTAACTGTTGCGGACAGGCCGGGAGGCCGGTCCTACTTCCTGCTCACCACATCCCGATAAGTCTCCACGCTCAGCCGCCGCCCATCCGTCCGAATCGTAATCAGCCCGTCCCGATCGGTGCGTAGAACGCCTGCGTGATGCTCCTCCAGCCGTTCGAGCACTTCGCGATTGGGATGCCCGTAGCTGTTTTCGAATCCTGCCGACACCACCGCAAACGTCGGACGAACCGCGCTCAGGAACGCTTCCGTGCTGGACGTCTTACTCCCATGGTGCGCCACTTTGAGCACATCGCTGCGCTCGAGTTCGTTGGCGTCCAGCATCCGCCCCTCGATCTGCCTTTCGACATCGCCGCCCAGGAGGAAGGAGTGCCGGCCGTAGCGCACGCGCACCACCAGGGAGTCGTTGTTCTTGGGAGTGTCCGACGGAACATAATCGGAGAACGGCGCCAGAATTTCGATCTCCGCCCCGCCATAGGCGAAGCGCGAGGGGCTTCGCAGCGGCACGATCCGCGTGCCATTCAGCGCCGCCTTCTGGCGCAGGCGGTCCCACGCCGGACTATCCGGCGTGACGCCGGTCCACAATTCCCGCGGATGAAAATCGGCAGTCAGGGCGGGCAGTCCGCCGATATGGTCGTCGTGCGCGTGCGACAGCGCGATGACGTCCACGCTGCGGATCGACCGGTCCCACAGATAGGGCGCTACCACGTCTTCGCCGATATCCAACTGCGCCCGCGACCGGCCGCCGAAGGCCGGAATGCCGCCGCCATCCATCAGCAGGCGCTTGCCATCGGGAAAAACCACCAGGATGCTGTCGCCCTGGCCCACATCGATGGCGGTCATCTCCAGTTGGCCTGGCCGCGTTTCCGGCGGAAACGGATCCCACAGGAGCAGCACCAGAAAGGCGGCCACGGCCAGCACCGTCCCCGTTCGCCACCAGCGCCCGTGGGCGATGGCCGCGGCGATCAGCGCGGCCGACAACGCCACGCCCAGCCACAAGGGAGGGGTCGGAATGCGCCAGTTCGGTTCGATGCCGGCGTGCCACGTCACCACCTTTTGCGACAGCCACAACAGCACGCTCGCGATTTTCGCCACCCAGCCCCAGCCGGTGAAAACCGCCACGAACCCCACCGGAACCACCATGCCCATCAGCGGCACCACGAAAGTGTTGGCCGAGAGTCCCGAGAGTCCCACGCGATGGAAGTAAACCACCATGGGAAGCGCCAGCCCGATCTGCACGATGGCCGAAACCACCGCCACTTCGTAAACGAAAAACAGAATGCGCGCCGGCGCGGTGACCGCCAGATTGGCCGCGCGATGCGGAATCCGCAAGCCGCGGAGCGTCTGCGCCAGCAAACGCATTTCGATCCGGAACTGCGCCGCGCGCGGCGGCAGATGGAGATCCCGCCCCGTGTCGTCCAGATCCGCGAGTGCGCGTGCCAGCGGACCGGAAGTAGCGCCGATCAGCGGCGTGGCAAACGCGCCCAGGAAGCCGACCGCCAGGAAGGTGAGCTGAAAGCTGGCGTCGAACAACTGCTCGGGATCCAATACCAGGAACGCGAGCGCCACCGCCGCCAGCAGGTTCAACGGCCGTTTCTGGCGATAGAAGTAGCTGCCGATCATGAACAGCGTCAGGCCCGCGGCCGACCGCGTACACGGCGCCTGCCACCCGGTCACCAGCGCGTACAGCCATGCGGTCGCCACGGTGATCAGCAGGGCGAGGCTCTCCGGCACGAAGCAGATGCGCAACAGGAACAGGAAGAAGCCGGCCAGAATCGCCACGTGCGTTCCGGAAATCACCAGGGCGTGGAAGGTGCCCGTCGAGCGGTAATCCTCGGTCCAGACTTTCTGCAACTGGAAGGACTGTCCGATCAGCAGGGCCTGCATCATGCCGGTCTGGTATTCATTGCCCCGGTAAAGCCGCTCGATGCGCGCCAACGCGGCGGCGCGCAGGTCCATGACGGCCTTCTGAAAACGCGAGCCGCAGCGGCCCGCCAGAACCCGCACGGCGCCGGCGGCGCCCGATGCGGTCCAGAAGATCTCCTGCCGGGCCAGGTAGTGCGCGTAGTCGAACGCGCCCGGGTTTCCGAAATTGCGCGTCTTGCGCACGCGCGCGTCGAGCTCGATGTTCTGCCCGTAGCGCAGCGGCGGTAGCGGCTCGCCGCCCTTAGTGTAGATCGTCACCTGCGCGCGGGCATGCGGCTCGATCTCCAGGAGGAAACGCTCGCGCTCGCCGGAAATCGCCGGCGGCTCCACCACGCACCCCGCCAGAATCACGATCTCGCGCCCTTCCACGTCGAGCTCCGGCGGCGGACCGGGCGCGTGGGCCAGTGAGGTCAGTGCGCCGGCGCAGAAAAGGCCGAGACAGCAACACGTTCCTGCGAGGGGCCGGGATCGACGCCACAGCGCCACCATGCCCAGCAGCAAGAGTGCGCCGATGGCGGCAAAGAGCTCCGGAGAATGAAAGGGTACGAAGCGGGCAACCAGGATACCCGAGGCGATAGCAGCCAGGGGCCCGACCAGCGGGTCCTTCACGGGAACCCCGATTGTAGCATCCGGCATCGAGCCTCCATCGCGTGCTGCGGTACAATTCCCTATCGAGGCCCGATGGAAGACCTGAAGAAGCGCATCCGCGAAGTGCCGGATTTCCCCAAGCCCGGCATCCTCTTCTATGACATCACCACTCTGCTCAAGGACCCGTGCGGCTTCCGCGCCGTGATCGACGGGCTGAAGCACCACTACCGCGAAACCCAGGTCGACCTCGTGTTGGGCATCGAGGCCCGCGGATTCATCTTCGCGCCCGCGCTGGCCTATGCCCTGGGCGCCGGCTTCGTTCCGGTGCGCAAGCCCAAAAAGCTCCCGGCCGAATGCGTGAGCGTCACCTACGACCTGGAATACGGCGCCGACCGACTCGAGATGCACAAGGACGCCGTCGGCAGCGGCAGCCGCGTCCTCATCGTGGATGACCTGCTGGCCACCGGCGGAACCGCGGCGGCCGCGGCGCGTATGGTGGAAGAGGCGGGCGGCACGGTAGCGGGTCTCGGATTCGTGGTGGAACTGACTTTTCTCAATGGGCGCACGAAGCTCGCCGGCCGCGACGTCTTCTCGCTGCTGCAGTACGACAGATGACGCGCCACGCCCGGGTGCGCGCCCTCGCCAAAATCAATCTCGACCTGCGGGTGCTCGCCCAGCGGCCGGATGGGTATCACGAGCTGCGCACCATCTTCCAGACCGTCTCTCTCTCCGACACGATTGATATTTCTTTCACCCCGGGCCGGAAAAGCTCGATCGACTTCAGGGACAGCCTGGGCATCCCCGGCAATCTGGCGGAGCGCGCCGCAAAGCTCGTCATGGAGACTCTGCGGGCGGCCGGGAGAGTCGCGATCCGGCTCGACAAACGCATTCCGATGGGCGCGGGTTTGGGCGGCGGATCGTCGGACGCTGCCGCGGTGCTGCTCGCGCTGCCCGTCCTGGCGGGACGCCGCGCGGATCTACCTGCCCTGTGCGAAATGGGCCGGCAGCTCGGAAGCGACGTTCCGTTCTTCCTGCTGGGCGGAACCGCCGTGGGAATCGGCCGCGGCAGCGAGCTCTTCCCGCTGCCCGACGTGCCGGCGCACTGCGGCCTGTTGGTGACGCCGGAGGTCCACGTCTCGACCGCCGGCGCTTATCAACGGCTGAGCGGTCGTCTGGGGCCGGAGGCGGACAAGATCTTCCGCTTCCAATCGCGCACGTGGGATCCGGACGCCGCCTCCGGGAACGATTTCGAAGCGGTGGTCTTCGAACAACACCCGCACCTGGCAGCGTTGAAGAAGCGTCTGCTGCGAGCGGGCGCATCCGTCGCCATGATGACGGGCAGCGGCTCGGCGCTGTTCGGACTGTTCCGCAATCGCGACGCACTCGCTCGCGCGGCCGGGCGGTTTGCGGCGGAAAGGACATTTCAAATTTCGCTGGTCAGCCGCGCGCGCTACCGCTCGATTTGGTGGCGCGGGTTAGAGCCACACCTGAGCGGCAGACAGTGGCCGCCGCGAAGTCGTTATGGGGAATAAGACCTTGTCACGAAACAACCCTTCGGTCGCGGCTCGGCAGGAGGTAAGGCGTCACGGAAGAATAACCTGGACAGTAACCAGATCTCACCGCGGAGCCAACGCGAGGACGGCCGTCCTCGTTCATAGGAAGGGTGAGTTTGCCGAACAGCGCGGGCTGAAAATA
>JBGPKH010000378.1:0-8545 GCA_041485845.1 Bryobacteraceae bacterium
AACTGTCGTTTGCAGGCAACTGGACCAGCGCGCCCACGGGACCACCAAAAAAACGACACCGCCTTCTGATGGCCGCCGATGACACAAACTTGAGATCAGCACCTCTGCACGGCACGCAAAAACCGCAATTCATGGTGCAGACCTTCTGACCCAGGACACTAGCTACCTACAGGCAAACTACAAACTCGAATTGGCGGAGGACGCGCGCGGTTCCGATATCGCCGACCGAATCAGGCCCCGTTCCGCAGCCTGAGTCAAACACGCCGGCCCAGCACCTCCTCAGCAATTCCGCACCACTTTGACATATACTTTTTGTTATCGAGGGTCCAAGAGGAGGGACACCCATGCCAGCAGTGAAGTTCACTTTGAACGGCAAGCCGCAGACCGTGGACGTGCCTCCCGCCATGCCGCTGCTGTGGGTCCTGCGGGACACGCTCGGCATGACGGGCACGAAGTTCGGCTGTGGAATGGCGCTGTGCGGCGCCTGTACGGTTCACGTCAACGGCCAGCCGATGCGGTCGTGCGCGACGCCCATTTCGAGCATCGCCGGCAAGACCGTCACGACCATCGAGGGGCTGTCTCCGGACAGCACCAACCCGGTGCAATTGGCGTGGATCGAGGCCGACGTGCCGCAGTGCGGATACTGCCAGTCGGGCCAGATCATGACGGCCGTCGCGCTTCTCGCAAAGACCGCGCGGCCCACCGATGCCGACATCGATGAGGCCTTGCGCAACAGCATCTGCCGCTGCGGAACGTATGACGAGATCCGCCGTGCCATTCACCGCGCTGCCGAACTGAAGCGTGCCCAGGGAGGTGCGAAATGAGCGTCCAGATCAATCGCCGCAGCTTCCTGCGGAATACGGCCGCGGTAGCCGGCGGTCTCCTGGTCGGCTTCCGTTTGACCGACGGTTCCCTCGCCGCGGATACGCCCGCAGCCGCACTGAAGCTGAATGCCTTTGTCCACGTGGGCGCCGACGACCTGGTGACGCTGTTTATTCACAAGGCCGAAATGGGACAGGGCACCGTGACCTCGCTTTCCATGCTGCTGGCCGAAGAACTGGAGTGCGACTGGAAGAAGATCCGCACCGAGTTCCCCGGCGTCAACCGCGAGTACGGCCCCAACCAGGGCGTCGTAGGCAGCGCCAGTATCCGCAGTTCGTGGGAATCGCTGCGCCGGGCCGGAGCATCCGCCCGCGAGATGTTGATTCAGGCCGCGGCCCAGAAGTGGGGCGTCGACAAATCCGCGTGCCGCGCCGAGAACAATGCCGTAGTGAATACCTCCGGCAACGCCCGTCTGACCTACGGAAGCCTGGCGGAAGCGGCGTCGAAACTGCCGGCGCCGGCCAGCGTCGCGCTCAAGGATCCCAAGGACTTCCGCATCGTCGGCAAGCCGACCAAGCGCCTCGACACCCCCGCCAAGGTCAATGGCAGCGCGATCTTCGGAATCGACGTGCAGCTTCCCGGCATGCTCTACGGGGTGGTGGCGCGCTGCCGTGTGTTCGGGGGCAAGGTCTTGCACTTCGACGGCTCGAAGGCGCGACTGACCCCCGGTGTGAAGAACGTGGTTCAGATACCGAGCGGCGTGGCCGTTCTCGCCGACAATACCTGGTCCGCGATCGAAGGCCGCAAAGCGCTCTCGATCATGTGGAACGAGGGGCCGGTGGCGTCGGTGAGCAGCCGCACCATTTCCCAGACCTTCGCCGACCGCGTGCAGCAGCCTGGCGCCGTGGCACGCAAACAGGGCGACGGCGAAGCCGCGCTTGCGGGCGCCGCCAAGAAGGTCGAGGCCGTGTACACCACGCCGTACCTGGCGCATGCCCCCATGGAGCCGCTCAACTGCGTGGCGCACGTGCGCCCCGATTCCTGCGAAGTCTGGGCCTCCACGCAGGGGCAAACCGCCGCGCTCAACGAGGCGGTGCGCATCACCGGCCTGAAGCCGGAGAACGTCAAGATCCACACCCAATACATGGGCGGCGGCTTCGGACGCCGCGCCCGGTCCGACTACATCGGCGAAGCGGTCGAGGTCTCCAAAGCGGCCGGCGTCCCGGTGAAACTCACCTGGACCCGCGAAGACGACATGCAGCAGGACTGGTACCGCCCGGCCTCTTATGCGCGCTTCGCCGGCGGCCTGGACGCCGACGGGTGGCCGCTCGCCTGGACCGCGCGGGTCGCCTGCACGCCGTTCGGTGGCGGATCGCGCACGGCGGTGGAGGGCGTGGCGGACATTGCCTACGCCATCCCGCATATTCAGGTGGAACATCACGCCGTGGATCCCGGAATTCCGGTGAGCTACTGGCGGTCGGTGGGCTACTCGCAGAACACCTTCTTTGCGGAATCCTTCCTCGATGAACTGGCGGCGGCCGGGGGGAAGGACCCGCTGGAGCTGCGGCGGCGTCTGCTGGCGAACAGCCCGCGGCTGCTGGCTGCCCTGGAACTGGCGGCGGCCAAAGCCGGATGGGGCAAACCGCTGCCGCCCGGACGGGGCCGTGGCGTGGCGCTGTCGAACAACATCGGCAGCCACACCGTGCAGATCGCCGAGGTCTCGGTGGATCGCGGCAAAGTGCGCGTCCATCGCGTGGTGTGCGCCGTCGACTGCGGGCACGTGGTGAACCCCTCCGGCGTCGAGCAGCAGATCAAGAGCGGGATCGTGTTCGGTCTCTCGGCGGCGCTGAAGGGTGGGATCACGATCGATGGGGGGCGTGTGCAGCAGGGCAACTTCCACCAGTACGACGTTCTCCGGATCGACGAGATGCCGGCCGTGGAGGTGTACATCGTGCCCAGCCAGAACGCCCCCGGCGGAATTGGCGAAGCCAGCACTCCCGGGATAGCTCCGGCGGTGACCAATGCGCTCTTCGCGGCTACCGGGAAGCGGGTCCGCCGTCTCCCGATTCGCCCTGAAGACCTGGGGTGATCTTGATGAACACAGATGACCGGAGTGAACTCTTGGTTTTCCATTTGTGTTCAGTCGTGTTCATTTGTGGCCCCTATTTCTTTAGGGCTTCCGGGTGAGGTTTCCGAAAACTCCGGACCACGAGTTTTCCACAATGTTATGCTGAAGACTTGACCCCCTTAGAATTGCCCCGCCTGGCGCTTCTGCTTTCTGTGGCTTCGATTGCCGCGGCCCAGCCCGCGGTACTGCTCGATGCCATGTCCCAGGAGCTGAACCGTAACTTCACTGTCCTCAAACAGAAGGCCGACCCACCGCCCTACTTCCTCAGCTACGAAGTCACGGAGGTGGACCACCATTCGGTTTCCGGGAACCTCGGGACGGTCGATGCCACCAGCGCCGGAAAGAGCCGGACGCTGGATGTCTCGGTCCGGGTCGGCGCGCCCAAGCTCGACAACTACCATCGGGTGCGGGGCGCGGGAGGGTCGGGGCAGTTCACCTCGGGCGCGTCGCTGACCATCGAGGACAACCCGAACTCCATCAAACGCCGCCTGTGGCTGGATACCGATCGCGCCTACCGCCTGGCGGCCGAACGCCTCATACGGATCAAGACCAACACGCAAGTGAAGGTGGCGGCGGAGGACGACTCCGACGATTTCTCGACCGAGCCGGTCGCCGTGTTTCAGCAGGGGCCGCCGAAACTCAAGTTCGACGAGGAGGAATGGAGCCAGCGCGTCCGCAAGCTGTCGGCGCGTTTCCAGAACTATCCGAGCGTGCTGACCTCACACGTGTCGGTTTCGGCGCAGACGGACACGCGCTACCTGGTGAACACGGAAGGGACGCGGATCCAGCACGGGCGCGGCTTTGCCCGCGTCATCATCACGGCCTCGGCCAAAGCTGCGGACGGGACGGATCTGAGCGGGTTCGAGGCATTCGAAGCGATCGATCCGGCGGGGCTCCCCGACGACAAAACGATCCTCGCGTCCATCGACCGCGTGGCCAACGATATTTCCCACCTGCTGCGTGCGCCCGAGTCCGAGCCGTTCGTGGGGCCGGCGATCTTCTCGGGGCGCGCCGCCGGCGTGTTTTTCCATGAGATCTTCGGGCACCGCGTGGAAGGGCACCGCCAGAAGGACGACAGCGAAGGCCAGACGTTTACCAAGAGCGTCAATACGAAGGTTCTGCCCGACTTTCTCTCGGTGGTGTTCGACCCGACGCGGCGCAAAGCCGCCGGCATCGATCTGAACGGCTGGTACGATTACGACGACGAGGGAGTCAAGGGCAAGCCGATCACCGCGGTCGACAAAGGCGTGTTGAAGACCTTCCTGATGTCGCGCTCGCCGATCAAGGGCGTCGAACATTCGAATGGGCACGGACGCCGGCAGCCGGGGCTCGAGGTAGTCTCGCGGCAATCGAGCCTGATCGTGGAATCGGCTAACGCCGTGCCGGAAGCCAAGCTGCGCCAGATGCTGTTGGACGAGGTCAAGAAGCAGAACAAGCCGTATGGCCTGTACTTCCAGGACATCACCGGCGGCTTTACGACCACGGCGCGCGCCGGGTTGCAGGCGTTCAAGGTGATTCCCGTGCTGGTGTACCGCGTGTACGCCGACGGGCGTCCGGACCTGTTGGTGCGCGGGGCCGATATCGTAGGCACGCCGCTGGCGAGCTTTTCCAAGATCGTGGCCACGGGCGACAAGCCGGAAGTCTTCAACGGCTACTGCGGCGCGGAGTCGGGCAGCGTGCCGGTGTCGGCGGTTTCGCCCTCGATCCTGGTTTCGGAGATCGAGATCGAGAAGAAGGCCAAGTCCAACGACCGCCCGCCGCTGCTTCCCGAGCCTACGGCGATGGAAGGCCGGGGAGGTGGGAAGTGAGGCGGGGGTTAGGGATTAGGCTCGCCAAGGCGCGAGTGGGTTGGGGGTTGGGGGTTGGAGTTGTCGCGGTTGCCGCAACCGTAGTGGCGGTGTCCGCCCAGACGACTGCGCCGGACCCGATGTTCCGGGCGATGCACGATGAGATGGAGCGGGCGCGCAAGCTGACCCTCAACAATCTCGAAGCGCCTTATTTCGTCCAGTACCTGATCGACCAATCGGACAATTTCGCGGTGTCGGCCAGTTTGGGCGGCGTGGTTTCGCGGCGCCGCAGCCGGTATCGCGAGCCGGAAATCAAGGTACGCGTCGGCGATTACAAGTTCGACAACACCAACTTTGCCGGCGGCGGGTTCGGCACGCGCTACGACTTGCAGCGCTTTCCGCTGGAGGATTCCTATCCGCTGCTGCGCCGGTACCTGTGGCTGGAGACCGATTCGGCTTACAAGTCCGCAGTGGAGGCGATCTCGCGCAAGCGCGCCGCCCTGCGCAACATCTCGCAGAACGACCAGCTCAACGATTTCGCGCATGCCGAACCGGTCAAGCACGTACGTGAGTTCCAGAAACTGACGGTCGACGAAGATGCCTGGACCGCGAGAGTGCGCGCTCTTTCGGCGCTGTTTGGCCGGTATCCCGAGGTGAAGAATTCGAGCATCGAATTGGAATCGGGCACGGGGGGCTACTCGATACTGAATTCCGAGGGCACCGAGGTGCGCGAGCCCGAGAACGTGACTTACCTTCGGGCGAGAGCCATCGCACAGGCGGACGACGGCATGACCATGAGGGATGCCGTGACGTTCCATGCGCTCGACCAGGCGCGTATGCCGAGCGATGCCGAAATGACCCGCGGCGTGACGGCGCTGGCGGAAAACGTGGTGGCGCTGGCGCACGCGCCGAAGGGCGAAGATTACAGCGGACCAGTGCTGTTCGAAGGCGCCGCGGGAGCGCAGATTCTGGCCGAGGTGCTGGGAAGGAATCTGGACTTGGGACGGCGGCCGGTGGCGGATGGCGGACGTGGTGGAGGCGGGTTCACTCCGAGCGAGCTGGAAGGCCGGCTCGGCGCGCGTGTTCTGCCCGAAACGTTCAACGTGGTGGACGACCCCACGCAGAAGGAATGGCGCGGCCGTCCGTTGTTCGGCACATACGAAGTGGATCGCGAAGGGGTGATGGCCAAGCCGATTCTCCTGATCGAGAAGGGCGTGCTCAAGAGCTACCTGCTGACGCGGCAGCCGGTGCGCGGCTTTGAAGGATCGAACGGGCGGGCGCGCATGCCGGGCAGCTACGGCGCTTCCACCGCTACCTTCAGCAACCTGTTCATCAACGCGTCCGACGGCGTGCCGCTTGCGGAATTGAAGAAGAAGCTGATCGAGCTTTGCCAGACACGCGGCAAGCCATATGGCATCCTCGTGCGCAAGATGGACTTTCCCTCCTCGGCATCGCTCGACGAGGTGCGGCGGCTGCTCGGCGGATCGCAGGGGGGTGGACGGCCGGTCAGCATGCCGATCCTGGCGTACAAGATCTATCCCGACGGGCGTGAAGAGCTGGTGCGCGGGCTGCGCTTCCGGGGCTTGACCGCGCGCTCGCTCAAGGACATTCTGGCGGCGGGAAATGACAACGCGGCCTTCGACTTCCTGGACAGCCCGGCGCCATTCGCGCTGATCGGGGCCTCCGGGTTTACGGCCGAATCCTGTGTGATTGCGCCTTCCATTCTGATCGACGATCTGGAGTTGCATCCGATGGAGGAGCAACTGCCCAAGCTTCCGGTGGTATCGGCACCCGAACTGTCGCGGTAGGAGCGCGGTGCGCCTTCTAGGCCGTTACGTTTTTCGCGAGATCCTGACGAGCGCGGTGCTTGGCACGCTGCTGGCCACTTTCGTTATCTTTCTCAACGGCAGCAAAGACCTGTTCGGCCTGCTGGTAGGGGCGGGCAGCCCGGGGATCAGGACCATCGTACAATTGTTTGCGCTGGCGATGCCGCCGGTGCTGCCGACGACCATACCGTTTGGCGTGCTGGTGGGCATTCTGATCGGGCTGGGCCGCATGGCGAGCGATGGCGAGATCGTCGCGATGCGCGCGGCCGGCGTTTCCAGCCGCAAGGTGATCGCGCCGGTACTGCTGTTCGCAGCGGTGGGCACGGCGCTGGCGGGTTTCGCCTCGCTGCGGCTGACGCCGCTGTCGTTCCGCAAGAGCGCGGAGCTCATCAATCGGCTGCTGGCTACGCAGCTTTCCGCGGAGATCCAGGAACGCGTTTTCGACGAAGATTTTCCCAACAAGATTCTGTACGTGGGCGATGTCCGCCGCGGCCCCACGGTGGTCTGGCGTTCGGTTTTCCTGGCGGACGTGACGGATCCGGACCAGCGCACGAGCGGGCTGGGAGGGAAGGGCGACGGTCCCCTGATCACGGTGGCGCGCGAGGCCATTGCGATCTCCGATCCCAAGAACAACCGCATCCAGCTTTCCTTGCGCAACTACGCTACGCACGAAATGGGAAAGGACGGCATGGCATACGATGTCAAGGTTCAAAGTGGCGACCAGGCTTTATATGCCGCTCCGCCGGAGCGGAGATCTACGGCTTCGAAAGGCATGAACACGGCCGAGCTGCTACGACGCAGCTCGGGGCCCGACTGGCTCGAAGTGCGCATCGAGCTGCACCGCCGCTTGGCGCTACCCCTGGCCTGCATCATGCTGGCTCTGGTGGGAATTCCTCTGGGCATATCCACCCGAAAGGGCGGGAAGTCCGCGGGCTATGTGATCGCCCTGTTCCTGGGGTTTTTCTGCTACCACCTTTCGTCGGTTGCGCTGGTCAGCGTCGCGAAGCAGAGGACGCTGCCGATACCGGTCGCCATCTGGCTGCCCGATGTGGCCTTCGGGATCGTGGGGCTGGTGTTTCTGTACCGGATGGAGCGGCCCGGCGACCGCGATCTGCTGACGGGATTCCAGGCGGGATTCCAGGCAATCTTCGAAAAGCTCAAGTCGAAAGCCGGCCGTCCGGCCGAGGGCTCGCGTCTTACGGCGTGGCGGCTGCCGTTGCTGCCGCAGTTAGTCGACACCTACGTGCTTTCCAATTTTCTGTTCTACGTGGTGGTGGTGCTGGCGAGCTTTATTTCGATGAGCCAGGTGTACTTCTTCTTTGAGCTGGTGGGCGACATGATCAAGAACAACATCTCGCTCCTGAAGATGTTCACCTACCTGTTTTTCCTCACCCCGGAGCTGATTTACCGGCTGACGCCGATCTGCATTCTGGTGGCCGTGCTGATCAACTTCGGAGTGATGAGCAAGCAGAACGAGGTTACGGCATTCAAAGCCTGCGGCGTGAGCCTGTTTCGCCTGGCGCTGCCGATTCTGATCGTGAGCACGGTATTCGGGGGCGGGTTGTTCGCATTCGATTACACCTATGTGCCGGGCGCCAACCGCATCCAGGACGCGCTGCGCGACGAGATCAAGGGCCGCCGGAATTCGACCTATTTGCGCCCGGACCGCAAGTGGATCATGGGCGATGGGCGCATCTACTATTACAAGTACTTCGATACGTCGGCGAACACGATGATCGGGGTCAACGTCTTCGAACTGGAGCCGGATACGTTCCGGCTCAAGCGGCAGATCCTGGCGGAACGGGCGGAGTGGAGTCCTTCGCTGCAAGCGTGGATCTTCGAGCAAGGCTGGTACAGCGATTTCGAAAGCGAAGTCAAAAGGTCGCGCCACGACTTCCAGGCCACTACGTTTCCCGAGTTGACCGAGGCGCCCGATTACTTCCTCCCCACGGCGCTGCAGGAAAAGCAAATGAACTTCCTGG
>JBGPKH010000379.1:0-8515 GCA_041485845.1 Bryobacteraceae bacterium
CGACGAAGCCGTGAGGGCCGCGGGACACAAAGCCTTCCTGGACACGCTCGCCGCCGGGTTGCCCGTCTTCTACCTCGACGACGACGACGACGACGACGACGACGACGGTTTGGAAGTGATGGAGCTTCCCGATGGACGGAGGTTCGAGATCCGCTGGATTCCCGGCGCTCCATCCGGTCAGAACTATGAGGTGCTCCGCGAAGTGAAGGTGCGCGCTGCCTGACGCGGCATGCCTGTTCTCACGATCATCGCGGGTCCCAACGGTTCCGGCAAGTCGACACTGACGCTGTCGTTAGACATCGAGGGCATGCGGGCCCTGCGCGCCTATTGAGCCGGCCTACGAATTCCGCGCGATGAACTGGTGGATGCGATCGAGGCCCCGCTCCAGTTCCTTCATCGACGTGGCGTACGAAATGCGCACGTGCTGCTCTGTGCCGAAGGCCTCGCCGGGGACCACAGCCACGTGCGCGTCCGCCAGCAGCCGCTCGGAAAGCTGGAGCGAGTTCTGAATGCCGCTCTTGCCGATCACCACCCCCACGTTGGGGTACGCGTAGAATGCTCCGCGCGGCTCGGCGCACTTCACTCCCGGGATCTCCCGCAGCCGCCGCACCACGAAATCGCGGCGCTTGCGGTACTCGGCGAGCATGACGCCCACCGAATCCTGCGGCCCGCGCAACGCCTCCACCGCGGCCTTCTGACAAATCGAGGTGGGGTTCGACGTCGAGTGGCTTTGCAGCTTGGTCATGGCGGTCACGATCGCGTGTGGAACCAGTCCGAATCCGATGCGCCATCCCGTCATGGCATACGTCTTCGAAAGCGAGCCCGCCACCAGCACGGTCTCCTTGGCGCCGGGCAGCGACGCGATCGAGAAAGGCTCGCTGTCATACAGAAACTTGCAGTAGCACTCGTCCGTCATCAAGTAAATGCCGCGCTCGGAAGTCAGACGGAAGATCTGTTCGAACTCGCCGCGGTCCATCACCGCGCCGCTGGGGTTGGAGGGCGAGTTGATGATCGCCAGCTTGGTGCGCGCCGTGAGGTGCGGCTCGATCATCGCAGCCGTCAGGGTGAAGCCCTTCGCCTCGTCGGTCTGGACGAAGACGCAGCGGCCGCCCGCATAGTTGACCACGTCTTTGTACGTCACCCAATAGGGGACCGGGATGACCACCTCGTCACCCGGATTGATCAACGCCTGCATCAGGTTGAAGATCGCGTGCTTCCCGCCGACCGTGATCAGGCATTCGCTCGGCTTGTAGTCGGTGCCGAAGTCCAGCGCGTGGCGCTCGCAGACGGCCTTCTTCAACTCCGCGGTGCCGCCGGCCGGCGTGTACTTGGTGAAATTCTGCTCCAGCGCCCGAATGGCGGCCTGCTTGATGTTGTCCGGCGTGGGGAAATCCGGCTCACCGGCGCCGAAGTCCACCACGTCTATGCCCTCGGAGCGGAGCCTTTCGGCATCCGCCGCCACCTTCATCGTGGATGACACACTGATGGAAGAGATGCGTTCTGCGATTGCGTTGGCTACTGCCTGCATGAGTGTTTGATCAAGCCCCTCTAAGTTTGGTTTTCGACAGACGGCGCTGCATCCGCGCTTCGACCGCCGGCGGAACCAGCCCCGTAATACTCCCGCCGAGCCCGAAAACTTCCTTCACCAGGCGGGAACTGATGAACGAATAAGCCTCGTTGGCCATCATGAATACGGTTTCAATATCGGGCCGGAGGCGCCGGTTCATGAGCGCCATCTGCAACTCGTACTCGTAATCCGAAATCGCCCGGATACCGCGCAGCAGGACCTTGGCCGAGTGCGCCGCCGCGTAATCCACGAGGAGCCCATCGAACGAATCCACCTCCACGTTCGGGTAAACGTGCACCACCTCGTGGAGCATTTCGGTTCGCTCTTCGACGGAGAAGAGCGGTTCCTTGCTCTCGTTTCGCAGAATCGAAACGATGAGCCGGTCGAACAATCGCGATCCGCGCTGGATCAGATCGAGATGACCGTTGGTAATCGGGTCGAACGATCCCGGGTAAATGGCAATAACGCTCGGCGGCTCGCGCGACAAACTCGGTCGGTTCACTTTCTTTGCGATGTCACCATTCTAGCAGTGTGGCGCGGCCTACTTCTTCTGGCACGGCCGGGGGCTTGGGCGCGGCCCGGGGGCTTCGGCGCCGCCTACTTCTTCCTCGGCGCGGCCGAGGCGGCGCGGCGGGGGGGCTTCGGCGCCGCCTACTTCTTCCTCGGCGCGGCCGGCGGCTTCGCCTCCGGATCGTCGGGGCCGAAGCGGATGAGCGATTCGCTGCTATACTCCCGGCAATTGGAAAACTCGGTGATGTTCCTGTTCTGCGCACCATCCGTATCCGTCACCAGGGTCTCCGCCCTCTGAGGCAGCAGCAGAAGAGTCGCGCCGATCGGCGCCTTCGCATAGGTAATGGTTGTGGCGACGTCGCGCATGCTTAACGTGGGCGGAATGTCGACCGCGCGCTCCTCGATCCGCAGCAGGTCGAGAGTCTCCGCGTCCACCCAGAATTTCCCTTGCTCGCCGACATAGGCCGAGCCGCCCGGGCCCGACAGTTTGTAGGCCTTGAACATCTCCGGTATTTCGAACGTGTACCAAAGGGCCGCCCGGTCGCCCAGTCTCTCCTCTCCCCAACCGGTCGTTCGCCCGCCGTCGTTTACGAAGAGGTTGCGCGCGATCGAGGTAAAAACGCCCGTGCCGATGGCGCCGCCGGACAGGAAGGTCGACAGATCGACATCCTGGAATTGCGACGCTCCCTCCGGTGCGAACAATTCCTGGTTCCCGATAAAGGCCACTTCGATGCGCAGTGTATCCAGGGGTTTGAACAAGACCCCGCGTGCAGTCTTTTGGAAGCGGTTCACGGTTTCAAGGCACGCGTAATTCGGAATGTGGGCCAATTCGGCGCGGGCCTGGCGTTTGATCTTCGACAGCGACAACACCCATTGCGGCAACTCCTGGCTGGGCAGGGCGGATACACCCAGCAGAGCAAGCGCGATGGGCAGCAGCTTCACTTCTTCTTTCCCGCGATCTGCCACTCGGTGAAGGGCGACCGCACCCCCCGGATCTTTGCATTGATGCAGTACGGCACGCCCGACGCGAAGGCGCGCGCGACGGCGGGCCGTACCTGCTCCACCCGCTCGATGGATTCGCCCTCGCCGCCGAACCCCTTCATGATGAGATCATATCGCGTCGATTGCAACTCGCACGCTACCGTGGAGCCGCCGCCTGTGGCAAACGATTGCAACTCGCGTTCCAGCCCCCAGCCGGCGTCATTGCCGACGATCAGCACGATCGGCAGCTTGTGGCGCACGGCGGTATCCATTTCGGCGATGTAGAATCCCAGCGCGCCGTCTCCGGTGATCGCGGCTACCGGCCTGCCGGGGTGCGCCAATTGCAGGGCGAGGCTGTTGGGCAGCGAAGAGCCGATGGTGCCGAGTGGACCCAGGCGCAGCCATCCGCCGGGTTCGCGCGCGGGCAGCATGGCGCGGCCCCAGTGCGCGAAATCGCCGCCGTCCCAGGAGTACAGCACGTCGTCGGGCAGCGCCGTATTCAGTTCGCGGAAAAAGGCCGCGGGGTGCATGGGGGCAGCGGTGTCCGAAGCGGCCGCGTCCAGCTTCGATTGCCAATCGCAGCGGAGCGCGCGCAAACGGTCCAGCCAGGGCTTCGCGGCCCACGGCTCGGGACCGGCCGCTTCCGTGAGAGTTTCCAGCGCGAGGCGGGCGTCGGCGCAGATGGCGAAGTCGAGCCGGTGGTTCAGACCGAGTTCCTCCGGGTGGATATCGATCTGAATGAACCGCGCTTCCGGCGGGAACAGACGCGCGCCGCCCATCGCCAGTCGATAGTCGATGCGCTTACCGATTACCAGGAACAGATCGGCTTCGCGGAACGCCGTTTGGACCGCGTGATTGAGGGCGGGATCGGCGTAGCCCATGCACAGCGAATGTTCGTCCGATACCGCTCCGCGCGCCATGGTGATGGTGTACAGCGGAAGCGCCGTGCGCTCGATGAATCGCCGCAGCGCGTCTTCGGCCCGCGACCACCAGATGCCGCTGCCCGCAAGGATGACCGGCCGTTCGGCAGCGCGCAGGAGTTGGACCGCGCGGGACAGGTCTCCGGGGCCGGAGATCGTTGCAGAAACCGGACAGGCGGCGCGGCCTGCCCCACTTTGGGTAAACAGGTCGACCGGAATCGTCAGGTGGACGGCGCCCTTGCGCCCGGTGTTGGCCACGGCGTAGGCACGCTCGATATAGAACGGAATCTCTCCGGCGGTGGGCGGTTCCGCGGCCCATTTCACCACCGGCCGGGCCATCCCGATCTGGTCGATATCCTGGAAAGCCTGCCGGTGCGCCAGCGTGCTCGCCCGGCTGCCGCTCACGGCCATCAGCGGGCTGCCGGCCAGGTGCGCGGTGGCGATTCCCGTTAGCGAGTTGGTGTGCCCCGGCCCACCGGTCACCAGCGCGAGCGCGGGCTTGCGATGGATGCGCGCCCAGGCGTCGGCCGCGTGCGTCACCGCGGATTCGTGCCGCATGTCCACGATGCGAATGCCTTGCCGCGCGGCCACCGGGAGCACTTCGTTGAGGTGATCGCCCACCAGCGTGAAGATCGTGTCGATCCCCAACTGCACAATCGCCTGCACGAACAATTCGGCGCCGTTTGGCATAGAACCGCCATGCTACTACAATCGTGACTTGGCATACTCACGAAAACTTCTCGTCACCGGCGGCGCCGGTTACATTGGATCGCACACGGTTCGCCTGCTGCTGCAACAGGGCTACGACGTCGCGGTCGTGGACGACCTTTCGAAGGGATACCGCCACAACGTTCCCGCGGACCGGCTGTTCCAAATGAACATCGCCGATACCGGCGCGCTCGCGGATCTGATGCGGCAGACCGCGTGCGAAGCCGTGATTCACTTCGCCGCCTTCATCGCCGTGGGCGAATCGATGAGAGTGCCGGAGCGGTATTTCGCCAATAACGTTGCCGGCTCGCTTTCGCTGCTCACCGCCATGGTGCAGACCGGCGTGAAGCACATCGTGTTTTCGTCCACCGCGGCGGTCTACGGCAACCCGCACACTACCCCCATTCTGGAAACTTCCCCGATCCAGCCGGTGAACCCGTACGGCGAATCCAAGGTCATGGTGGAGACGCTCCTGCGGTGGTTCGGCGAGATCCACCACGTGACCAGCGTCTCGCTGCGATACTTCAACGCTTCGGGCGCCGACCCCGAAGGACGGTTGGGCGAAGAGCACGAACCGGAAACGCACCTGATTCCGCTGCTGCTGCGCGCCGTCGTCACGGGAGAACCGGTGACCGTCTTCGGCAACGACTACGACACCGCGGACGGCACCTGCCTCCGCGACTACATCCACGTGGACGACCTGGCGCAGGCGCACATCCTGGCCGTGGAGCACCTCATCGGCGGCGGGGCATCCGGCCATTTCAACGTCGGCACCGGAACCGGCCACACCGTGATGGAGACGATCCGGGTGGTGGAGGAGGTCACCGGCAAAAAGGCGCCCTACGTCATCGGCCCGCGCCGCGAGGGCGATCCGCCGAGCCTCGTGGCGGCGTCCGGCAAACTGCGGGCCAAACTGGGGTGGCAGCCGCGGTATGCGGACTTGCGCACCATCGTGGAGCACGCCTGGAACTTTGCGCGGACACCCCGCCGCTAGAACGATTCGTAGCAGCCGATATCGAACAGACCGCCTAGGGGCCGCGCCGTGCCCGCGATGTCGTCGGTCACCTGGGCGAGCGCCGTGCCGGCGTTGATGGCGGGCGAGGTCGACTTGAGCCGGTAATCGTTGCCCGCGGGGTTCACAAACAGATCCACCGGGGTCGAAATGATCGAATGCACGTCCTGGCCGGTCTGGCGCCGCCAACTGACCAGCGAGATATTCGACTTCCCGTTGTTATCGCTGAACCGGTTCACCACCACGTTGTAATCGCTCTGGAAGCCTGAAACCGCGCTGCCGTAAATCAGCACCGAACCGCGCGCGGTGTGAATCTCATACAGAATGTTGTTGAAGATCTTGTTTCCGGTGGGGCTCGGCCTGCCGCTCGACTTGGGAATGTTCACCGCGAACCGGCCGTCCAGCGCCATCACGATGGTGTTGTTGTACACCAGGTTTCTGCTGGAGCCGTGCGCGCCGTCGATGGCATAGAGCGAGATCCCGCTGGCGTGGTTGGAGTACAGCAGATTATTGCGGAAGATGCTGTCGTCGACGCCGTCGCAGTTGATTCCCGAGCCGCCGCCGAGACCATTTTCCCAGATCGCGTTCTTTTCCACGGTGGCGAACGAGATGATTCCATCGCCGCCCTGCGAGAGGTCGCCGTTCATGTGAATTCCGGCTGCATGATTGTGATGGAGCTGGTTCCCGCGAATGGTCGGAAAGTCGCCGCTGTTGCTGTGATAGATTCCGTGCTCGCCGTTACCATAGGACACATTGTTCTGAATCAGCGGATGGTTTGAGAAGGCCGTGAAGATTCCCGTCAGGGCGCTGTTATGAACCGTGCAGTTCTGTACCGTGATCCATTCGGTAATCCGCACATCGACACCGTATTTCGGCGAGCTCGCGATTTCGAAGCCGTCGATGACCCAGTAGCTGACGGTGGCGCTGAAGTTCTCCACTTCGAGCACGCTGTTGTGCTTGTTCTTCGGTCCGGGGGCGTTCAGAATCACCTGGGCGCCGGCATCGCTTTTCAGGGTTTTCGGCAGGCCCGCCTGTCCGGAATTCTCGATCCGGGCGCCTTTATAAGTGCCGCTGCCGACCAGGATAGTGTCGCCGGGTCCTGTGCTTTCCACGGCGCGCTGGATCGTCGCCCAAGGCATTGCGGATGTCCCAGGGTTACCGTCATTGCCGGTGGCGGAAACATAAAAGGTCGCGCCGAAACCCGGAATCGAAAAAAGACCGGCGATCAGCAGGCCGGTGGCCGTCATTTTCATCGGTAGTCACCTCGATTAATAAGGTCAATTAGATCGATCATAACCCGCCGGCGGATACGGACAATCCGCCTTTAGTTAATCTCCGGTTACTGTCCAGGCCTAACGGAAGTTAGCTTTTTTCGCAAAACCCCAACTATGCTTGCGGTTAAGCCGCCCATAACTTTCTTAGGGCTCGTCATGAAACAACCTTCTCATCGCTCGCTTTGGTCGCGGCTCAGTAACTTACGTCCTGCCGAGCCGCGTCCTGCCGAGCCGCGACCGAAGGGAGCGGTCCCGCAATTGGCAACGTTGGTTCGTGACAAGGTCTTAGTAGCTGTTGCGCAGCCTGGGGAACCGCTCCCTCCGATCGGACCCGCGCCCGTAAGCAAGCGGTGTGCGCGACGACACACTAAAATAGCATTTGGAGAACCAATTTGAAGAAGTTGCTGTTTTTGCTGCTGGTGGTTGCCGCGGCAGCCATCGGTTGGGCAATCCTCCGAAAAAATAACCCCGCGCGCATCAATTTCGTGCGCGTGATGCGGCAGACCCTGGTCAGCACGCTCCCCACTAACGGCAAGGTGGAGCCGATCGAATGGCAGGCCGTGCGCGCGGAGACCGCGGGGTTGGTCAGCCGCGTCGCGGTGCAGGAGGGACAGAGCGTGGCCAAAGGCGCGGTGCTGGCCATGATGAGCGAGCCGTCTCTTCAGGCGGATATCGCGGCGGCGGAAGCCAAGGTCGCGGAGGCCCAGGCGAACGTCGCAGCCCTGGAAGCGGGAGGCCGGCCGGCCGAGCTCGCCGAAATCCAAAACAGCCTGGCCCGCACGCGCCTGGAACTGCAACACGAAACCGGCGAGCACAATGCGCTCCAGCGCCTGGCCGAGAAACAAGCGGCCACGGCGGCCGAGGTGCAGGCGGCGCAGAACAAGATCCGCCAGTCGGAGCTGGCCATCGCAGGTCTGGAAGGGCGGCGCACATCGCTCGTCGGGAAAACCGATATCGCGGCCGCCAGGGCTCGCCTTCGCGACGCCGAGGTGGCGCTGGACCTGGCGAAACAGCGCGCGGACCTGAGCGTCGTGAGGGCGCCGATATCCGGCCTGGTCTACGGCTTGGCCGTGAGAGCCGGGGCATACCTCAACGTCGGCGACCTGGTGGCGAATGCCGGGCGCATGGACCGGCTGCGCGTGCGTGTGTACGTCGACGAACCGGAGTTGGGCCGCGTGGCGGAAGGCCAGCCGGTCACCATCACCTGGCAGGCACTGCCCGGCCGCAAGTGGCAGGGGACCGTGGCGCGCAAGCCGGCTTCCATTCAGGCGCTCGGTTCGCGGCAGGTGGGCGAAGTCCTGTGTACCATCGAGAATCCGGGGCGCGAATTGATTCCGGGCACCAACGTGGATGCGGAGATCCGCACGGCGGTGGTGGACAACGCGCTGGCGATTCCCAGGGAGACGCTGCGCCACGACGCCGGCGGCGACTACGTGCTCGTTCTGAAAGGCGGCGCCGTGGAGCGGCGGCAGGTGAAGGCGGGGGCTTCCAGCGTGACGCTGGTGCAGGTGTCCGAGGGACTTTCCGAAGGCGACGCGGTGGC
>JBGPKH010000380.1:0-8491 GCA_041485845.1 Bryobacteraceae bacterium
AGTGCCCCGCTTCTTCCAGTCGTCCAACTGCTTCTGGGCGAGTTGCGCGAGATCCGCCTTGGTCCGAATCACCAGCGAGGTGGCCAGCAGCGGTTTCTGGCCGGCTGAGCCTCTGAAGTAAGCCAGGGCTTCGTCCCCCGGGCCGATCTCGGAGAGCGTGAGCTTGTTCCACTTTTTGGGGTCGTTTTCGCCTGGCAGGGCGTGCAGGATCTGGGTCCTGTCGTTGGTGGTAAACGTCAGGATGTCGCCTTTGGTGTTCTGGAGAGAGATCTCATTGGCTTGGGAATTGACCACGGCGCCGGCGAAGCGCTGGGAAGGCGGAGCCTGGGCGGGTTGAGCCGACGTGGAAAAGGCCAATACGAGGACTGCTAGAACTACCGGAAACAAATTCATTCGAAGCCCCTCGAGACCATTATTGCTCAACCTCGGAAAGGGGTGTGCAACGACTCCAACGACTCGGGAAGGTTACTGGCAGACTTCCGGCGAAGAACTACACTGGATTGCCGCGTAGGTTATTTGCAGGCGCGCTACGCGGCTTCCCAGCAACTTTTGCGGAAGCGACTACTTGCCGCCGTCCTTCTTGGGCGTATCTTCCTTCTTTTTTCCGGACTTCTTCTTGCCCTTCTTGTCCTTGCTGTCTTCCTTCTTCGGCGTATCCTGAGCAAACACGACGGCGACGGTGCCGAATGCGAGGGACAGGCCGAGCATCAGCGTCATCAGTTTCTTCATTTGGGTTTCTCCTTTGGATGGGACGATTTTCTCTCGTCTGGGGCTATGATATCGAACTACACATGAAACGCTCCTTAAGCGCCAATTAAAATCAGTTCATCTGCCCGGTTTACGGACAGGCAATTCCAGGGGGCCATTTCGCCGCTTCGGCGCGGATCATGGCGACGACGCGGCGGATTCCGCGGCCCCAGTCCGGGAAGAGATCCACGCGGTGCAGTTCTCTCTGAATCGAACGAGGCAGCCGGCAGGCGTTCAAGCGGATCGGCACGATGAAGATCTGATCGAGCGGCATACGCCGCGCGCAGTCGAGCGCATAACGGATCTCCGCCTGAAAACCGCCCCGCTTGTTGACGGACCGGTCCGAATAGCAGGCTACGAAGAAATCCGACGTTTCGATGGCGCTTTCGATGGCGCGCGGCCAGTTCTGTCCAGGCAGCAGTTTTCGAGAGTCCATCCAGGGGCTGAACCCCGCGGCCTCCAGGACGTCGTAGATGCGCTCCGCCGCCTCGGCGTCCTCCCTGACGTGGGCGATGAACACCTTTGGCAGGGTGTAGGGTTCGAAGCGCAGGCCGTTTGCGGGGTCGGGATGAAAAGCGCCCAGACCGTCGATTTCCACGGTCTTGCCGGCAGCCACCGCGCGAATGACGATTTGCGCTACCAATGGTTCGATGGAAAAGGAGTCAGTCACGGTCTTTTTCTCCCTTCACGCTCGAAGGCGAGCTTGCCATCCGGACCGCGGGTGAGTGTGCCCAGTCCAGGCAAGGGAGTTTCTCTGCCTTTTCGCAGATTCGAGAGGATCTGATGGATCATGCGGTCCAGACGGTCCGCCGCCTCGGCCTCGCTGACGCGAGATTGTCGGGCGATGCGTTTTGCGATATCGGGCTTCTTCATTTGGATGTCATCCTTTGGGCGCCGCGACTGGCGGAGGCGGCTGAGGCGGCACAGGGGCTGGCTCAAGGGCCAGCGATAGGCTAGAATTAAGGGAGCAATCCTGTCGGGGCGTAGCGCAGCCTGGTAGCGCACCTGCCTTGGGCGCAGGGGGTCGGGCGTTCAAATCGCCCCGCCCCGACCAATGTTTTCAATAAGTTGCGGCAAATTGGTTAGCTGCGGCTAATTACCGATGTAGTCGATTCTGTAGCTATTGGTTCTCTCCGGTTTCAACATCGGGCATCGGGGTGGAACCGACCGCAGGCTGTCGTCTGCTCGGGAGTTCAAACCGGCCTCCCCTAATTTAAGCTTGGCACAAGCGAACTGCCGTCTAGCTTTAATTCGAGGAAAATGCGTTGAAACGCAAGCACTTATTGATCAAAAAAAAATCTGAAAGCATAAACTAGGGCCACAACCAAACCCCGTTCAGGGGTGAATGGCCGGTGTTTTGGATAGCTTGATTTGGTGCCAGGCTCGTATTGTTCGAATCCGGCCGCCCCAACCCAACTATACAGCCGCGCATAATTCAAGGGACATCAGGACCGGGGCTATCACGTTGGTCTCGCGGACGCAATGACCGCCGTTCGGGACGCCGAACGGCGGGATGGCCGGTCTGAACACGCTGTCGGATCAAATCGCGCGCCTGGCACCTTGATGACGCCGCGATTCAGAGTCCAGAGCCGTGGAGGTCATGTGATGTCCCCGAACTTTTGCGCGGCTGTATAGATGGAGAGCCGCGTTTTTTCGGCTAGGATCGAATCTCGGTTAACGACGATCCTCTACGCCGTTCGCGAAGGGCGTAAGAAAGCGGCACGCGCGGTGAGTTGTCGCGTTACACCGGTTTGGCTGACCGCCAATTGAATAGGGCTTGACTGACGCCGAAGTGCACCGCTCCACCGTCGATGTCGCCGCCATTGTTCATCCAGCGGAGTGCCGCAGCTCGTGGAACGAGGAGAGCACCGGCTTGCCAATCAGCCTCCGCCTCAACGCGCGCATCCCATCGCCGGCAGCCACCCAGTCATAGACGTAATAATACTAAAACGAAATAGTATTAAAGGTTCTGCTTGTCTGAAAATCGACCCGGCGCTACAATTGTCTAACGGGAGCACGACCATGGACGACCGCGTCGGCGGTGCGCGACTGGTGTCATCGGCCAAGCCGGCTTCCTCTACTCGCCTCGAGTCCTGGAAGGAAATCGCCGCGTATCTCCGGCGCGACGAGCGTACCGTCCGCCGTTGGGAGAAGGCCGAAGGTCTTCCCATACACCGGCTTCAGCACGGCAAGTCGGGTTCTGTTTTCGCAAATTCGGCCGAGTTGGATGCCTGGACCGCGAGGCGCACGGACCCTCTCCGGAAGCGGCCGGCTGCCGGCCGGGAGGTTCCGACCTGGCGCAGGCGCGGACTTTGGTCGGTCGCGGCGGCTGTGCTCATGGCCGGAGCCGTTTGGTTAGGGTTTTCCCTGAAAGTCCCTCGGGGCACCGTTGCGACGGTCCTTCCATTGACCAGCGATCCGGGGACGGAAGTAGAGCCCAGTCTCTCCCCTGATGGGAAACAGGTCGCCTATGTTTGGGACGGGGAGAGACACGACAATTTCGATATCTACGCCAGGGTCCTGCCGGCGGGGCTGCTGACGCGTCTGACTCGGAGTCCCGCACCCGACTACGGTCCCGCCTGGTCTCCCGACGGCGCCTTGATCGCGTTCATGCGCCAGACCGACACCGAACGGGCCGCCGTGTTCGTACTGTCGGCATTTGGCGGCGCCGAAAGGATGCTAGCGGAGTTCGCAGCTCCTTCGTGGCCACACTGGGACCAACCCGGCAGATTTCTGGCCTGGTCGCGAGACGGGAAATGGCTCGTTGCCGTTGGCCGGCACGGGCCGGAACACGTCAACGGGCTGTTCCGGATTGCGACTGCGACGGGCGAGACGCGGCCTCTGATTTTGCCTCCCGCGAAGAGTTTAGGGGACAGCGGCCCGGCGATCTCACCGGATGGGCAGACGCTTGCGTTCAGCCGCCGTGTTTCCTGGGGCGCATCCGACCTCTGTCTTCTTGCGCTTTCCCCAGACCTGATGCCGGCGGGCGATGTTCGGCGGCTCACAACGGGATCGGCCTGGAACACCAGTCCGGCGTGGATGCCGGATGGCAGCGCACTGATCTTCTCTACCGGAGCGATGGATGGTCCGCATCTGGCGAGAATGGTTGTTTCGGGTCAGGCGCATGACGACCTCCTGCCGGGAGCGGGCGACTATGGGTTTCAGCCTTCGGTCGCCAGAACGGCGGGAGGGAAGGTGCGGCTGGTTTATACGCGCCATTTCGAATCGGTGAACCTCTGGCGCCAGCCGCTGGACCGCCCGGGTTCTGCCGTGGGACTCATCACTTCCGCCCATTGGAGCTTTGAGCCTGATTATTCGCCGGACGGAAAGCGGGTGGCATTTCTCTCCGATCGCTCGGGAAGCGTGGAAGTCTGGGTTGCCGAAGCCGATGGCAGGAACCCGCGTCAGTGGACGTCTCTCGGGCAACCGAGTTTGGGGTCCCCGCGGTGGTCCCCCGAGGGCCGGAGGATTGCTTTCACCGTACCCGGCCGCGATGGATCCTCGATCCACATCGTGGAAGACCCAGCAACAGCGCCGCGCCTCGTGCAGGGATCGCATCACTGCGGGTACCTGACATGGTCGCCGGACGGGGAAAGCATCTATTTCAATTCGAACCGCGGGGGGAGCACGCAGATCTGGAAAATCGCACCGCAAGGGGGCGAAGCGGTGCAGGTGACCACCCGTGGCGGCCGGGTTCCTGTCGTTTCCGCCGACGGGCGTTATCTCTACTACCTCCGGCTCCACTCCACGGCCGGGGACCAGCAACTGTTCCGCGTTCGGCTCACTGGCGGTAAGGAAGAAAAAGTCCTGGACTTCGTCGATGCGTACAGCCTCTCCAGCCTGGGCATTGGGTTCAAGTACTACCGGCCTGCAGGAAAGCCCGACGGTCCATACCTCCGATTTTTCCGTTTCGCGACGGGCCGCGCCGAAGAGGTGCCGAACGCCACGAAACCGTTGCGGTACGGTATCGCCATGTCTCCGGATGGCCAGCATCTTCTCTACTCACAAGCCGACTATGAGGTGAGCGATCTGATGCTCGTGGACGGCTTGCGCTAGCATAGGCCGGACATTCGCGGACATTCACGGGTAAAACCGGGCAAACCCTTGTAAGCCCATCAACCTCTGCAACATAGTGGGTCCGGTAAACCGCGCAAAGGGCAACCCGCCGTCGCTTGACATCGGGCTTTACTTCCAGCGCGAGGATTCCATTCTGTGAAAAGGAGAACGGTTGCGATGAAGAGGGTAATTTTCGGTTGTATTGTTCTTCTGCTTGCCGTCGTTGTCGCGCAGGCAGACCAACTGGTGAAGAACGGCAGTTTCGAATTCCCATACGCCTACCAAGAAAGTAACATTTGCGGGGCGACCATAGGTACCAATACGTATTGGTGGAATTGCAACGCGACATCGGCGTTCCCGGATATCTATTGGACGATCGAGTGGGCCGATACGCCGGGCTCGGTCGGCATCCTCGAGTTCTGGCGGGGCACGCCGCCTTGGCCCCAAAACGTCCCGCCCCAGGAGGGCCAACAGCTCGTCGAGCTTGACAGTAACAGCCGACCCGGTACCAATAATACGAACGTTCGAATCTACGAGTCGATCGCGACATGTCCGGGCGCCAAGTACGACCTGAGCTACTACTACAGGTCTAGATTTACGTCCGGAGGAACAACCTACGGCATGTCAGTGCTTTGGGCGGAGGCCCAAGTCGCATCGCACACAGGCGTATTTTCGCCCTGGCAGAACGGGACTGCTTCTCTCCTGGGTAAGTTCGGCTCGGCGAAGCTCGAGTTCGTCGGCGGTGGAACTGGCGACGGCATCGGCATGCTGCTGGACAATGTCTCGCTCACGGGCTCCGATCCCGCGGTCGCCAACGCCTGCACGATGGTGAGTGTCAAGCCTTATGGTGACAGTATCAACGTCTGCTCCCAGGGGACGGTACCCGTGGCAATCTGGGGCTCGGCCACCTTCGACGTAGGGACCGTTGATCCCGCGCTTGTCATGCTCGGCGGCGCCCAGGTTAACGTTCCCGGGAAAACGGCCAAATACCAGTGCAGCATTTCCGACTCTGGTAGCCCCGGCGGAGGGCCTCCTGACGGGTATCCGGACCTGACCTGCCACTTTGTAACCGCACCAAACATGTTCCAGGGTGATGCCACGAGCGCGACGGTTTCTATGACGGTCTGTCAGGATGGCTTCGCGACCGGTTGCGCCGACAAGCTGTCCACGTCGATCACTGCGACCGACGCCGTGAGGATTGTCAAAGATGGTTGCCAATAGACTGAGCAACGCGCAACTGGGATTGGAGATAGGGCCGACGAGGTCTCCATCAGCGAGGTGAGCGGACCTCTACTGAAATTTCACGAAGGCACCTCCGGCCTACCCGCAGGTGGCGCCGGAGTTGAGCGGCTGGGGCGAGGGGCGCGATCCCGCGCTTGACGCCGAGGTACCGGAGTCGTCCATGGCTGTGCTCCCAGACCTGCCCTGGACCGGTTTCGGCCTCGGCAGAAGAAGCTCGGTCACGCTTGCCTGGCCCCAGCCCATTCGATGATTTGGGCAGCCCCGATAATCGATGTGCCAGGCATACTGCCAGGCATACGCGCAAGTGGCTCGGCCGTAACGAAAGCTGCGAGTCCGAGATCTGACTGTCGAGAAAGGAGCTGAATAGAATGTCCAAACACATGGCTTTCGCGCTCTGTGGTTTTATGCTGCTGATCGGCCGCGCCGATGCTGGCGTGACGTTCATCAGCAGTTGTGAATTCATGACATTGATAAGGCCGTAGCCACGGCCAATGCCGAGGTGACGAAATTGGACGCGGCGCTGAAGAATCCTGTATTCGACGAATTTGCGAAGCTTGAGGTGAAAGACCGGGCATTCCGCGAGCAAACCGGGTACGTCTCTTCGGTCATCGAACGTGTCAAAGTTAGCCGCAAAGATCTTCAGAATCTTGCCCCACCTCCTTTGCCTGACACACTATATAGCTGGCGATCCAGCACTGCGGCGCACCGCCGCGCATGCTGCTGAGGCACGCAAGAGCCTTGGGACGCGGATCGACGAACTCCTTGAAGGCCTGAATGGAATTCAGACCAAAATGCAAGGGGAGCATCAAACTTGGGCCCCGACTTGGGCCCCGACCTTCAAAGCCGGTAAGAAGAGCTACGAAGAGGCCGTCCAGCACGAAGGTGGCGACTATAAGATACTCGCCCAGAAATGTCGCACTCACTGTGAAAGTCAGGCCCAGTATTCGGACACCTCTTAGCTCCATCCGTAGAGTTGGCTACAGTTTTGACTACAGTTCCCGCCGAGAACTCGCCGGAGGCCCGTAAATAGGGACTCCGAACTGGACTTCTCGTGTCCTGTAGGCTTTCTACAGCTACAGTTTTATCTACAGTCGTTTTCTGGCCGGGCTGGTTTTCGGCATTCGGTCGCATTCTCTCCTCCTGATTTAATTTTGACAGGCGTGAGCCGGGAAACCGAGACGAACAGGGGCGGTTTTTGAGCTAAGTTGTTGAATTCAGGAGATCGAGATTTATTTTCTGGGAGCGTGACTCGCGTTTTGCGATTTCGCCGAAAAAGGCCATTGGGCTGCCGCGGGCATCACTTCGCGCACCACGTCCGCGCTCGCCGGCAGGCCCCGGCCGCCGGATTCGAAACGCACCACCGCCATCAAATCGGTGCCCGGGTTGAAGCGCAGCGGTTGCAGACGTGGGCGGGATTGGACACGCGTTCCGTCCAGCCACACGGTCCGCGCCAGGAAGGCGATGCCGGCGCTTCCGGGTTGGACGAAACGCAGATCCTGCGGACTCTCCCACGCCCAGAGCATCAGCCTGGGAAAGGCGGGTAGCGGGTCGGGGCGGCTGCCGAATCGCAGCCACAGGACGGGCACAACTGCCAGACAGGCAACCAGAGGCAAGCGGCGCATCGATCTTTCTTCACCAACAGCGGGGCTGGCCTCATTATGGGATCGGGCGGGCACGGTTGGCAAGCACGCACGAATGGCGCCGGGTTTGGGCGGGTTAGCAACCCGCCCGCAGGTTGACAACCTGCCCCACTGCGGACCTCGAATTGCTTCACACCCACCCGCTACAATATGCAAGTGCAGTCCGGGTCCGGAATTTATTTCGTTTTTGTCGCCGCGGTTTTCTTCGTCTACTGGGCTTCCACGGGCTCCCGTCTCCTTCGATTAGCCGTCATTCTGCTGGCGAACTATCTCTTCTGCGCCCGCTTCGGCCTGTTCTACGTTCTGCTCCTCCCCGCGTGCTCCAGCCTGGACTTCCTCATCGGCCTCGGCCTGATGCGCTCCAACCGCCCGCGAACCCGCGCCCTGCTGGTGGCCGCGAGCGTCACCCTCAACCTCGCCATACTCGTCCTCTCGCGGCACATGGGCCTGCTGCTCAGCCGCCGCTGGGACTGGATCTTCCCCCTGGGCCTGTCCTTCTACGTCTTCCAATCGCTCACTTACACGATCGACCTGTGCCGCCGCGATGGCGAAGGCACCACCAGCCTACTCTCCTACCTCTCCGCGGTATCGTTTTTCCCGACCTTGCAGGCCGGCCCCATCACGCGCGTTACCGAGCTGGTGAAGCAGTTCTCCGCGCGCCCGCTGCTCAGCCGCACAGATGGCGGCCGCGCCTTCTTCCTGATCGGCCTGGGGCTGGTGAAGAAGGCTCTCATCGCCGATTACCTCGCCGAGAATCTCGTGAACCGCGTCTTCGACACGCCCAAACTCTACAGCGGCGCCGAGGC
>JBGPKH010000381.1:0-8477 GCA_041485845.1 Bryobacteraceae bacterium
ACGATATCGGCAAGCTGGCGGTCCCGGAGCATATCCTCTCCAAGCCCGGCAAGATGACCGCCGAAGAATTCGAGAAGATGAAAATCCATCCCATTGTGGGCGCCGAGATCCTGGAGTGCGTGGGCTTCCCCTGCCCCGTGGCGCCCATCGTCGAGGCGCACCACGAAAAATGGGACGGCAGCGGTTATCCGTTCGGGCTCAGGGGAGAAGCCATTCCGATCGGCGCCCGCATCCTGACGGTCGTCGACTCGCTCGACGCGCTGGCATCCGATCGCCAGTACCGCCGCGCTCTCCCGCTCGATAAGGCCATGGCGCATATCGAATCCCTGTCCGGGAAGAGTTTCGACCCGCGCGTCGTGGAGGTGCTCAAGCGGCGCTATCGCGAGCTCGAACAAATGGCGCAGGCGCAGCCGCTCGGAAAACCCAAGCTTTCCAAAGATCTCAAAATCGGGCGCGGCCTCGCTCCCGCGGCCGGGCTGGAGGTCTCGCATGCGGACCAGCCCCGCTACTTCCTCGATTCCATCGCCGCGGCCCGGCAGGAGGTTCGCCTGCTGTTTGAGCTGACACGCGAGTTGGGAAGTTCGCTCAGCTTGAAAGAAACTCTCTCGGTGGCGGGAATCCGGCTCAAGCGCCTGATTCCGTACGATGCCATCGCGGTTTACATTTTGAGAGACGATTTCCTGGCGCCGGAATTCGTGAATGGCGAGGATTTTCGCCTGTTTTCCTCGCTGCAGATTCCCCTCGGGCAGGGCCTCTCGGGATGGGTGGCGGAAAAGGAGAAGCCCGTTCTCAATGGCAACCCGTCGGTGGAGTGCGGCTACCTCAAAGATCCGCAGAAGTTCAGCGTAATGCGCTCCGCCCTGGCTGTGCCTCTTCAGGGACTCAACGGGACGGTTGGCGTTCTGACGCTCTACCGGTCGGACAAGGACGCATTCTCTCGTGACAACCTGCGCATCCTCCTGGCGATCAGCTCGAAGGTGTCGCTGTCCATTGAAAATGCGCTCAAGTTCCGCCAGGCGGAAGATTCGGCCACCACCGATTACCTCACCAATCTGCCCAACTCGCGATCCCTGTTCCCGCGCCTGGAAAACGAGCTGGCGCGTTGCCGGCGCGAAAACAGCATGCTCACGGTGGTGGTCTGCGACCTCAACGGATTCAAGCAGACCAACGACCGCTACGGGCACCTCGAGGGCAATCGCCTCCTTCGCCACATCGGCGAGACCCTGCGCGGCAACTGCCGCGAATACGACTACGTGGCGCGCATGGGCGGGGACGAGTTTGTCCTGCTGCTGCTCGGAAACGACCAGAGCGCCATCGCCGAGCGCATCGATCAACTCCGGCGGATCGTATGGCACGCCGGCGCCAGCGATGAGATCCATGACCAGGTTTCCATGAGCGTGGGCGCGGCCGTCTTCCCGCAGGACGGCTCGGATGCCGACCAGCTCCTCGCCGAGGCCGACCGGCGCATGTACAAAGCCAAACACGCGCACAAGCAGAAGCGGACGCTCATCGCTCCCGCTGTATCGCAACCCGTTTTGGAGATGGCCACCATCCAATGAACCCGCAGATGCCATCCCATCCGAGCCGCGAGCCTGGCCCACTCGCGCTTTGGCGAGCCTGGCCCACTCGCGCTTTGGCGAGCCTGGCCCACTCGCGCTTTGGCGAGCCTGGCCCCCGACTTTCACGGGCCCTGCTGCGCATCGCGGCGACAGCCCTTGCCGGCGGTCTCTTGAGCGCCGCCATGGTGCGGTTCAGCCCCGGTTTCGGCCTCGATGAGAAGCAGCTCGATGCGCGTTTGAGCCGCCAGAGCCAGGAGGCGGTCCTCCGGTCGCACGACCAGGAGCGGAACCCTTTGCGATTTTACGCCGCCTGGTGGAAACGCGTTCTCGCGGGAGACCTGGGCTTTTCGCAATCGCTGAATCGCCCCATCCGCGAACTGCTGGCGGACCGGGCGCCGGCCACCATCGATCTGATGCTGGGGGGCATCGCCGGCGCGTGGGTGCTGGCCATCGTGTTTTCCGTTCCGGCCGTGGTGCGGCGGCTGCGCCGGCTGGCGGCCCTTTCGAGCGTGTTCAGCGGCATCGCCGCATCCCTGCCCGCCGCCGGTATTGCGATCCTGCTCTTCCGCCTGGGAAGCTCCGCAAAATGGATGATTGCGCTGGTGCTGTTCCCCAGGCTGTACCAGTATTTGCGCAACGTTCTCCAGCCGGCCTCCGGCATGCCGCACGTGCTGCTCGCCCGCGCCAAAGGGCTCCGCTGGCAGCCCCTGCTGTGGCGGCATATCCTGTGGCCGGCACGCGCGCAATTGATCGCGCTGGCGGCGGTTTCGATCAACATGGCATTCGGCGCCGCCGTGGCCATCGAAGCCATCTGCGACATTCCGGGCCTCGGCCAGCTCGCATGGAAGGCCGCCGCGGCGCGTGACCTTCCGGTGCTGGTCGTGCTGACCGTCATGATCGCGCTGCTTACCCAGATGTCCAACCTGGTGGCCGATCTCTCGACCCCGGCCTTACGGAGTCAGTCATGAAGTTCATCCGTCATCTGGCCGAAACGCTGCTGCTCGCCCTCCTCCTGGCAGCGGTGTGGCCCGGCGCCCTGACCCGGACGCCGTACGACCGGCAGTTCCGCGAGCTGCCGAATGCGCCGGTCTCCAGGCAGTTTCCGCTGGGGACCGACGAGTTGGGCCGCGACCGGCTCTCCCGTCTGCTGTACGGGACGCGCGTATCGCTGCTGGCAGCGCCGGCCGCCGCCCTGCTCTCCACCATTCTGGCCGCCCTGGTGGGAGGGCTGGCCGGTTTTCTGGGCGGCTGGTTCGATCGCGCCGCTGTGGCCGCCATCGATCTCATGTTGTCTCTGCCGTGGCTCTTCCTCCTGATCATCGTGCGCGCCATGCTGCCGTTGAACGTGCCGGCGCTGCTTTCGGTGCTGGTGACCTTCGGGCTCATCGGATTGCTCGGCTGGCCATCGGCCGCCCGCATCGTGCGCGCCGGTTGCCGCACGCTGCGCTGCTCCGGCCTGGTGCTCCAGGCCCGTGCCTGCGGCCTCCCGAAAGGACGCGTACTGCTGAAACACGTCCTGCCCAACGTGCGGCCCATCCTCACGGCGCAATTCCGGGCGTCGATTCCCATCTATATCCTCGCGGAGGCCAACCTGGGCTTACTCGGTCTCGGGGTAGCCGATCCCCTACCCTCGTGGGGAAACCTGCTGCGCCCGCTCGAGAGCGGCCTGGCGCCGGATTGGGCGGCCTGGGCGCCGCTGATCCTCATGCTGTTGGTGGTGAGTTGTCTCTACCTGACGCAATCGTCCGAGGTAGTGGTGCGATGAAACATTTTCTGGCTCTGTGGGGCAGGTTGTCAACCTGCGCGGCGGTTGGTTACCGCCGCCCTCCCGGCCGATTGACAATCGGCCCGCAGCTTACCAAGCTGCCCCACAAAGCAGCGCTACTCCTGACTCTGGCCTGGTCGGCCGCTGCTGCGACCGGTGCGCCGTATGGCGGCGAGCTCCGCTTCTGCCTGTATTCCGAACCCAAGACCTTCAACCCGTTGCTGGTGGCCGACACTTCTTCGGAAGCCATTCGCTATATGACCGCCGGCGTCCTCATCCGCGTGAACCGGCAGACGCAGGAGCTCGAACCCGAGCTGGCGGTCTCCTGGCGCGTGGTGTCGCAAGGCCGCGGAATCGCTTTCAAGCTGCGGCAGCGCGTGGCATTCTCCGATGGCACACCGTTTTCGGCTGAAGATGTCGCCTACACCATGCGTACCCTGCTCGATTTCAACCTGCATGCCCCTACCGCCGATTCCTTCGGCGCCGGCGGCACTGCCGTCCACATCGAAACACCCGCGGCGGACGAAGTGAAGCTGATCTTTCCCGCACCGGTCGCCGGGATCGAAAGACTGTTCGACCAGGTGGGCATCCTCTCCAGCAAATCGCCGAAAAAAGAGATGGCCAGCCTGGGCCCGTTCTACGTCGCTCAATACAAGCCCGGGAGCGAAGTCGATCTCTCGCGCAATCCCTATTACTGGAAGCGCGACGCACAAGGCCAACGGCTGCCGCGCATCGATACGGTGCGGCTCTACATCCAGCAGAACCGCGATATGGAGCTGATCCGCTTCCAGCGCGGCGAGCTCAATATCATGAGCGCGGTCTCGCCGGAGATCTTCGACCAGTTGCAGGCGCGCATGCCCGCGGCCGTGCGCGACCTGGGACCGTCGCTCGAATCCGAAATGATGTGGTTCAACCAGTCGCCCAAAGCGCCCCTCCCGGCTTACAAGAAGCTGTGGTTTCAATCGCGGGAATTCCGCCGCGCCATTTCCGCGGCGGTGAATCGCGAGGACCTCTGCAGGCTGGTCTATCGCGGCCACGCCCGCCCGGCCGAGGGGCCCATTTCGCCGGCCAATCGCTTCTGGTTCAATGCCGGTCTCAAGCCCCACCGCTACGATCCGAAAGAAGCTCTCGACCGCCTGGGCAAAGCGGGCTTCCACCTGCAGGATGGGCAGTTGTACGATGCCCAGTCGCATGCGGTGGAGTTTTCCATCGTCACCAACGCCGGCAATCAGGCCCGCGAGAAGCTCGCCCAGATGATCCAGCAGGACCTCAAGCGAATCGGCATCCGCCTGAACGTGGTGAAGCTCGATTACTCGGCCATCATCGACCGCATCAGCCAGAGCTTCGATTACGAATCGTGCCTTCTGGGCCTGACCAATGTCGATCTCGATCCCGATGCGCAGATGAACGTCTGGCTGAGCTCGGCCAGCAACCATCAGTGGAATCCCAACCAGGCCTCGCCGGCCACGCCCTGGGAAGCGGAAATCGATCGCCTGATGCAGGCGCAAGGCTCGGAGCTCAATCCGGCCAGGCGCAAGGCCTGGTTCGACAAGGTGCAGGAAATCGTGTCGCAGGAGGTTCCCTTCCTCTACCTGGTGACCAGGAACGCCCTGGTTGCCGTATCGCCGTCGTTGCAGAACGCCAATCCCAGCGTGCTTCGGCCGCAGGCGGTGTGGAATATCGAGATGCTCGCGCTGGCGCCAGAGGTGTCCAAAAAATGAACGGCTGTCCGCTGCTCCACATCCGGCTTTCCATCGGCTACCCGGGCAGGCCGCGGGTGCTCGAGGATGCCATGCTCGACGTGCGTCCCGGCGAGATTGTCGGGCTGGTCGGCGAGAGCGGATCGGGCAAGAGCAGTCTCGCGCTGGCGCTCCTCCGGCTGCTCGATCTGAAGGGCGGCTGCGCCTCGGGAAGCATCTGGTTCAACGGTCGGGATCTCATGCAATCGGGCGAGCGTGAAATGCGCGGCATCCGGGGAAAAGAAATCGCCTTCGTGCCGCAAAGCCCTTCTTCCTACTTGAACCCGGCGCTTCGACTGGGCGATCAGATGGCCGAAGCGTGGAGAGCGCACCGCAGCGGATTCCGCGCGGACGTGGAGCGCGAGGTGCGCAGGGCGATCGGTCAGGTCGGGCTTCCCGCGGATCGCGCCTTTCTGCGAAGGTACCCGGGCGAGGTGAGCGTGGGCCAGGCGCAGCGGGTGCTGATCGCCATGGCGGTGCTGCACTACCCCGGCCTGTTGATTGCGGATGAGCCCACCAGCTCGCTGGACCTCATCTCCCAGGCGGACGTGCTGCGACTGCTTTCGCGGCTGAACCGGGAGCTCGGCATGGGCATTCTGTATATCTCGCACGACCTCCTGTCGATCGCCGGCTTCTGCCACCGGGTGGCCATCCTGCACGAGGGACGAATTGTGGAATTTGCGGAGACGGATGCGGTGTTCGAAGCGCCGGAGCATCCCTATACACAGGCGCTAATAGGCGCGCTTCCCGGCCGCGTGATGACGCAACGCGGCAACCTGGTGATATCTCGATGACACGTGTTCTGATTGCAACCAACAAACCCATTCTGGCGAAAGGCCTGGAGACCGTCCTGATGGCGGGCGGCCTCGAGATCGCGGCTGTCTGTCACGTCGTTTTTGAGCTGTTCGAGTGCTTCGAGCACTGCCGCCCCGATATCGCGGTCCTCGACATGCCGGTATTGCCCGCGCCCGAGGTCGTTCTCGACCTGCGGCGGCTCGCACCCCAATGCCAGTTTGTGCTGTGGCCTCGTCTGACCTTGTCCGACTCGCCCGGCCGCCTGGTAGATGCCCTCCACCTGATGACGCAGTTCTCCGGACCCGATCCGTCTCCCTCCACGCTGGTGAATCTCACCTGTAGCGAAAGCGAGCGCGATCTCATCACCCTGGTCGGCTACGGTTTGAACAACCAGGAGATCGCCGCCGCGATGGGTTCCGATCGATCGACCGTACAGAAGCTGCTCAGAAATCTTGCGGACCGGCTGGGAACTGAGGACCGGTACGAACTTGCCCTATACGGGCTTTCCACTTTAAACGAAACACCCACTTTAAACGAAGGGAGAATATAACCATGGACAGGCGCAATCGAGACCGTTTGGCAATGACCGCATACTGCCGGCTTGCACCGTCGGCGAATCATCGGAGGGGCACGTGGAAGCGGATTGAGAACATCAGCGGGGCCGGCATGTTGCTGGTATGGAGCGGTGGCGAGTTGGAAATCAAGCCGCCTCATATTGGCGAACGCTACACAGTGGAGCTGCAGTTGCCGGCTCACCCGGTGTTCGGTCAAAGAGCGTTGCAGTTCCAGACCAAGGTGGTTCGCGTATTCCGGCAGGCCAACGGCCGGATAATGGCCGGCTTCGAGAGCACTCGCAGCAGGTTCAAGTTCATCCGGCCCGCCGCATGGGCGGAGAGCAGCGAGCCGGCCATGGTCAATTGAAGCGTCACCTGAAAGAACCGCGAGGTGAAGGATGAAAAACCATCGAGCGGAAAACAGAATTGAAGCATACGAAACCGGCAAGGCTACTATTCTGGGCTACCCGGATGTCACGGTCACGTGTCATATCCGGAATTTCTCGCGATCCGGGATGGGCATTACGGTGGACCAGGACATCCCTTCCGGAAAGATCGTGAAAGTCCAGTGGGACGATCACTTTCTGGTAGGCCGCGTGCAAGGCGTGGGCGCCGTTGGCGGGACCTTCCGGATTGGCCTCAAACTGCTCTATTGCAGCCAGTGGAACGAGCCGATGACGTATCTTCTCGCATCAGCCGGGGCGCGCCGCCTGGAACGATATACCTGATGCTTTTACCGGGGCGCGGGGACGGGAACGACGCGCGCAAATTGAAAGTTGGGGGCCCGGGCCCCGGCACCTCAAACCGTGGGTGTTACTTCTTCTTGGGAGCGCGGTACACAAAGCCAATGGCCCTGGTGACCGGCGGGTGCTTGAGTTTCTGGATGTCTTGGACGACGGCAACGAGAATCGAGCCGTGCTGTTTTTGCGTCCGCTCCATCTTCTCGATTTTGTCGGCCAGGGTTTTGTGGCTGGCCAGCAGTTCGCGCATCCTGACGAACGCGCGCATGATGACGATATTCATCTGGATAGCGCGCTGGCTGTTGAGCACGGAAGAGAGCATGGCCACGCCCAGCTCGGTGAAAGCATAGGGCGGATAGCGGGGGTCACGGTGTTTCTGGGAACCGGTCACAATTTGTGATCGGTTCAATGTCTCTTGTTCCTCGCTGGTGAGACGGAACATGAAATCTTCAGGGAAGCGGTCGAGGTTGCGGCGTACCGCCTGGTTGAGGGCACGGGTTTCCACCTGGTAGAGTCTCGGCCAAGTCGGAATCGAGTATGACCTTTTGGCCGCGGATGAGGTAAATTCTGCGCTCTACCAGCTCCACGGGCACGGGCAGGTGGCCGGCAGGAGCCGGGAGTTTCTTGGCAATCGTTGCAAGGGAAGCATAGCACCATTTCGACGGGGTCAGAAGAGTGCTTCTCAGCAAGCTGGCCGTGGGTCTGCGGAGTCCCATCTTCTGGCTGGATTGGAGGTCACAAATTGTGGACATCCAATTTGAGGTTTCAATTTGAAACGTCAGGTTTTCGAGCTTCCTGGACGGGACTGGGAACGCGATTTCGCCGTTGCCCTGGCGGCCTATCGCGGGAAGCGCGACTGGAAGACCATGCTGGCGGTTCGCAAGATCTACGACCTGCTGCTGGCGGAAGCTGGAAGCAGCGCCTGGCGTTGCTGGCATGGCTTCCCGGAGCGCTGCTCGGGCGGGGGCTGGAGAAGTATGAACTGGAGTTCCCGAGGCCGGGGTCCTATGTGGAGAGAGCTGGGGAGGAATGACGTGAGCAGGCGGCGGAGGCTCCAGCTTTACTGCTCATTACAGTGCAAAACAGACCTCCGGCTCCCCCTCTGAACCCGAGGCAAAACGGGTCGGAGGCTCGGTTTTCTGCTCAAAACAGTTATTTTGAGCAGTAGTCAATCTCTGGCGATACCGTCGCGGAGCATTTGGGGGATGGGTGTTTGAGGTTGCAAATTGCAACCTCAAAGCGTGGGGTTTACTTCGGATGGGGGATGATGTCCACGAGGTGGTAAACGTCGCCCTGGATGAAAAAATAAGGTTCGTCAGAAAAAC
>JBGPKH010000382.1:0-8463 GCA_041485845.1 Bryobacteraceae bacterium
CGATCCGGACGTCGAGCGCCTCGAACAGATGCTCACTCCCCTGCGCTACCGCCATCGCGCCGAGCTGGTGCGCGAAGCGCGCCCGCGGCCGCGCGTCTGGTGGGCCGCCGCAGCCGCCGTGATCCTCGCTGCCGTCGCCACCTGGCAGGCCGGCGTTCGCCCATCCCCGGCTCCCGCGTGGCAGATCGCCAGCGTCGAAGGCGCGGCGCACCTGGGCAGCGACAATGCCACCATCGCCATGTCCTTACGCGGCGGCCAGACGCTGCGCACCGGCAGCGATGCCCAGATCACCCTTCAATCCGACGAGATGGGCCAGATCGACCTCGGCCCGGACTCCGAGCTGCGCTCCTCCACCTACCGCCAGCTCAAGCTGAACCACGGCCTGCTGCATGCCTTCATATGGGCGCGCCCCGGGCTGTTCCAGGTGGATACTCCGTCAGCCCGCGCCATCGACCTGGGCTGCGAGTACACCATCAACGTGAACCCCGCGGGCGACGGCCTGCTGCGCGTCTCCAAGGGATGGGTGGCGTTTCAATACAAAGGACACGAATCGTTCATTCCCGCGGGCGCCGCGTGTGTCACGCGCAAACGCCAGGGCCCCGGCATTCCGTATTATGAGGATGCTCCCGAGCCGTTGCGCCAGGCGTTGAGCGTGTTCGAAGCGGGCGATCCCACCACTGCGCTCGACGGCATTCTTGCCGTCGCCCGTCCGCGGGACGGCCTCACGTTGTGGCACCTGCTGACGCGGGTTCCCGCGGCTGATCGCGGCCGCGTCTTCGACCGTCTTGCCGAGCTGGCGCCACAGCTTCCCGATGTGACGCGCGAAGGCGTGCTCCGCCTCGACCCGCACATGATCGACCGCTGCTGGGACACCCTGAATCTGGAAAACACCGAATGGTGGCGCGGCTGGGAAAGGAAGTGGTGAGCCCTACTTCAGCTTCACCGCCCGTCCGGTCTGGATCGACTCCTTCGCCGCTTCGATGATCTCCACCACTCCGACGTTAATGTCCAGCGCCGTGATCCCCTCGATCGGTTTGTTCCCCTTCATGGCATCCACCATGAACGAGATGGGGTCGGCCTTTTCCGGCGGCAGCGCAACCAGTGGAACCTCGGAGGGCTGCCCGCGTTCCGGACGCACCTCCACCTTCTGCCGCGTCATGTACACGCTGCCGCGCGTGAGCTTGCCATCGGTCCCGGTGGTTGACCCGAAGACTTCCACATCCTGAAAGCTGCGCGGCAGGTCCCAGCTTCCTTCGAAGATACTGATGCCCGTGGGATAGTGCAGCATCATCGCCGACGAATCTTCCACCTTGGGGAACGTCTGCGGCCGCACGTGGATCGCCTCGGCATACACGCTCTCCGGCCGCCCCATGTACCACAGCGACCACAGCGCGTTGTAGCACCCGAAATCCACCAGCGCGCCGGCGCCGTTCTTTTCGGGGTCGGTGAGCCATTCGAAGAAGAACCTGCCGGCGCCGCCCGATCCCGGCCCGCCATGCCCCACGATCCCGTGCAGCCGCCACGGCTTGCCGATCGAGCCCGAATCCACCTGCTTTTTGGCCTCCAGGTTCGCCGGCCACCACGCCATCTGGTAATTGCACATCACCTTGATGCCGTGCTTTTTCGCCAGATCGGCAATCGCCAGCGCATCCTTATAAGTAGACGCCAGCGGCTTTTCGTAAATCAGGTTGATTTTGCGCGGGGCGCATTCCCTGGCGATCTCCAGGTGCCGGTTGTTCTCCACGAAGGCCCACACGATGTCGGGCTTGGTCGAGTCCAGCATCTTCCTGTAATCGTCGAAGAAGGGAATGTCCTTGGCGCCGCGAGTCTTGGCCTCGGCCACCAGGTCGGGAATGGTCTCCGCAATTCCGACCAGCTTCACCTGCTGGTTTTTGACGATGGCCGGCAGGTTCGACCCGTAGTGCGAATGCACCAGCCCGACGATCGCGATCTTGTACTCCTGGGCCATGGCCGGCAGCGCGGCCAGCAGGAAAAATACGGCTCTCCACATGGCTTGATCCTATGGCTTCATCCTATCACGACGTGCTCGGGGCGACCAGATAAGAAGGCCCAAATATTCTCCACCGCCATGCGCAGCCCAGCCTCCAGCGCTTCCGGCGTGACGCCCGCGCAGTGCGGCGTGATCGCGACGTTCGCCAGCTTCGTGAGCGGATGGCCCGCGGGCAGCGGCTCGGTCGTGAAGACATCGAGGCCCGCGCCCGCGATCCGGCCGCTCGACAAAGCCTCGATCATCGCCGGCTCGTCGACGATCGCCCCGCGCGACGTGTTGATCAGGATGGCGCTTTTCTTCATGAGCGCGAACTGCGGCGCGCCGACAAAGCCCACGGTCTCGGGCGAAAGCCGCAGGTGAAGACTTATCACGTCGCTCGTACGGTACAGGTCGTCGAGTTCCACCAGCTCCACGCCCGCCACCGGACGCGGATGCATGGTCCATGCGATTGCCCGCATCCCGATGGCCGCCGCCAATCGCGCGAATTGCGTGCCGATCGCGCCCAGCCCGACGATCCCGCACGTCTTTCCGCGCAGTTCCACCGATTGGCCGCGGGCCCATTCGCCGCGCCGCGTGGCGGCATCCACGTGCGGGATGCGGCGGGCCACCGCCAGCAGCAACGCCAGTGCGTGCTCGGCGATCGAGACCGCGGATACGCCCGGCGTGTTGGTGATTGCGACCCCATGCCGCGCGGCGGCTGCGAGGTCGACGTTGTCCGTCCCCGTGCCCCACAGCGAGACGAGCCGTAATCGCGGGCAGGCATCGAAAACCCGCGCGCTGAATTTGGAAGACGAACGAATATTGAGCACCAGCTCGGACGAACCGATCCGCTCGATCAACCGTTCTTCCGACGCCGGAAGCGAGTCGTAGTAATCCAGTTCCGCCCGTGCCGCCAGCTCCGGCCACACTGCGCTGGCCGCCAGCACAGGCGGCGCATCATCCGGAATTGAGATCTTGGTCATCAGTTGTCTCTCCGTGGACAGGCCAGGAGGCCTGTCCTACTCCTCCCTCAACAACTCCATCGGCGCGGCACGCGACGCGCGGCGCGACGGCCCCAGCGCAGCCCCCACGCTAACCGCGACCACCAGGGCAACCACGGCCGCAATGCTCACCGGGTCCGCGGCGGCCACGCCATAAAGCAGCCCCTTTAAGAGCGGGCTCGCCAACCAAAACACCGTAACCCCCGCGGCCGTCCCTCCCGCCGCAAGCCGCAATCCGTGCCCCAGCACCAGCCCGCGAATCTCGCTCGCCGTAGCGCCGAGCGCCACCCGAATCGCCATCTCGCGCGACCGCTCGGAAGCCCGAAACGCCACAATCCCGTACACCCCGACCGCCGTCAGCAGCAGCGCCAGCAGGCCGAATCCTCCCACCAGCCGGATCGTCCCACTGCGGCTTCCGAGGTTGCGCTCCACCACCAGTTGCAGCGGTCTCACTGCAACGCGTTGGATGCGCGGATCCTGCTCCGCCACGGCATTCGAAATCGTCCGTGCCACTCCCGCATCCGTGCCGCGCGTGCGGATCGCATATACTCCGCCATCCATCCCCACTTGCGTCACCGAAAGAAAGATCTCGGGGATCGGCTCGTGGTCGAGGTTGGCCTGGCGCGTGTCGCCCGCGACTCCCACGATCTCCCAGGTCACGCCCAGCGGATTCAGGTCGCTCACCCACCGCACGTCCAAGAGCGTCCCCAGCGCCCGCCGTCCGCGTAGATACGTGCGCGCGAACGTCTGGTTCACGATGGCCACGCGGTGCTCGCCCGCGCGATCGTCTCGCCACGAAAAGTCGCGCCCCTCGATCAGCGGTATCCCCATCGCCGCGAAGTACCCCGGTGTGGCGGCGTTCACCCACGACCGGGGCCGCTGCGGAATCGGAATATGTGCGCCCCAGATCTGAAGCGATCCTCCCGGTCCGATGGTTCCGCCGATCAACGGCAGCCGATGCGCCGCGCCCGCGCTTGCCACCCCCGGCGCCTCGCCCAGCCTCCGCAGCAATTCCCGGTGAAACGCGATCTCTTTGAGCGTGGTGTCGTAGCGCTTCTCCGGCAAACCGATTCCGAACGACAGCGCATGCGCGGTTTCGAAGCCCGGACTGGTCGCCAGCAGGCGGAAAAAACTGCGCAGGAGCAGCCCCGCACTGAGCAGCAGCACCACGCTCAGCGCCACCTGGGTCAACACCAGCGCGCCGCGCAATGTGTTGCGCGATCCCCGCGCGCTCTGCCGCCCGCCCGCCTTGATGAGCGCGGCGAGGCTGCCGTGGCGCACCAGCAGCGTCGGCGCTACGGCCAGCAGGATGGTCAAAACCAGCGCCAGCGCCGCCGCGAACCCGAACGCCGTGCCGTCCAGACGCAGCGGCTCAGTCTGCCCGGCGCCCGGCACGAATTGCGGCACGATGCGCAATACCACGTCCGCGGCGGCCAGCCCGCAAGCGGCGCCCGCGACGCTCAGCACCGCGGCCTCCGCGAAAAACTGACGCGCAATCTGTCCCATTCCCGCGCCCAACGACGCGCGGATGGCCATCTCGTGACTGCGCCCGAGACAGCGCGCCAGCACCAGCCCCGCGACGTTGGCGCACGCAATCAGCAGCAGCAGCGAGGCCGCCGCCACCAGCAGAAACAGGGGCTCGCGCCGGCTCCCCGTCATGACGTTTTCCAGCGGCTCGAGCCCGGCGGTTCGACCGCGATTGGTTTCGGGGTCCTCTGCCGCCACCCCCGCGGCGACGGACTCCAGTTCCGCCCTCGCCCGCGACAGACTGGTTCCTGCCTTCAGTCGCGCGATGGCCGCCTGCGATCCCAGCCGTCCGCAGCAGTAATCCTTGCGGCTGAGCGGAAGGAACGCGTCGGGCGCCACACGATCCATGGGATACTCGAACCCCGCCGGCATCACCCCGACGATGGTGTGCGGCTCCTCGTTGAGCGAGACCTTGCGGCCAATCACGGCGGGGTCCGACGAGAACATCGTCCGCCACAGCCGCTCGGTGAGCACGATCACGCGCGCGCCGGCCACTTCCTCGTCTTCGCGAAACGTCCGGCCGAGGGCCGGCGGCGCCTCGAGCACATGGAAGAACTCCGCCATCACCATGCCCGTCTGGATCACCGTGACGGGATCGCGATCGCCTACGGTCAGGCCGAACGATCGCGGCTGATACACCGCCATCGCCTCGAACAGCCTGGTACGCTCCCGCCAGTCGAGCAGGTTTCGTTCGGCCACGCCGCGCGGCTTGCGGTCCACCGTAGTCTCGTAGAGCGCCACGAGGCTTGGCGGATCGGGGTAGGGAAGAGGCTTGAGCAACAGCGCATGCAAAGCCGAAAAGGCGCCGGTGTTCGCCCCCACCCCCAGCGCCAAGGTCGCGATCGTGGAGACGGCAAACACCGGCGCCCGCACGATCGAACGAATGGCTTTCACTCCTTTTTCCTGCCTTGCCGCAAACCAAAAATCATCCGTCCCACCACTATACAGTGGGACGGGCCTATGCTCGCCGCCGCCTTGCCCGTCATCAGGCCAGCACGTTCGCGAAGCAGGGCGCTATCCTAAGGAGTCTATGAGAAAAGCCTGCTTGCTCTTCGTGTGCGCCCTGACTGCCTTCGCCCAGGCCAAGTTCGAATTCTGGCCCGGGGCCAGCTACGACCCCGCCGTCCCGACGCCCAAGAAAGTGCTCGGCTATGATTTCGGCGATCGCATCTCCAGCCACGCCAATATCGTGAAATACCTGCAGGCGCTGGCCGCCGCCGAGCCCAACCGGATGAAGATGTTCGACTACGGAAAGACCTGGGAGGGCAGGGAACTGGTCTACGCGGTGATCGGCTCGGAGGCCAATATCAAGCGCCTGCCGGATATCCGCGCGGCCATGCAGAGACTGCACGATCCGCGCAAGACGTCAGAGGCCGAGGCGAAGAAGCTGATGGCCGGTCTGCCCGCCCTCATCTGGCTGGCCTACGGCGTCCATGGCAACGAAATTTCATCCCCCGACGCGGCCCTGGTCACGGCCTACCACATGCTCGCCTCGCGCAACGACAAAATGGCCGCCGGGATTCTGGCCAACACGCTGGTGATGATTTGCCCCTTGCAGAATCCCGACGGGCGCAACCGCTTCATTCACGATTTCGAGATCAACGAAGGCCTGGAGCCCGACCCCAACCCCCTGGCCGCCGAGCATACCGAAGGCTGGGCCGGCGGCCGCACGAATCATTACTACTTCGACCTGAATCGCGACTGGCTCGGCATCACCCAGCCGGAAACTCACGGCCACATCAAGGTCTTGCAGGAGTGGTACCCGCTGGTCTTCATCGACCTCCACGAGATGGGCACGGAAGCCAGCTATTACTTCACGCCCGAAGCGGACCCGTACAACCCCTACCTGACCAAGGAGCAGCACGACGACCTGTACTGGTTCGGCAAGAACAACGCCAAGTACTTCGACCAGTTCGGCTTCAACTATTTCACCCGCGAAAACTACGACGCCTTCTACCCGGGATACGGCGCCAGTTGGCCGTTCTATTACGGCGGGCTGGCGATGACCTACGAGAACGGGTCCACGCGCGGGCTGGTGGTGCGGCGCAACGATGACACTACCATCACCTACCGCGAAACCGTGCGCCGCCATTTTGTTTCGTCGGTATCGAGCTGCGAGGCAACCGCGCAGAACCGCGACAAGCTGCTCGACATGTTCTATCGCTACCAGGTGAGCGCGATCGACGAGGGCTCCAGGGACGCGATCAAGGAGTTCATCCTGCCGCGCCAGGGGAACACCTCGGCCGTCGACAAACTGGCGCAGTTGCTGGTCTTCCAGGGGGTGGAAGTCAACCGCGCGAGCGCTGCCTTCTCGAGCGGCGGCAAACAGTATCCTGCCGGTTCCTATGTGATTCCTCTGGCCCAACCGGAGCGGCGCCTGGTGCGCGATCTGCTCGATCCGCAGGTCCCCATGGACGAGGCCTTCCTCAAGGACGAAGAGCGCCGCCGCAAGCGCCGGCTGCGCAGCGAGATCTATGACGTCACCGCCTGGTCGCTGCCGTTGCAGTTCAATGTCGAGTGCGTGCCGTCGAAAGCCAAATCGGCGGGCAACTTCACGATGGTGAAGCTCGGCGACGTGCCCGCGGGCAAGGTGGAAGGCGGAAAGGCCACGGTCGCCTACCTGGCGCCGTGGGGAACCACCGCCGCGGCTCGCCTGTTGACTGCGTCCCTGCGCGAGGGCCTTCGCGTGCGCAGCACCGACAAGAAGTTCACGCAGAACGGCCGCGTCTTTCCCGACGGCACGCTCATCGTGATGGTGAAAGAGAACCCGGCCAACGTGCACGAAACCGTACAGAAGCTCGCTTCGGGCTCCGGCGCCGAGGTGGTGGCGGCCAACTCGGGATGGGTGGATGAGGGACCGAACTTCGGCAGCGCGCGCGTGCTGTACATGAAACGTCCGGCGATTCTGCTGGCATGGGACCGGCCGGCCAATGCGGGCTCGGCCGGCCAACTGCGTTTTGTACTGGAGCGGCAGTTCGGCTATCCCGTGACCGTGATCCGCACGCAGCAGATCGCCGGCGCCGACCTGAGCAAGTTTCAGGTGGTCATTCTACCCGAAGGTGGCGGCGCCGAAGGTTATGCCGCCATTCTCGGGCCGAACGGTTCGCGCCGGCTGAAAGAATGGGTGCAGGCTGGAGGCACTCTAATTGGCATCGGCAGCGCCCTCACCTATATGGCCGCCAACCAGATGATGGCCATCTCGCAGGAGAATGCGCCGGCCGCGACGCCGCCCGCCGGTACGGCCGGCCGTGGCGGGGCGGCAACCCCGGGCGGCGCGCCGGCCGCCGCGGGAGGAGGTCGTGGCGGCGCGGGCGCGGCCGGTGCTGCCGCCGCTCCTGGCGCGGCCGCCGCCGGAACCGAGCCCCCGGCCCGTGTACCCGGGAAGCTCTACGCCACCACCGAAGATTTCGAAAAAGACACGCAGCCGGAAACGCAGCCGCCCTGGCCCGCCCACGGATTCCTGGCGAAGGCCAAAGTCGACCAGGAACACTGGATCACCGCCGGAGTTCCCGAAAGCGTCCATGCGCTGGTCAGCGGATCGAGCATTTACACTCCCATCAAGGTGGACCGCGGGGTGAACGCCGTAGTTTACTCCGCACCCGATCAGGTGATGGCCAGCGGCTATTCCTGGGAGGAGTTTCGCAAGCAACTCGCCTTCAAACCTCTCCTCGTCGTGCAGCGCGACGGCCGCGGCACCGAAATCGGCTTCACCGCCGATCCGAATTATCGGGCCTACATGGACGGCCTGAACCTGCTCTTCATCAACGCGGTCTTCCGCGGCCCCGCCCACGCCGGCGGTGGCGGCGGTGGCGGCGAGGAAGAGGAGCGCCACCTTCGCTGAGGCGTTATCCGCCCTGCACCTGCGACATCTGCTTGCCGGTGAGGACCGGAAGCAACTCCAGCACGATCACGTCCGTCCAATCCTGCGCCCATTTCGCTAAAGCG
>JBGPKH010000383.1:0-8461 GCA_041485845.1 Bryobacteraceae bacterium
TCCGGTCCCTTCGGCGCCCGGCAGCAGAATCTGGAAAGTATTGAGCTGGCGCCCGTTGATAGGCAACTGTTCGATCCGCGCGTGCTCCATGGTATGGGCCACTACGGCATTATCCACGGCGACCAGCGGCGTGACGTCCGTCACTTCGACGGCCGTAGTGATGCTGCCGGGTTTCAGAACCGGATCGATCACCACGCTTTGCGCGGCGCGGACGATGAAATCGCCCCGGAACTTCTCCATTCCCGGAGCTTCGACCGATAGCCGGTAGGCCCCCGCAATAATCGCCGGGAAGAAGTAAACCCCGGCTTCGTTGGTTTTGGTGGTTAAGGTGACGTTGGTTTCGGCGCCTAAGATCACCGCCGTGGCGTTGGGGATAACGGCGCCGCTTGGATCGCGCACCGTCCCGCTTATCGACCCGGTGCTCGCCTGCGGCCAGGCAAATGGAACCAGCAAGGCCAACGCCAGTAACAGAATCAACGATCTCTTCATCATATGAACTCCCCGATCGAGGTCTCGTCCGGCAACGCGGAGCCTGCCTGCCAGAAAAAACGTCTGTCGCGGAGGCTTGTGCCCCGACGTGCGGCACTCCCCCAAAATCAGGCACTTCGTCTGGCTCTGATCGTAATGCAACGCTGCGTTGAATGCAACCCAAAATCGTAAACATATTATGTTATATTCTTGACTGGCGTGAGAGGCTCGCGCAAATACGGGAGAATCGTTGAAAACATTAAACTTCTCACACCGCCATGGGCGGCGTGGCGGCATGCGAAACATAGGTATTTCGGTCATTGAGCCAAAGCCCTCGCAGCAGGCACGCAGGCGGCCGCATGACCACGGTCAATTCACACTTCATAGAGAGGAGTCTTGCCATGTCGATCCGTAAGCCGGTTGCCCTGCTGGGCGTAGTTGTCTCGTTCGCTTGGGCGTCTCGCCCGGCGGTGGACACTGCCGGACCTTTGACGGCGAAGATAGAAGGCCCTCAGCAGATTACGCAGACCACCAGGCCGGAGCAGCTTGCCGTGGTTCTCGAGAACTCCGCAGACGCGGCGATCCAAGGCACGGTCCGTGTGGAAGGAATTGACCGGTGGCGCGTCCAGCCGGGGGGAGCGGCGCCTTTTTCCGTTGCCGGCAAGAGCAGCTCACGGCTGGAATTTACGATCACCCCGGCGGCCGTGACCTATAACGCTTTCTATCCGATCCACGCTTATGTCGAATTTGAATCGCAGGGCGTGCGTCAGACGGCGCACCCGATTCTGGTCCTTCCGGTTCAGCTCGGAAACCCGCCGAGGCCGGAATTGCCGCCGGACTTGAAGCCGCCGGCGGCTTCAGCGCCAACCTCTACCACGGCGCTCCCAGCGCCCGTGTTTCCGCCCCAAGGAACATCCCGTTCGCTGGGCACAATCGACCGGTACCAGGTCCGGGTCTGGCCCGGACAACGCGGCCTTCTGGACGCCACCATCGGGTTCCAGGATGGTCCTCGGCAACTGTTCTTCCGAGGCTTCCAGGCCCGCGTGCTGGGCGGCTCCCTGGAGAGTCCCGATTCGACCAACAAGCTGATCGAAGCGCGCGAAGAATCCGCCGGCGGCCGCTATCGCATCCGCCACCGCTTCCAGAACTGGGCCGGACCATTCGATCTGGTGACGGAAACCTGGATCGAAAAAGGCGCGTTGCGCACGCGCTTCGCGATTGAGAATGCCACCGAACGGCCCTGGTTGCACGTACACCTGGAGGACTTGGCAGCCGGCCCCTGGAGCGATCGCGCCGCGCGCATATACGCGGGCGCCGGCAACGTGATGCAGGACCCCCAGACTTTCCGGCTCAAATACAACGGCCACTTCCTCTCGACTTCTTACATCGGCATCGATTTTGCGGGAGGTATCTCGATGGTGCAGGGCCTGGACGTGCCCCCCGACCACCTGTTCGCGGATCCCGGCATCCGGTCCTACTCGCTGCACGCGCCCCACAACCAGGTGGTCAGCCTCATTCCGTCCGCCGACGTCTGGACGGCGGCCAGGAAGTTTCGCGAAATCACTGCTCCCAAGGCGGCTGGCGGCGTGGCCCGCGTGGCGGGCCGGTTCTCGATCGATCTTTGGAGAGGCCGCTATGCCGATACGGCGAAGGCTCTCGCTCAGGCCTTCCGCTACGGCCTGACCGACACCGTCGTGATCTGGCACCGGTGGCAGCGATGGGGCTACGATTACCGGCTGCCCGACATCTATCCGCCCAGCCCGGAGTGGGGAACCGCCCAGGAATTCCTGGACCTGGTGGCGATCTGCAAGAAGAACGGGGTGATGTTCGCCCCGCACGACAACTATATCGATATCTACCCGGACTCGGAAGGCTTCAGCTACGACAATATGGCTTTCACGGCCGACCGCAAGCTGCAGACCGCATTTCTCAACCGTGGTTTGGGTGCACAGTCCTACCACCCCAATTCGGACGCCGTCCTGCCGCTTGTCCGGCGGAATATGAAGCTGGTCAAAGACGGTTTTGCGCCGGATGCCTACTTCATCGACGTCTGGTCGTCGGAACCGCCCTACGATTACTACGCCGCGGACGGCCGGTTCTTCGACCGCCTTCACACGCGCGACGTGTGGCGGGAGGCGTTCGCGTATATGCGCGACTACCTCGGCGGCGCCCCGCAGATTTCCGAAGCCGGAGCGGACCAATACATCGGCTGGCTGGACGCCGGCGCGGGAGCCCACATGCGCGCCGAAGGGGGGCCGGAACGGAGCAACGTCTGGCACGTCGAGACCAGCGACACCGAACGGGTGCCCTGGTTCGACAACGCCTACCACGATGTCTTGGTACTGCAAGGCGCCGGCTACCCGGGACGCTACAACTCCGGGCAGGACAACCGCTCGCATGGAATGTACAGCGACGATTACATCACCACGGAGGCGATGACCGGGCACCCCGCCATGGTGTGGGACGCCTTTACCCGCGATACCGTCCGCAAGTATTGGCTGCTTCACGACCTGATGCGCGGCCTGTCCCTGCGGCGGATGCAGGGCTTCGCCTTTGCCGGGACGAATCTGCACCGGCAGCAGATCCGCTGGGACAACCAAGGCCAGGTGTGGGTGAACCGCGGCGAGGAGGATTGGAACGCGTCGCAACACGTGCTTCCGCAGTACGGGTTCTATGCCCGGGTTCCGGCTAAAGATGGCGTGCTGGAGGCCGCGATAGAACGACGGGACGGCCTCATCGTGGAGTGGTCGAAATCGCCGGACATGTGGTACATCAACGCGCGTCCGGTGGTGCCCGAGTCCCCCTCCGGGCGGGGAGGCGCTGGCGGCCGTGGCGGCCGCGGACCCGACCCGCAGCTTCCCCGCATGAATCCGGATGGCCGCGTGGTGTCGTTCGGCGCCCTTTCTACCAATGGAGGATTCCGCCTGGTTCGCGCCGGAGACGGGCTCGAATTAACGCCTTTGCCGTCCAGTCCTTCGTTCACGGCGAGCATCCGGTGGCGCGATCTGCCGTGGAAATTGGCCGGGCCTAAAGAAATGGAAGCCGTGGATGAAGACGGCCGCGTACTCCGGCGCGCGCCTGTCGGCATGACCAACGGTGAAGTCCGGATTACCTCGGAGCCGGACGTGTTTTCCTACCGCATACACTGAGTAAACTGTCCGTACTCCGACAGGACCGGCGGCAGAGGCGACGGCCCGTGCGCCTCCCGTTATCCAACGGGCGGCGCCAGGCGTCGAGAGGCTCATCGCTTCACCGGACGATCTGAATGGAAATCATTTTGTCGATGACATTCCTGGTAATCCGCTGGGTGCGCTTGTCGCCCGGCCCGTCTTGTCCCGGATCGCTGGAGAAGCGGCGGATCGGCTCGAGGTAAGCCGGAGGGGCCGAGAGCACCTTGTTCCACCAGCACGTTCCGGCGTGCGACGTGTACCCCTCGCCCCGATTCATTCAAATCGGTTTGCGTCTCATCTTCCGAGCACGCGGATTCCGTCCTTCGCGGCAGGGCCGGTCTGGTGATGAGGAAGGTGCGTTCGGGACCGGAGGCAGCGGTTCGCCGGCCAGTCCTCTCTTGACGAGGCCGGCCAGGAAATCCGTGAAGGGTACTATATTCTCGCCGACGCTCGCCTGTTCGAGAGCCTCCATATAGATCTGGCGGTCTCCCACGGGAATGACCGTCCACGGATACCCGCCTGACGCCAGCATCAGATTCATCAGAAAACGCACCATGCGGCCGTTCCCGTCCATGTAGGGATGGATGTACACGAATACAAAGTGCCCCAGCACAACGCGCACCGCCGGGTCCGTTTCCTCGCGCAGCAGATCGAAGAAAGCGGGCATGGCGTCCCTCACCGCCTCGCGGTTGAGGGGCACGTGCATGGACCGCCGAATATAAACCTGCCCGTTGCGATAGCCGGCAAGGTCGGCCGGTTTTAACAAGCCCGCCGTTACGCTCGGCGCGAACATTTCCCGATACCAGGTTCCGTGATCTTCATCCGCGGCCAGGCCGGGATTTTCACCATGCAGAACCCTGCCGACGCTTTTGTGTACCGCCTGGTAGGCCTGCCAGTACCCGCGCGCCGCCATGGCGTTCCGCTGTTGCCGGTCCTCTTCATTTGTTTCCGGGTTCCACGCGCCGCCGCAGACACGCTCAATCAGCTCAGGGGTGACGCGATACCCCTCGATCGACAGAGAGTGATAGGCATCGGTTTCGTAAGCATGGTCGACGCGCTTCAGGTAAGCGCCAGTATTGCGCGGCAAACCCGGAGCCTTCGGGAAGCGGCCGATGACGGGTTCCCGCATCTTCTGCCACAACAGCCGTATGCGATTCACGTAAGGGGAGGTTTCGCGGGCGGGCAGGGCGAGGGACGGCCTGTCCGTAAAGGGGTCGATTTCCCGCACATCGTACCCGGCGGCGGACATTGTCTTCGCAATGTCATTCGCGATGCGGTCGCACCCGCCGTTGCGGAAGGCGCCGGCAAGGCGGCCGGCAATGGTGCTGTGACCACCTTGCAGCAGCCGGGCCAGAAGGCCGGAGGCGTCGCGGATCATCGCCATGGCTGCGCGCGCATCCGTGGCATGGCTGGCAAAATAACCGGGCGAGCACGCAATCAAGGCGGATTCCAGCGAGAAAATACCCAGTCCTTCTTTTTCCTCCCTGTCGCCAGAAGTGGGCAGCGCGGCGCGAAGGTCGAGCAGGGATGTTCCGTGCGGAAGCTCGGTGACTTTGTTGCGGGCTTTGGGAGACCTCACCACAAGCTGCCGGGGGATCCTCCAAGTGCCGCCATGCAGGGACAGGGACTGCTCCGGCGAGAGGCACCAGTCCTTGCCAAGGCGCTCTTCCAGATAGGCGGCGCAAAAACGCCAGAACGATGCATACCAGGCCGTGCTCTCTCCCTTCACCTCATCCGGGCGGCTCGGGATGTACCAGCCTTTGATGACCTCCCGCAGAAAGCCGTTCGAAACGAGGCGCTCCCGGTGCGTCCGCGACAGGTCCCTTGACCGTATGGCCCCCGCTCCGCTGGAATGCTGGAGCCTGTGCAGAATTTCCAAGGATTGTGCGAGCTTTTCCGAAGGTGCGGGCATGGGAGTGTCCTCTGGTTAGCTTATTGAGCAGTGCGTATATTAGCTTATTGTGTTGTATCACTATTTAGCTTATCATGTCGAGCGCAAATTAGCTTTCTCTGCTGAGGATCGTCGCGCGTTCGGACTCACCGGTATAGGACTACACGCCCGGCAAGGGCGGAGTGAAGCGCGCCCTCCATGTCTTGCCGCCGTCCCAAAACCCGGCGATGACGTACTTGCTTCCCTTGGCCTCGCCGGCAACGCCGGTGAACACGACCCGCACCATGGGGACTCCGCTATCGGGAAGGCCGTCCACGTAAGGCGTGGAGAGGTCCCGCGCGGCGGTCATCTCGATCTCGACGACCTCCCATTGTCCCGCGGTGATCGGCGCGGGAGCCCGAGGGTGGCTATCGGCCGGTTCCGCATCAGTCAGCGCTTGGCAAGTTGCACGGAATGATCATATCATTACTGAGTATGCACTTCCGATCTGGCTGGAGCCAGGCCGCCAAAATGCCGGCCATGAGGAGAACCGCCGCCGCCCTGCTTACGGCCGCGGCATTGCTGCTGCCCGCAGCCTGCCGGGCAGCCGAACGGTTCCTATACCACGAGATTCAGACCGACGAAAGCGGCCGGATCGTCCCGTGGTACGGCCCCCCTTCGAAGAGCTACGATCACGTAATCCGGCTGGTCTGGAACTTCTGGCGCGACATGGAGAAGTGCCCGAACGGCGTTCCCTATTATATGCAGCACATGATCTGGTCCCCAGGACGGCACGGGAATGGGCTGGGCGGCGATCAGATTAATATGGCGCTGTCTTCATGGAATCTGCTGTACGGCTATCTCGGCGACGATGCAGTCAAGCGGAACATGATCTTCATGGCCGATTATTGGCTGGAGCACGGCTTCAGCAAGCCGGCGGACCTGTGGGGCAATCTTCCCTTTCCTTATGACACGGAGAAGCACTCCGGCAAATACGATGGCGACATGATCGTGGGCAAAGGCTATCTGCAGCCCGACAAGGCGGGGAACTTCGGCGCCGAACTGATCGGGTTGTACAAAATGACCGGCAACGCGCGCTACCTCAATGCCGCGCAAGGCATCGCGGACACGCTGGCGAAGCACGTAAAACCTGGAGACGGCGACAGCTCTCCGTGGCCCTTCCGTGTGCATGCCACGACCGGCGAGCTTGGCCGCAACAAGGACCGCGATGGCAGGGAGGTGGTGTTCACCTACACGACGAACTGGTCCGGCGCGCTGCTGCTGTTCGACGAACTCTCAGCTTTGAAAAAAGGCGACACGAGAGCATACGGAAGAGCCGCGGAACTGGTGGCCGCCTGGCTGAAGTCGTACCCGCTGAAGACCAATAAATGGGGGCCTTTTTTCGAGGATGTGCCGGGATGGTCGGACACCGAGACCAATGCGGATACGCTGGCCTGGCACATTCTGGAGCGTACCAAGGCTTGGGATCCGAAGTGGCGCGAGCACGCGAAAAGCGCCCTGGACTGGAGTTACACGATGTTTGCGAATCGGGGATGGGAAAAGTTCGGCGTCATTCCCATCAACGAGCAGACGACTTACCGCTGGCCCGGAAACAGTCATACGTCGCGGCATGCCTCGGTCGAGCTCCTGTACGCCGTGCGGACCGGTGACATGACTGACAAGGACGCCGCGATCCGCAGGCTGAATTGGGCGACGTACAGCGTCGATACGGATGGCAAGAACCACTATCCGCAGGTCTACGGCCCCTCGAATACGCCGCCGAACGCGAAACCCAGCGAAACGACCACCGGCGCCAACCTGAACTGGCTGACGGACGGGTATGGGGATTACGTCCGGCACTACCTGCGGGCCATGGCGAGTTTTCCGGAGCTGGCGCCCGAGGACCAGAATCATCTCCTGGCCTCGTCGTCGGTGATTCGTAACATCGCTTATGGCGCGGACAGCATCACCTACACGAAGTTCGACGCGGGCTCGACCGAGACGTTGAAGTTGGGAGCGTGGACACCGGCCAAGGCCTCCGGCGGGAGAATGCGCTGGGATGCAAAAAGCAGACTCATGACGGTGGAAGCATCCGCGAAGACGGTGACGATTACACGAGCGGAGTGAATTGGAATTAATATGATCTCTGGCCGATCCAGCCGGCCGTCGCCGGAGCCCATGATTCGCGCTTTTTGCCTGCTGGTTCTCGCCGCCTGCGCCATGCCCTCGGCGGAACCGATCCGGCTGCATCCCGACAATCCCCGCTACTTCCTCTTCCGGGGAAAACCTACCGTACTCATCACCTCAGGCGAGCACTACGGCGCCGTCCTCAATCTCGACTTCGATTACAAGCGGTACCTGAAAACGCTGGCGGGCGACCGACTGAACCTCACGCGCACGTTTGCCGGTTCCTACCGGGAGGCACCGGGATCCTTCGGCATCAGTGACAACACGCTGGCGCCCAAGCCCGGCCGCTTCATCGCACCGTGGCCGCGCGCCTCAACGCCCGGCGCGGCGGACGGCTTGGGGAAGTTCGACCTCCACCGGTGGAACGGCGACTACTTCGCGCGCCTCAAGGACTTCGTGCGCGAGGCTGGGGCCCGCGGCATCGTTGTGGAGCTCACCCTGTTCTGCCCGTTCTATCGCGAGGAAATGTGGGACCTCAGTCCCATGAACTCGCGCAACAACGTGAATGGCGTCGGCGCCCTCAAGCGCACCGAGGCCTTCAACCTCAAAGACGCGGCGCTGCGGCAGGTTCAGGATGACATGGTGCGGAAAATCGTGGCCGAGCTGAGCGGCTTCGACAATGTGATGTACGAGATCTGCAATGAGCCTTACGCGTTCAACACGGTGACGGCCGAATGGGAGCGCCACATCGCCGCTGTGATCGCTGAAGCCGTATCCGCGGCCGGCCGGCGACATCTCATTACCCAGAATGTCGCCAACGGATCGA
>JBGPKH010000384.1:0-8438 GCA_041485845.1 Bryobacteraceae bacterium
CATATCCTTCCCAACCTGTTGACCTCCACGTGAGGTCTTTAGGTTAGGGGACATTTCTATCGGGGCCATAAAGGGACATTATCATCGGGGCGCAACATGACATTTCGTCCGTTGTGTCAAGCCCCGATAGAAATGTCCCCGTCTGGAGCAAAGTAGAAACGTCCCCTTTGTAGCAGATTCCAAGAGATCCCATTCCCTCTTGTCAGGAAGAATGTGTTCCGGCTTGCGGCGGGTTCCGTCAAGGCCGCGCGCCGTCTTTGCGCGCCGGAGGGAAGCCTTGACGGGTTCCGCCGCAAGCAGCACAATGCGCGCAAGAGGGAATGGGAGCGATCCCTCTGAAATCAAAAGGACATTTCTACTTTGCCGAAAGGGGACATTTCTATCTTGCTGCGACATGACATTTCGTCCGCCGGCGGTCGTGGTGATCGCACAACATACAAATCGCAGAGCAAGCAGCGATTCATACTGGTCCGCGTCCTTGCCCGTGACTGCTCGTGGTGATGGAGAAGCCCGGGATCGCAAACGTCTCCGGCCACGAATGCGGATCGGGCCCCAAGCGCGAGCCGATCAAAGACTGCGGCAAGTACCTCACCGTGTGGAGGAAGCAGGCCGGCGGAAGCCGGAAAGCTGCCGTGGACACCCCCAACTCGGTTCGGTCCTGGCCCGCGCAGCCGGCAAAGTAGATTGACTACTTCCCTTCGAGCTTCGCCATCCAGATGTTGCCGGTGATCTCGCCGAGGTGAAACACCAGGCGGCCCGGGGCGACGTGTAACTCGAGCGGGAGGATGCCTGCGTTCAACAGCGAACGCCGCGCGCCGTGCGAATGATGGATCTCGATCGGCGGCCCGGCGGGTTGTTTGGTCGCCGGGTCCAGGCGCTGCGCCCAGACGCAGCGGAAGCCGTCGCGGTCCGAGGTGAAATACAGGAGGTTCCCGTCCGGCGACCACACCGGCTTGTCATGAAAGCTCTCGTCGTCGGTGATCGCGATCCACTGGTCCGGTGAAGGAGCGGTTCCATCCCGAAAAGGCACGATTTGGACACGCGAGCGTCCGCGGCTCGTAAGGGCGTGAAAGCTGATCCAGCGGTCGTCCGGCGAGAAGCGGGCCCGGGCCAGGAAACGTTGCGGATGTTTGATCAGCTCGGTCTTTTGTCGCGATTCCAGATCGAACAACCCTATGGACATCCGGGCGACGCCGACCTCGTAGCCGAACAGGAGGCGCTTGCCGTCCGACGAGAAGTCCCAGACCCGCGGGCAGTCCTCGCACACCCTCTCCGGCAGGCCGGGTTTGCCGTCACGTCCGATGGGCAGAAGGAAGAAATCCCACCGGTCGTTTTCGACGACCGCGTAGCCCACCTTGCTGCCATCCGGCGATATCGCGGGACCGAACTCGTGTATGCTGGTGAACGTCAGCGCCGTTTCCTTTCCGCTCTCCAGGTCCTTCAGCCAGATGTCGCGGTTGCCGGAGCGCGTCGAGACAAAGGCGAGCCTCTTGCCGTCGGCGGAGAGAGACGACTGCACGTCGTAAGCGGATGAGGTCAGCCGCCGGGGCTCGTTCGCCAGCACTTCCCCCCGGTTGGCATCCACCGGAAGGTCGTAGATGTTCAGTGTGAACACGAGGCTGGCAAAGGCCAGGCGGATGGAACGTCCGCCGCCTTCGGAGACCACGGCGACCGTGGGCGCCGCTTCAACGTTGGTGCCGAAAGTCAGGCGCTCGGGGGCGCCGGTGGCCTTCCATGTCTCGCGGGAGATGGCAAGCCGCCACAGGTTCCGGCTGTCGCGAACCTGTCCGGAGAAGATGACTGAGTTGTCCAGCCACGCGCCGGGCGCCGGGACCGGGGCATCGTCTTCTTCCAGCTTGAACCCGGCGCGGCGCAGCGCTTCGAACGCCCCGGTGGGAACTGCCGGGCCGCCACCGGCGGGCACAACCCACCAGTCGGACTTTTCCCCCTCAGGTTGGCGGCGGCCTACCAATCCAAGGAACAGCAGGTGTTTGCCGTCCGGCGTCCAAAGTGGGTTCCAACTCTCAGTGAGTTGAGTCTCGATGCGTCTCGGTGTCCCGCCCGATGCCGGAACCACTTCCAGTTCAGCCTCCAATCCGCCGACGGCCTCAGCGCCGCCCACGTGGTACGCAATCCGCGATCCGTCGGGGGAATACCGCGGCGCGCGGCCTTTGGCAACCAGGCGCGGCTCGCCACCGAAAGCGGCGATCGTGAAGATGCCACCGCCGTCCTTCTCCGACCGAAAGACAATCCTACTTCCATCGGGCGAAAAGGACGGCCCGCGCTCGTCGGCCGGATCTTCGGTCAAACGGTGGGCCTCGCCGCTCGAGAGGTTCTGAATCCAGATGTCCAGGTTGCCGGCGCCGGCGCGGTCCGAGGCGTAAGCGACCAGCTTGCCGTCCGGCGACAGCGCTGGGTCGGTGGTGAACCCGGAGTCGGCGGTGAGACGCGTGGAAATCGCGGTCTGTGCCGGGGTATCGGCCGCCTTCCTCCACAGCAGAATGGCGGCGATGACGGCGACCGGCGCCGCGATCGCCACAACCGCCACTGGCCACGACCGGCGACGGCGCGGCGGCGCCAGGCCGGTCGGCAGAGCGCCGGACTCGGATTCTTCCTTCAGTTCCTCCAGCGCGACCTTGAGGTCGATCATGTGGTGGAAGCGGCGGTCGGGATCCTTGCGCAGGCAACGGGTGATGATTCTCTCCAGATCCCGAGGGATCTCGAGCCCGGCCGGCGGCGGTTCCTGGTTGATCACGGCCGCCAGCGTGGAGATTTTCTTATCGCCCTGAAAAGCGCGGCGGCCGGTGACCATTTCGTATAAGACCGCGCCGAAGCTGAAGATATCCGAGCGCGCGTCCACGGGTTTGCCCTGCGCCTGCTCGGGAGACATGTAAGCCAGCGTGCCGACGATCCCGCCCTCCTGCGTGTGGGCCGTCATCGTCTGCGTTTCCGCCAGTTCGCCGCTGAGCCGTTCGGTCAGCTTCGCCAGGCCGAAGTCCAGCACCTTCACCAGCCCGTCACCCGTCACCATGATGTTGGACGGCTTCAGATCGCGATGCACGATGCCGGCGGCATGCGCCTTGGCCAGCGCGCCCGCGATCTGGATGCCATATCTCAGCGCGTCACTCAACTCCAGCCCCTTGCGCCCAATCAGTTGACCGAGGGTGTTGCCCTCGACGCATTCCATGGCGATGAAAGTCACACCATCGGCCTGGCTGATGTCGTGGACGGTGATGATGTTGGGATGGTTGAGCGCAGAAGCCGTCTTGGCCTCCTGCACGAACCGATGTTTGCGGTCCGGGTCAGCAACTTTTTCCGGCGGCAGGAGTTTCAGCGCGACGAAGCGGTCCAAGTGGGTGTCGAGAGCCTTGTAGACGACGCCCATGCCGCCCTCGCCGAGCTTTTTGAGGATCCGGTAGTGCGCGACCGTCCGTCCGACCATGGCGCCTTCCTTCGGACCACGCAGATGCGGGAGTCTTTTCCGCTGGGTCAATTCTACCGCACTGGCAAGTTTCTCCAAAGCGGCTCGCGCACAGAGCGCACGTCGAATCGCACGGCATTGCAGTTTGCGGAAACATCATGTCGGGGAAACGATTATTACTTCTTCAGCGTGGTCCCTCCACGAAATTTTCATTGCCTCCAAACCTGCCCTTGGAACATACTGGCAGAATATGAGACGCCTGCTACTGTTTCTGATGGCCTGCGGAATCGTTGCCTGGGGCCAGATCGCCGCCGCCGGCCGCGGGGGCCGAGGCGCTGCGGCGAGATCGCCTTCTCCCGTTTCGCGCCTTCTGCAAACGCTTGCCGAAGCCACCGCCACCGACCAGGCCGTGCGCGACGTGCGCACCATCTGGGAGACCGACCGCTGGTTCACCTTTCCGAAGTTCGAGGAGACGGCCCGGAACGTAGCGGCGATCATGCGGCGAGCCGGGTTGGAGGATGTCGAGATCGGCAACGCGCCCGCCGATGGCGTGACGCAGGCCGGCTTCTGGACCGAACCGTTGGCGTGGGACGTCCACGTAGGCACGCTCGAGATTGTCGAGCCGCAGGTGCCGGCCGATCAGCGGGTCCTGGCCGACTACCAGAAGGTTCCCACTTCGGTCTGCATGTGGAGCGGTCCGACCCCCGCGGGAGGAGTAGTGGCGGAGGTGGTCGCCCCGTCGGGCAATGTCGAGGGCATGGATCTGAAGGGCAAGCTGGTGCTCGGCCAGCGAGGCTCGAAGGCCGCCTTGTGGAAAGCGGGCGCCCTCGGCATGATCAGCGAGAACACCGAAAACCGCGACCTGGTGGATGAGCGCGGCTGGGTCAATTCCTTCGGCGACAACGGCTGGAGTTTTACTAAGGGCAGCTCCCCGCTGGTGTGCTTTTCCATTACGCCGCGCGGTTCCCAGCTTCTGCGAAGCCTGGTACCGAAAGGTCCGGTGAAGGTGCGCGCGAATGTCGATAGCCGCTACTACGCCGGCGTTTATCCTTACGTCACCGGAGTGATCCGCGGCACGGACGGTGCGAACAGCGAAGAGGTGCTTTCGCTGGGCCATCTCTTCGAGCAGGGCGCGCACGACAACGCCACCGGAGTGGCGTCGATCATCGGCGCCGCCGAGACCGTGAACCGGCTGATCCAGTCAGGCAAGCTGCCGCGGCCCAAGCGCAGCATCCGGGTTTTGGGTATGGGCGAATGCTACGGCGCCATGTACTACCTGCAGCAGAATCCCGGCCGCGTGAAGAGAACCGTAGCCGCCATGTGCATCGATTCGCCGGCGGGCCTCGAAAACCTGGCGGGGACGGAACACACTTGGATACTCAACCCGCATTCCGCCAAGTCCTACGTGGATGCTTTTGCCTTGCAGCTCGCGGCGGAGTACTATCCGGCCGTCGGGCGGCCGTGGGGCTCGCAGGAGCACCGCAGCTCGACCGACAACTACCTGGGCGATCCCAGTATTGGGATACCGACCGTAATGCCGCACGGGGGATATGGCGTCCTGGCCCACCACAACAGCCACGACACCCCGGCCACCCTGGATCCGAAGTCCCTGCGCGACCTGATGGTCATGAATGCGGCGTATACCTATTTCATCGCGTCGGCCGGGCCGGCGGAGAAGCGCTGGCTGGCGGAAGTAGCGCTGACGCGCGGCTACGGCCAAATGGCGGCAGCGGCCGAGAAACTGCTCGACCAGGTGGCCGCGGCCGAGAATGCCGACCGCCTGGGCCGCCTGCTTTTCCAGAGCGGAGAACGGATCGACTATTCGCTAGGCCGCGAGTCGCAAGCGGTGCGGTCGGCGTGGGACCTCAATGAGGGGCTGGCGGACCTGGCGGGCTTCGCGCAACAGCAGAAGGGACGCCTGGAGCGCGCAATCCGCGACCGCGCGAGGGCGTTAGGATTGGGAGCCGTCCAGCCGATAGCGCCGCCACGCAATCCGGAAGCGGAGAAGATCGTGGTGCGGCGCAAGCGCATGGGCACCATCACGCTGGACGACCTCTCTCGCGAGCAGCGCGAGAACTGGCCCGCGGCGTCGTTCTGGGGCGCTCCGGTCTCGGCGCTCTACTGGTGCGACGGGAAGCGCAATCTGGCGGAGGTGATTCGCCTCACGGAGCTGGAGATGGGCCCGCAAGATTTCGATTTCGTAGGGTACTTCAAGTTCCTGGAGAAGCGCGGGTACGTCGCGTTCGTCCGCGGGAATTAAAGTGCGCAGGGCGGACCCCTGGGCGGACCCCATAAGCTAACTTAATCTCGGCCGCGCGCAAAGATTCGATGTCGAAGTTTCCCGCAACGCCGTTTCCAAGGAGTTTGGGGGGCAGTTCGACCAGTCGGCGTCCTTTGCGGCCAAGCAGATCATCGTATGCGGGCCACCGGACCGGCAGCAGCAGGCATGTCGGGGTCAGCGGAGTTTGATGCAGATGGGTGGTAGAATGCAAGCGATGCCCAAGCATCTGACGGCCGATGATATTCTCCCGCTGGTCGCGTCCCTGACGCCGCAAGAACGTGTTCGTCTCCTGCGGTTGATTGCCTTGCCGCGGGGAGCCGATGCGCCTGTTTACCGGTCGGTGCCACCATCGCTGGACGAGTTCTCGGCGGACGAGGAGCCGCTTGCTTGGGACGCAGAGGGCTGGGAGGGTGTGTGAGGCGTGGCGAGATCCGCTGGTACACATTTCGGCTTCCCGATAGGCGGCGGCCGGTTCTGTCCTCACACGAAACGACGTTATCGACCGTCTGAACGAGATCATCGTCGTACCTGCGACGCGAACCATTCGAGGATTGACGACTGAGGTAGTCTTGACGACCGATGACGGGATGCCTGCCGCATGCGCGCTGAATTTCGATCACGTGTCGCTGGCACAAGGGAATCGAATTGGTCCAGTTTTGTGTAGTCTGTTGGAGACGCGATGGCTTGAAGTGCGGCGTGCGCTACTCATCGCTTGCGGCTTCGGTGAATGAGAGGCCGCCTGAGGTGGCGAAAGAGCGGCCGGCGAAAATGGCCCCGCCCGCGAGCCGGCGGTCAAGGACTGAATTGCTTCCTTCATGACCGCACATCCACACTTTGGCGAGTTACGTCCAAGTGGAAACGCGGTGGCCTGTCGCAACGCGTTTATGGGGACTAATTCCGAGGAGGGGACTTCACGGGAGTAATGCGGAGTCGCCGCAGTTTGGGAGGGGTTTCGTGGCCCGCCACCGGCCTCCTTGTCGCCGGAGAATGCTAGTGGTGGCATCTTGGCGGTAACATGAGGAGTATTCAACGATGTCAGTGAAGATCATCCGGCGGTTGAAACCCGAGGAAGAGGAAATTCTCCGCAAGCGCGAGGAGTTTGGCGGCCGTTCGCGCAACTCTCGCAGAGCGTGAGCTGGAACTAGTCGATCTTCGCAGCCAGCTCGCCGCTTTCGAGGGTCGCTACCTACGGCAGGTGGGCACTCTCTACGCTGAGCTGGACGAATGGAAGGCACGAATTGCCGAGCTGCAGGCGCGGATTAATCCTTCTGCCGCTCGAAGGCACAGGCAGAGGAGGCCCGCGAACAGGCACGCCAGACGTACAAAGACGCCCACGGCGAGGCATCTGAGACTCACGACTTCACCGCATCGCCTGAACTTAAGGGGATCTACCGTGAGGCAGCCAAACGCATCCATCCCGACTTTGCCGCTGATCCCGCCGACCGGGAGCGCCGCACTCGATTCATGGCTGCGGCCAACCGCGCCTACGAGGCGGGCGACGCTGAGGCCATCCAACGCATTCTTGACGAATATGAAGACGGCGCGGAGGCAGTAAAAGGCGAGGGGATCGGTGCCGAACTGATCCGCATTATTCGACAGATCAGCACCGCCAAAACTCGCGTTTCGGCTATTGAGCAGGAATTGGCTGCCCTGCGCCAAGGCGAAATCGCTCTACTTAAGCTTCTCCAGTTTCTCCCAGGGCAGGACTGCTTTGAGGTCTTCCTCGATTGCAGCCGAGGCTGAACTGGGCGTCAGCGTGCCCCTGGTCCGCGGAACCGTACTCAGGATCCACTTCCAGCCGTTCCGGGTTGCCGTCACTATCCAGCGTCACTTCATATTCGAGACTCAGAATGCGGTCGAGCGTCCACTGTATCAGCGTGAGCAAGCGGTCCGTCTCGGGGTTACTCTCCACGTCCCTATTGTCACGCCCAACCGCACGCGTTGGCAACCAAGCTCAGCACGGCATCCCGAGGAAGGCTTCACGTCATGCCAGGCAAGTGTCAGATGCATGTGTGGCATTGGGGAAAAGCCTGGGACGGAACGCCAGGAATGTTGCCGGAAGCCTCAAGGGATTACTCCCGTGACACGCCGATCGCGGAAATAGGTCCCCACAAGTCGGCTTGTCGCCTCTGATTGCGCAACAGCCCGCAGCAGGGTCGAGAGCCCGACCCGTGGGAGTGAAGCCAAAAGGGCCCCAAGTCCCGTTGTGGGAAAGTACGCGCTTGAGCGGGCGGACCCCCGGTCCGCGCGGGGCCCCCTGGCCCCGCCCTTCGCGTTGACCGAGCGTCGGCCGCTGACCCGGGTCGCCCCGAGACGGACGCCACTCAGCGCGCCGCACCCGACTTGTAGCCGCTCTCCAGGGCAGCCGCGTCGGTCGGTCGGCCGATTCTGCGGAGAAGGTCCGCCAGACTTCGAACGTCCGCCAGAGTCTTTGGGTGGGTCGCCCCCAGCACGTTCCGGTCGATGGCCAGGGCGCGTTCGAACAGCGCGACGCCTTCGGCTGGTTCCACAAGCTGGCCCAGGAGCTTGAGCAACAGCACCACGGTCTGGCCATCCCGGCCTTCGATGGCCTCCGCCTTTTCGATCGCCCGCCGCAGATACTTCGCCGCGCCGGCGCGATCCCCAGCCGCCCTTCGCATCTGAGCGAGAGTGGAGAGCGCCGGACCGGCGACCGTCGGATCGGGCGACTCGGCCACGCGGCGCAGCAGCGGCTCGGCTTCGGCCGGCGGCGAAACG
>JBGPKH010000385.1:0-8417 GCA_041485845.1 Bryobacteraceae bacterium
CCGAATCGGCGATATAGAGGTTGCCGGAGGAATCCACCGCAACACCCGCCGGACTGTTCAGATTCGCCGACGTGGCCTGCGCCTTATCGCCGGAATATCCTTGCGTGCCGGTGCCCGCCACGGTGGTGATGACGCCCTTCGAGATCATGCGGATGCGATGATTGCTCTGATCCGCGAAATACACACTTCCCGAGGAATCGAGGGCCACGCTGGCGGGAGAGTTCAACTGGGCGTCGGCGGGCGCGCCGCCATCGCCCGCGAATCCCGCGGTACCGTTTCCCGCGAGCGTGCCGATGCTGTACTGCTGGCCCCAGGCGCAGGCACAGAGAATCAGCATCGGAAAGAGACTGCGAAGCATCATGTGAGACCCCAATTGAGCGAGAAAGATTAGACGAACCCGGTGGCCTGCGCGTTTCACGCGGATTTATTCGTGTGCGCCCTTGGGACAGCGCGGTTTGCATGCGGTCAATGCCGCCCGCGCGCGCGGCTTGGATGAAGTCCTGAAACGCGGTTCGTGCCATGTTCAGCGCTCGAACGTGGTGGCGTTCGCGGACAGGGTCCAGGGGCGCATGGAGTCACAAGTCGCGCCGGCGGCGCCTTGTTTCTCGATCCGCAGGGTGGTCTCGCCGGGCATCGTCAGCAGCAGAACGCCGTCCAGGGTGGCGAGAGGCAGAAGGCCTTTACTGCGCCCCCCGCGCAGATTCTCGTAACAGTACACCCCGCCATCCGGAACTACGTCGCGGAACTCGCGGTTCACCTTCGCATCCGCGGCGTGCGGGCGTCGATTGCGCCCCGGCGGCCGCGTTACGGCGGGGGTGAAGCTGTACAAGCCGAGCGTCACTCCGCGCAGGCTGGCGCCGAGCATCAGGATGGGCTGTGCGGGATCCACATAATCGCCGACCAGCGCCAGGTTCGGCGTCATGTCGGCCGGGTTGTTGCGCATGTTGGTGCCGGGGAGAAACCAGAGGCCCTGCGCGGTGCCGGGGATGTCGGGACGGTAGGTCCCGACGCGTGGATCGGCGGTGCGCGGCACGGCGCCGTCCCAGCTTGCCAGCTTGCTCGCGAATTGCGCCTTCACATCGGCGGGGTAGTAATCGACCGGGGACACGTAGTATGGGTAATCGAACGGATAATGATCCAGGACCGTGAGTCCGGTGGGCTGGATGCGAAAATCGGCCATCCCGAAGTCGACTCCGGCGCCGTCGCCGGAAACACCCGCCGGCTCACCGGCCACGACGCGCAGCATGACCTGGGCGCGGCACTTGACGATCACGCCCGAAGGGTCGGGGTAGTCCTGGCAGTCGGCCGATACGGCCTGGAAAGTCTCTTTCAACCGCGGTGAGATGTCCTTCAGGTGGAAGAAGTACCCGCGCACTTGGGCGCAGGGCTGAAAGTAGAGTTGGTAGCCTCCAAAGTTGGCCGAGCGGTACGACCAGATCTCGGTCACCCACAGATCTCCGGGAAAGAGGACCAGGCGCTCGGGGGTGGGTTCTCCGGGAAGCGCGATGGAAAAGCTCGAGTGTTTGACGGGAAACGCGTTGCTGGGAAGGGAAACAAATCCCAGGGGCCGGAACGCCAGAAAATCGGTCAGCGCCATGGGGATGACGCGGTAGAGCGGTTCTGCCGGGCAGGGCGGAAGCCCCGGAGCACCCTGCGCCCGTGCGGCTATCGCAAGCGCCAGGGCGGCAATGCATCCGGAGAGCTTCACGACTCCGATTCTAGCGCGTGCGCAGACTCCCCATTTCTTGCGCCGGCAGATAACCGGCTTGCGGCAAAGAGCGCACCGCGTTCGCGACCGGGCCCGATCGGCGCCGGCGCCACGCGGATGCCGCTCTTCCGAAAAAGAGAACAGCACCATGACCCCGGAGCTTGCATCGGTCAGCGTGTCGAGCAACGGATGCGGGATGGCGCCGGCTGCCCAGATCATGGCAAGCCACACCGCCGGGAGCCACGTCCGCAAGCCCGCAGGTCACGGGAATCGGCCATCCGGGCAAGCCCCTTCAGCATGGCATGCAACGGCTAGTACTGCCATATAGAGAGGCATTCGCAGGCCCCTAACCAAGATCGTATTGCGTACAAAACGCGCCGCACCGAAAATGTTTCCCATGAGTTGTCGGGAAAGAGACAAGATCATCCTGGCCTTCGCCCTGGCGATGAACGAAGGGAACAACGCCTCCTCCGACCTGGAGGAAGCGGCCAGCGACGACCAGCGCGCGCAGGCGCTGCACATGATCGAGTCCGCCCGGATGTACACGCATTGCCTGCGACTGGCGGTTCTCGACCACTGCCGGCAGCACGGATGCTGAGGCAGACCCTCAATCACGCCAGCCCCTGACGCCGGCCCCCGGCGAGGCCGTCTTCAGCAGATGTTCGAGCATCACCGGCATAAGGCGCTGGTGAACCGTGCCCGCTAATTCGGGTCCCGGAGGACCGCCCGAATAACCGCGTCCCGCGCGGGCGCCATACGCGAACGTGCCGCCGTAGTAAAGCCCCCTTCCCGGCTCTTTGGTGGACTCCAGGAATTTCCCGGTCAGCCTGACCGCCCGTTCCAGGTCGCAGGTGTCGCCGACGGCGAAGGGCAGCTTGCCGTCGCTGGTGCGCTTGCATGGGCTGGGGCGCCTGCTTCAATGTCCTGTTGGCGTAGAAGGCATTCTTGTCCTCGTACAGATTGGTGAGCGCGAAGGCGTGGAAGTCGATGGGGTCGGGGCAGGCGACCCACGCGCCGTTGAAGTAATCGGGATGGAATACCTGTTGCGCGAGCGCTTCCCAGCCGCCGGTCGATCCGCCGTAGAGGACCCGCGCCCACGGTTGGCCGATGGCCCGGAACGTCTTCTCCACGCAGGGGTAGAGTTCCTGAGTGATGGCATCGCCACAAGGCCCGAGATTCGCCGAGTTCACCGCGTAGGAATCGTCGTAGTAGGGGTTGGCGTCCTGGGTGGTCACGATGAGCATGTGCGGCATCCGCCCGATGCTCCAATCCTGGTCGAGCTTGTAAGGGTAGTCGATCGCGTTGGGGCCGCCGCCCCGGCCGCCGGCTGGCGAACGCTTGGTGCGGAAGCCGTTGAACGTGGCGGCGAAATGGCCCTGGCGGTCAAGCACCGGATAGCGGGCATCGGGATGCTCGTCGAAGCCCTCCGGCAGAAGCACCACAGCGCTCAGGTGCACCGGCCGGCCCCAGAATTCGCCGAGCACCTTGCTTGGGAATCCTGACGTGCTTGATGTACTTCGTGTCCTTGGGAGGCTCGATGGACGGAATGGTCTCGGTCAGATCCACCCGGATTGTGTCGCTCTTCGCCGGATCGGCTCGCCTTGCAGGTTTGAGGAGGCGTTGGACGAGACGATGAGGATCGCGCGGCCGTCCATCGGTTTTCCCCAGGAGATTTCGAAGCGCAGAAGCGATTTGGATTGCGCGGCAGGGCACGCGGCTGCGAGGACAAGAAAAGTGAGAAGGCGTCAAGAGACGCCTTAAGGGAGCTGGCTATGAGGGCGAGCGCGTCAATTGACTAATCCACCGGGCGATGTCTTCGAGGCCGCTCCGCGCCTGGAGTCCGCTCCACTGCTCGACGGAACGGCTCAGGCACCCAGCCTGGATCCGACCCTGGCCCGTATTCGCGGCGTTCCACAATTCCTCTGAACCTGTTGCGCTCCGTCTTTAGGTCCTCTACGTGCCGAGCTACGTCCGGATCATATAGCGGAGCCATGTGTCGGCAATAGAAATCATACAACTGATCTCTTTGCGTGGGGCTATCGAACCGCTGTGCCCCGGCGGAAATCAGAAACCACGTGTAGTCGGGACAGACGCGGCTTGCGATCTCGGAACCCGTACTGTCTGGGAGCGTTGGCATCCCGCCGCCCGCGGCCCCCACCATTCCTGAATTTACCCAGGCATTGATAATCGCTGTGTCGAAGCGGATGTAGAAGTCGTACCACTCGTAGCTTGGCCTCAAGTCCGGGAGTGGGGCGGGTTCTGGTTGGTTCCGCACCTCCTCCGGGACCGGACACGAAGTGATAATCACTTCCACACCCCGCCAGTTCTCACTGTTGTCCAAGCGCCCTCCGGTTGACCAGCGGCTGCCAATACCGGTCACACCGGTGATCTGGCGCGGGGCGACCTGCTCTCCAAGAAAGAACCGCTGAACCGCCACCGCCCTCTGCTCGCTTACCGACTGGTTCCGGGCTTCGGAATGAGCCCGTCTGCTCGCGAACCCCCGAATCCAGCAGAATGCACCGTCATCGTGAATGCGTCGGAGCGCGTAATTTCTTAGCCACTCGAAGTGTCTTGGTTTGAGAATAGATTCCCAGGGTTCAAAACCGGCCAGGATTTTCCAGTCGGGGTCCCTGGGGCGTTGGGGATGATTCAATACCAATCCTTGACCCATTCCGGATCCCCCTCGCAAGAGCGTATCACACCTGCGCCGGCCTACGGAGATCCGGCTGCGCTGGCAGGTGGCAGCCCGGGTGCTCATCCGCGCACTACGGGGCGAGAGAAGTTGAGCCATACCGGCGCCCCAAATCGCGGACGAGATCTTACTATGCCGGCGTCAAGACCGCCCACGCTACCATGCTAGACTCGTTGCGTGTCGATGCCCGCCGCGCCCGCGCGTGCGTTCCCCTTTCCACTCCTCATTTTTCTGAGCGCCTTTTTGCTGTTCCAGGTGCAGCCCATGATGGGCCGCTTCGTGCTGCCCTGGTTCGGAGGCGGCCCCGCGGTGTGGAGCAATTGCCTGCTGTTCTTCCAGGCGCTGCTGCTGGGCGGATATGCGTACGCCCACTGGCTGGGATCGCTGCGCAGCTCGCGCTTGCAGGGGGCCGTACACATGGCGTTCCTCGCGGCGTCGCTGCTGTTTCTCCCCATCGGCCCGCGCGCCGAATTCTGGAAACCGGCGTCGAGCGCCGACCCTTCCGGACGCATCCTGCTGTTGCTGGCGGCGACCACCGGCGGGCCGTACCTCGTGCTGTCGGCCACCGGTCCGCTGCTACAGCGTTGGTTCACGCTGAGCGATCCCGGCAAGCCGCCCTGGCGGTTATATGCGCTCTCCAACCTGGGATCGTTTCTGGCGCTGCTGAGCTACCCTTTCGCGATCGAGCCCTACGTGCGCCTGCGCGTGCAGGTGTGGATCTGGTCGATGGTGTATATGGCATTCGCGTCTCTCTGTGGATGGACCGCGTGGCGGTTTCGCCGCGTGCCACGGGCGGACGTTCCGCAAGCGCAGGAGGAAGCAGATCTCGCCGCGCGCCCGGCGATCGGCACGGTGCTGTTCTGGCTGGGGCTCTCGGCGGCCGCCTCCACGCTGCTGGTGGCCACCACCAATCAGCTTTCACAGGAAGTCGCCGTAATTCCGTTCCTTTGGGTGGCCCCGCTCTCCGTCTATCTGCTCACCTTCATTCTTACCTTTGAACGCGAGCGCTCCTATCGCCCCGCGATGTTCGGCGTTTGTGGCGGTGTTTTCGCGGGCATCGGGTGCGCGGTCCAGAGCGCGGGCGGCGCGCAACCTCTCCGCGTGCAGCTCGTGGTCTTCCTGCTGACTCTCTTCTTCACCTGCATGCTGTGCCATGGGGAATTGGCGCGCTCGCGCCCCCCGGCTCGATATCTGACCGCGTTCTACCTCGCCATCGCGGGCGGCGGAGCGGTGGGCGGCGTCTTCGCCGCGCTGATCGCTCCGCGTGCGTTCTCCGAGCTGAGCGAGTATCCGATTGGCCTGGCCGCGGCGTGCCTGCTGGGATTCCTCGGATGGGTCCGCCGCGGCGAGCTGGCCCGGTGGACCAGCGGCAATTTCGCCGTGCGAGTGCCGCTCATGGCCCTGCTGATGGGAGGCCTCACCGCGATTGTCGCCGTGACAACGGGCGCTTCTTCGTGGGGCGTGACCACTCAGCGCAATTTTTATGGGATTCTTCGCGTGGTCCGGAATCTCGACCGCAACGGCCCGCGGATGGACTTGAAACACGGCCGCATCCTGCACGGTTTCCAATATTTCAGGGGCCCCCAACGGGCGTGGCCCACGTCGTATTACGGACCGCACGGCGGCGCCGGCATCGCCATGAACTTGCTCGACCGGCCCAACCGCCGCGTGGCCGTCATCGGGCTGGGCACCGGCACGATGGCCGCGTGGGGCCGTCCCGGCGATACCTTCCGCTTCTACGAGATCAATCCGAATGTGGAAGCCATTGCCCGCACCTGGTTTTCCTACCTGGAAGATTCCAAGGCGCGGACGGAAGTGGTGCTCGGCGACGGACGGGTGCAACTCGAACGCGAGCTGGCGAGCGGGTCCGCGCAGCGCTTCGACGCCATCGTGGTGGATGCCTTTTCGGGAGATGCCATTCCGATGCACCTGCTGACCGCCGAATGCGGCGACATCTACCGGCGTTACCTCGAACCGGGAGGGCTGCTGCTGCTGCACATCTCGAACCAGTCGCTGAACCTGGAGCCGGTGGCGCGAGGGCTGGCGCAGCATCTCGGCTGGGAGGCGGTTCAGGACATTTCGTCAGGCAACGACCTGACGGGCGAGAGCCGCGCGCAGTGGGTGCTCATCACCGCGAACGGCGAGCTTCTGAAACGTCCGGAAATTTCGCACGAGACCTCGGCGTGGGGTCTGGCGAGCGCCCGGCCGATTCTCTGGACGGACGACTTTGCCAGCCTGTGGCACGTGCTCGAATGGTAGCGGCAATAACGTATCGAGCGTCAACGGCCGCGGCTGCCGCCCGTCGATGTCGCTCACCCCAAACTCAAGTGCCACCGCGGCTGCGACGAGCGTTTGACCGCTCCGCTCCAGCAGCGACGGACTCTGCGCCAACGCCGCGATGACCCGGCCGATGAACTCGGGACTCTCGCTGTTCGACAAGTCCAGCCAGCCGCCCTCGCCTGCGAGCATCACCGCCTCGGTCCGCACGAGTCCAGGATACAGCGAGACCACCGTGACACCGTGCGGCCGGAGCGCGTGCGCCATATCGGCGGTCAGCTTGTCGGTCGCGGCCTTGGAGACCCCGTAGATCACGTTGCCGATGTGCTTCCGGGCAGCCCAGAAGCTGATGTTCACGATCAGTCCGTGACGCTTTGGAACCATAAGCTTCGCGGCGTGCGAGCCGGCGACGAAGGCCGCGCGCACACCGGCATCCATCATGCTGCTCCATCGGTGAGCGGGTTGTTCCCAGAACGGCAGCGGCCAGGTGAAGACGCCATTCTCCACCGTGCGCCCGTAGCCGCTCCATGCGCAGTTGACGAGCAGGTCAAGAGGGCCGGCTTCGTTCGAGATCCGCGCGAACGCGGCAGCGGTTTCCTCGTCGCGCACGTGGTCGCAGCGGATCCGCACGACGGCGTCGGGAAGGTCGGCTGTCTCGATGCTGCGGCCGGTGGCGAAGACCCGGTAGCCGGCCGCCGCCAGACCGATCGCGGTGCCGCGGCCGACCCCGCGGCTGGCTCCTGTCACTAGTGCGATCATACTCTCATGATCTCCCGAAAGATCCTCCCCTCGCTGGTATTGACCGTCATGCTGGCGGGTCAACAGCGCGGGGGTCCGTTTCCGGGCGGAACGAATCCCGATGGCTCGCTGCGGCCCACGGCCCCGGTTACCCGCCTCTTCACGCAGGACGCCTGCACCGAGTATGCCATCCTCGCGCCGGGCAGCGAGCAGTTCCGCATCCGCTTCTGGCCCGAAGAGACACGCCCCGGCGCGACGGAGCTGGTCAACGCCACCCGCGGCGGCAGTGAGGGGACGGACATCGAGGTGTACGATCCGCGCACCGGCAAGCCGTTGAAGTTCACCTACCAGCAGATGGGCAACGATCCCGAAAGCCACGCGATCCATGCCGCGCTGCCGATCCCGGTGCCCGAAGGCGGCATCGGCCGCGTCCTGATCTACAAGACGTACAAGGATCCGCGGACCTACATGATGCACGGCGACGATATCGTGTGGGTGCGCAGCCTGAGCGGCTACCGGCTGGGCGTGGTGCTTCCCAAGGGCTTCTCGCTGCTATCGTCGAACGTGGCCGCGCAGCTCACCACGCTGGCGGACGGACGGCTGAAGCTGGCGTTCGCCAACCCCAGCGGACAAAGCAATCCGGTGACGATTCACGCGCGCAAGACGGCCGCGAGCTTTCGCTCGATGCCGTACACCGACATGTTCTTCGACGACATCAAGACGCTCTACGATCTGGACGCGCCCGAGACGCACGGCATGCGAGTGGAGCAGACCTACAGCGACTTTCGCAAAGGCGATAAGGCGCGGCTCGATTCTCTGTCGTACCTCCCCTTGCAGGATCTGAAGGTGATCGACCTCGATACCGCGAAGGCCTTCACTCCGGCGAAGGAGGGCACCTCCACGGTGGTCAAGCTGGAGGTCCCGATCGTCGACGAGAAGCAGAGCGCGCACATCCGGATCGCCGGCACGCTGAAGGATGCCGGCTACATGGTGCGGAATGGC
>JBGPKH010000386.1:0-8406 GCA_041485845.1 Bryobacteraceae bacterium
CCCGTCCATATCTTCTCGAACTGGACAGCCCCGCCGCGACCCTCGAACGCGTGGGCGGCAAGGGTGCTTCGCTGGCGCGGCTGGCCGCAGCTTCGCTGCCGGCGCCGCCCGGCTTCCACATCACCACGGACGCCTATCGCCGCTTCGTAACGGAAAACGGTCTTGCCGCTGCGCTGCTCTCCGCCGCCCGGCAGATCTCCTATAAGTGCTTTTCTCCCGGTTCCTCAGGTTTACCGAGGTCTAGTTGACGGCCCGTTATCCATCGATGATAATAATGACGTTAGCTGTCTGAAACGCGCCACGAATGAAAGCGTATTGGTTCGTCCCGCTGGTTCTGGTGGGCTTGCTCCAGAATGTCAGCCCGGCCGCCGCCCAAGCGAAGAAGGCCCGTGCCCCGTCCTCCGCCAGGAGACCTGCGGCTAAGAAGAGCCTCCCCAGGAAGGGCCCGCCCGTGGATCCCACGCTCGGCGATAATGTGGACGGCGACGATCTCACCATTCGCCGCGCCGCGGTTGCCGCGCTGGGCACCATGAATGGCAGCGTGGTGGTGGCAGACCCGTCCAACGGCCGCATCCTCGCCATGGTCAACCAGAACCTGGGGCTCAAGAGCGGCTTCACTCCCTGCTCCACGATCAAACTGGTGACCTCGCTGGCGGCTCTCACCGAACGCGTGGTGGATCGCGACACCTTCATCCACACCAGCCGTTACGCGACCTTCAACCTGACCACGGCCATAGCGCGGTCCGATAACCAGTACTTCGCGATTCTGGGAAACCGCCTGGGCTTCGAACGGATTCTGCATTACGCCCAGATGCTGGGACTCGGCGAAAAGGCGGGGCTCGACATTCCGGGCGAGCAGCCGGGGGTGGTGCCCGACGGGCCGCCCAAAGCCGGCGGGATGGGGCTCCTGACGGCCTTCGGTGAAGGCTTCCTCATGACGCCCCTGGAGTTGACTGCGTTGCTTTCCGCCATCGCCAACGGCGGTACGCTCTACTACCTGCAATATCCCCGTACGCAGTCCGAGATCGACGATTTCATTCCCAAGGTCAAACGGCAGCTCGAACTGGCGCCCAGCGGCATCCCCGATCTGCGAGAGGGGATGCGCGGCGCGGTGGATTACGGCACTGCCAAACGCGCCAATTACGATCCCGCCGAGCCTATCCTGGGGAAGACCGGCACGTGTACCGACTTCCGGGTGTCGAGTCACATGGGCTGGTTCGGTTCCTTCAACGAGGTGGGACGCCACCAGTTGGTGGTCGTCGTCATGCTGACGGGCACGCGGGCGGTGAACGGCCCGGTGGCTGCGGGCGTGGCGGGGAACATCTATCGCAATCTTTCCGAGCAGCGCTATTTCACGGCGGACGCGTCGCGGAAGGGTCTTCCCGAGATTATCACCACGTACCCCTGCTGCGGGCGATAGCGGACCGCGGTCGGTTTCGGGGCGCTGTCACGGGTTGATGGTGAGATATCCGTCTTTGGATATGGGGTTGGCGCCATCCCCGCTGGTGGTGATGATCTGAAACCTGGTTCTTGCCAGCAAGCCCACGGCGATGGTGACCGCGCCACTTCTGGAGTGAGTGTCGCGCAGGCATCCCGCGGGGACGGTGTCGGGAAAATGCACGTCGAATTCCGGCATGGGGTCGGTGGAGCCTATGTCCCATTTCCAGTTGACGTTGGCCTTGGTCTCGCCGCCTAAGCTCTTGACAATCTCCGGCGGATTCAGGCTGATGTCGACGAAGTAGACGCTCGTCCAGCGGATCTTGCAGTCTGGTTCCAGGGCTAGCCCGTACACGACCAGCCCGTGCAGAATCTGTCCCGGATCAGACTCCACCGGCGTCACATCCGGATCGTCGCGCAAGCCGTTGCCCAGCGATACCGAATACTTCAGAACCCGGTTGCCGGGAAATCCCGCCGGGAAATTCACCTTCTCCGACACGATATGATCCCTGCCGCGCAGGGTCGCCGGCCGGAAAATGTGAAACGGGTTGATCTCGCCGAAATCGATTTGGAAGGTACGCGGGTCGATCGCCGAATCCAGCACCCACGCGATGCGGTCGTCCTTGATGACCGTGAGGCTGCCCGCATCCCTGCCGCTGAACAGGTCGTGGTAGTGGAAGTTGTGCGCGCTATCCACAGTGATCCGAATGGTCCGTTTTGTGGGAAGTCGATCTGCCATTTGTGTAGTCGCTCCTATCGTTTTTGCGCCGCCGTCCGCGACCGCATCGCGGCGTAAGCGGGGCTTTGCCGCAGTTGCGCAAGATCCGGGTCCTGCTCGATCTCGCGCAGCGGAGTTCCTTTTTGAATTGCGGTCTCCAGCGATCTTAATGCAGATTGGCGGTCGTGGCAAGCTTCCGCCACTTTGGCGGACTTGAAAATCAGCGGCACGCGGTCCGGCGCGAGCCGCAGCGACCCGCTCATGCGCGCGCGGGCCTCGGTGCAGTTGGACGTGCGGGCGAGGTAAAACGCCATGCGCCCCAGCAAGTCGGCGTTCTTGGGATTGACCGCCAGTTGCTCCCGGCTCAGCTCTATGGCGCGCAGGTAGTGCTCCCGGGCCTCGGCGGCGCCGCCGGGGATTTGCGCGTCGGCATCGGCCAGGTTGCCCCAAAACAACGGATTTTTGCCCTCCAGGCCGAGCGCGTGGCGGTATTCCTCGCGGGCATGCACATAGTCGCCCTTGAAGTGAAAGATGGCGCCGCGGTTCGAGTACGCCGCCGCCGTGGGGCTCAGCGCCAGCGACTTGCCGTATTCCGCCAGCGCCTCGTCCCAACGCTCGGTGTAATAGAACAGCGTCGCCAGATTCGTGTGCCCCTGGGCATAATCCGGGGCCAGCTTCACCGCCAGAGAGAGCGGCTCCAGGGCCTTGTTGTATTCGCCGCGATTCAGGTAGAAGTTGCCCAGGTTGGTATAAGCGGGGTAGTAGCTGGGGCGAATGCGGACGGCTTCGAGAAAGGCATTCTCGGCATCCGCGGGGCGCCGCAGATCGACATAGATTCCGGCCACGTTGGTGTAGGCGTTGACATTCAGCGGATCAATGGCGATGGCCCGCTGGACCTCGGTGATGGCCTTGTCGCTTTGTCCCGTCGCCCGGTAGAGCAGCCCCATCGCCAGATGAGCCTGGGCCTGGCCGGGATCGAGCTCCAGGCTCCGCTGGACCCTCTGGTCGGCCATCGCCAGCCACTCCTTCTCTTTCGTGATCGCGTAGCGGCGCCGGTAGGCGTCGCCGAGCGCGCCTTGCGACAGCGCGAAATTGGGGTCCAGCTTGACGCTTTGTTCGAGCAGCTCGATGGCGCGGTCCAGGTTGCCCGGGGCCTCGACGTGCTGAATCAAGCCCTTGGCCTGCACGTAGGATTCGTAAGCGGAGGCTACCTTGGGCTGGATGCCCTTGAGCACCTCGCCGCCGGCGCCGCCCGTGCCCAGATCCAGCAACTCCAGCAGCGCCGAGGTGAGCCGCGTGGTCAACTGGGCGCGGTCGGCGCGGCGCACGGGGATGATGCGCGAGCCGATCTGGCGCGTGGTGGCGGCGTCGGAGAGATTGACGATCACCAGCACCTGGTCCTCGTCGGTTTGCAGGCTGCCGGTGACCGCCAGGTTGACCGGGAACGCTTTGCGGGCGTCGCCCACGCTGCGCAGTTGCAGGCGACGCACGTCGGCCGAAGGGATCACCCACAGCGTGCTGTGGAAGCGCTCCATCTGCGTCAGCGTGCTGGTGAGCAGCTCCACCAGCCCGTCGCAGAAGGCCTGCTCCAGCGGATCGCGGCTCAGGTTTTCAAACGGCAGCACCACCAGTTGGCGTGAGGCCGGCAGCCGGGGTGCCATCCAGCGCGCCAAGCCGAACCATCCCGCCGCAACTACCAGCGCCACCAGCAGCAGCGCCGGAGCCAGCCTCCGGTTCAGCCGTCTCCGCGGCGGCGTTGGCTGGACCGCCATGGTCTCGGTCGCGCCGCTGCCGGAAGCTTCGAGGATGCGGAGATCGGCCACCACGCTGCGCAGGTTCGGGCGGTTCTCCGGATGCTTGTCCAGCAGGGCATCCACCGTGCGGGCGAGGGTCGCGGGCAAATCCGGCCGCAAGTTGGCCAGCGGCGGCGCGGGGTCGTACACGATGCGGTGCAGCGTCGCCGGGATGCTGTCGCTGCGGAACGGATGGCGGCCCGAGGCCATCTGGTACAGCATCACCCCGAAGGAGAAGACATCCGAGCGGTAATCCGCCGGTTCCCCGCGGGCCTGCTCCGGCGCCATGTACTCGGCCGTTCCCATCACCACGCCGGGCATGGTCAGCTCCGAACTTTCCGGCATGCGCGCCAAGCCGAAGTCGATGATCTTGGGGATCCCGCCGTCGGAGAGCAGGACGTTGGCGGGCTTCAGGTCGCGGTGGACCACCCCGTGGGCGTGAGCGTGGTCCAGGGCCGAGGCAATGCTCGAGGCGTACCGCAGGATCTCCCCCAGCATCATCGGACCCCGGCTCAGGCGCTGCTCAAGCGAGCCGCCGGGCAGATACTCCATCACGATGTACGGCCTGTCGCCGGTCAGGGTGACGTCGTAGAGGGTGGCGATGCCGGGGTGGTTGAGCCCGCCGATACTGCGCGCCTCGCGGGTGAATCGCTCGCGCGCCCGCTCGCTGGCCAGGCGGTCCGGGCGGATCATCTTGATCGCCACGGTGCGGCCGATGCGGCGGTCCGCGGCCCGGTAAACCGCGCCCATGCCGCCTTCGCCGAGTTTTTCCAGGAGATCGTAATCGGCGAGATGCTCACCGTCCAAGGCCGCCACCTCTCGTATGGATCATCACACAGAATAGACGTCTGTTGGAGGATCGTTTACAAGGATGGTTTTCTGGATCGTGAGAAAAAGCCGCCGGCACAGAACTCAACGCTCACGCCGCCAACCTGCGAACTTTGGCGCAGGAGTTGCGTGAAATGGTGGGTGCGGACCTGATGAAGCAGCGGGCCGGGCTTGCCCCGGCCCGTCAAATAAACTACGTCGACGACTTGACGCTGTCGACGGTGATGGTCTCGCCTTCCATCTTGCCGGAAATTGTTACTTTCTTCCCGGCGGATTCTTTTACCTTGTCCTGGTTGGCGACTTGATAGATCTTCCCGTCCTCGGTCACGAACACGGCCGGGGCACCCTTCTTGATACAGCTCTGCGCGCAAGCTTCGTTCCCTAACATTTCTTTCTTGCTTGCGCAATTCTTGTCAATGATATAGCCGGTCCAATCGGCGGCCATGGCGGAAACAGCGGCAAACCCAAACACGACGAGCAACTTCTTCAAGTGATACCTCCCTCTGAGCTACGGATTCTTAATCCAGCAATGACTATACCCCACTCCACGGACACACCGCAACTTCGGATGTTCTTAAACTTTTTGGATCTGTAAAACAGAGCCCGCCCAGCCGTTCGATCTTCAATAAAAAAGATACTTGCGCCACTGGGCGTCGCCCTTGCCCAGCATCCGCATCAGGTGACGGCTGGTGTGCAGGCTGAAGGGCCGGGGCAGCCGTGCGAGCCTCATACCGGCTTCTTCCGGCGTGCGATTTCCCTTGCGATTGTTGCAGGGATGGCAGCACGCAACCAGGTTCTCCCAGGCCGATTCTCCGGCCCTCGACCGCGGAACCACGTGGTCCAGCGTCAACTCCCCCGAGGGCAGCGCCCGATGGCAATACTGGCAGGTGTAGCGGTCGCGCATCAGGATGTTCTTGCGCGAGAGGGCCCGCGTCTGGTGCGGAATCCGCCGGTACTCCAGCAGGCGGATTACGGAAGGCAGGCGCACCGCGGCTCGCGCCGAGTGCACCGCGCTCAAGGACTCCTCCTCCGCCGACGCCACTCCCTTCAACACCAGCACTAGTGCGCGCCGCGCCGCGCAGATATTGATCGGCTCGTAGCTGGCGTTGAGCACCAGCACGGGTTTCTGCAGTCGGTCGCTCGCCATTCAGGAAGCCCTTCCTACCGTGGAATGATCCGCCGCAACGCGCGTGACGTCCAGACGCCGATCGACGCGGGCGACGGTCAGAAGCGCGACTCTCGCCGCGCCGGCCCGCTTGAGGGCCAAAGCGCACGCGGCCGCCGTGGAACCGGTGGTCATCACGTCGTCGATCAGCAGAATGCGCTTGCCCTGCACCTGCCGGTTCCGGGAAGCTCCCCCGCGGATGCGAAAAGCCGCCACGACATTGCGCCGCCGCTCCGTATTGCTGAGGCCCGCCTGCGTGAGCGTTGGCCGCACGCGCTTCAAGACCTTGCGCAGCGGAATGCCGCAACGGCGCGCGACCTCCTGAGCGAGCAACTCCGACTGGTTGAACCCCCGCTGCCATTGCCGGCGCCAATGGAGCGGCACGGGCGTGATCAGATCGAACCGCTCATCGCGCGGCAGCGCCGCCGCCAGCAGATCGGCCAACGGCCGCGCCATGGTTTTGATCCGGCCGTATTTGTAGAGGTGGACCATCTCCCGCAGAACACCTTCGTACGCGCCGTAGCAATAGGCCGCGTCAAAGCCACGCAGGCCGCTGCGGCACAGGGCGCATCGTCCTTCGCCGTCCAACGGAAAGCCGTTTTGAAACGGCGTCCGGCAGCTTACGCAGAAAAACTCGGCGCTCAGAGGCCGCGGCGCCTCGAAGCAGCGGCGGCACACGGGAATCCTGGTGATCTCCGCCAAAGGCCTGTTGCAGATGCGGCAATCACCCGGAAAGAAAAGGGAAAAAAGGGCGTGAGAGGTTGTTCTTATTGCAGAAGGACCGGGGTTGGCCACTGCGGCTCGTCTGCTACTCGAGAAGACCCACCTCCCCTAAAGTCCATTGTAGCCGAATTTCCGGCTTTGGCGAAATTGCTTACACCCGCCGGCGACCAGGGGGATATTACGTTACAGATCCCCATCCTGGGGACTTGCGTGGATTCGCGTTGCCGGCCTGCTCCGGCTGGCGCCAGTAGCTGTACAATACTACCCGTAGGAATCGTGATGAACTGGCGCCGCAGCGTCGCATTGTGGGCGGCCTTCGGCCTTCTGGGTCTGGTTGTGCTGGAGGGGCAGATCGCGCTGACCCCGCGTCCCAAGAGTGTCCCCGCCGAGGAGAGCAGGCCGCAGGCCACTCTACGCGTCGACATTAATCTTGTCCTGGTTCCCGTATCGGTATGCGATCCGGCCAACCACCCCGTGACCGGCCTCGAGAAAGAACATTTCAAAATCTTCGATGACAAAGTGGAACAGACCGTCACACACTTCGCCATGGATGACGAATCGGTCGCCGTGGGCCTGGTGCTCGACATCAGCGGCAGCATGGGACCCAAGCTGCGCCGTTCGCGGCAGGCTGCGGCGGCGTTTTTCCAGACCGCCAACCCCGACGACGAGTTCTTCCTCGCGGAGTTCAACGACCAGCCCAAACTGGTGGTTCCGCTGACCCGCAACATCGAGGAGATTCAGAACCAGCTCACGTTTACGCAGTCGAAAGGCCGTACTGCGTTGTTGGACGCCATCATGCTCTCGCTGCACGAGATCAAAAAGTCGGAAAAGAAACGCAAGGCGCTGCTCGTCCTCTCCGACGGCGGCGACAACAGCAGCCGTTATACGGAATCCGAGGTCCGAAGCCGGGTCCGTGAAAGCGACGTCCTGATTTATGCGATCGGCGTATTCGAGCCGTTTGGAGCGCGCAGCCGCACGCCCGAGGAGTCGGCGGGCCCGGGGTTGCTGAGCGAGCTGGCGGAGCAGACGGGCGGCCGGCATTTCCCCTCCGATATCGGCGAGCTTCCGGACATCGCAGCCAAGATCGGCGTGGAGCTTCGCAACCGCTACGTGCTCGGGTATTCGCCCACCGCCTACCATCGCGATGGCCGCTACCACCACGTGCAGGTCAAAGTGGTCCCCCCACGCGGGCTTCCCCCACTGAAAGCCTTCTGGCGTCTGGGATATTACGCGCCCGCCGACTAGCGTAGGGCTCGTCATGAAACAACCTTCTCATCGCTCCCTTTGGTCGCGGCTCAGTAACTTATTAACTTACCTCCTGCCGAGCCGCGACCGAAGGGAGCGGTCCCGTAAGGTGGGCGCGGAATTCAAAGCCCGTACGAATGACCCGCCGGAACAAGGCATCCTGTCCCGCATCCCGTAAGGTGGGCGCGGAATTCAAAGCCCGTACGAATGGAGTGCGCGCCCTGCACTTTGCTCAGGGCGGCGGAGGCTGTGTGGTTGTTCATCGAAGTGCCTCTTCCACCAGAGCGGGACCTCCCGGGGCAAGCATGACACATCGAGCAGGCGCACGGGCGGCAATACGATGATTTTTCGAGCTAAGGAACTGTTATGAAATAACATTACCACTCTGGAATGTTTTTGGGCTATCCTGGAGTGGATGGATGACTCGGCTGGTGTCCGCGACCGCTTCAGGTCCCTGGAGGCGGTGCTGGACGAGAGATCCCGCCGCTTGTTGGCCG
>JBGPKH010000387.1:0-8401 GCA_041485845.1 Bryobacteraceae bacterium
CGGGAAGTAACACGGCGCGCGGGATCTTCCAGCAGTTCACTCCTCTGTTCGGGGTGAGTTACTCGTTCTGAGAAAAAAGTGATCGCCACAGATAAACACAGATAACACAGACAGAGACAATATTAGCCGCCGATGAACGCCGAAAGGAGTTTTAAGCCTGCACCACGAAGGAAACACGTCCAGTTTTGCGAAAGCCGGGCTATGGCTAGGGGTGCTGCTACCTCAACTCTTTGCTGTTGGCCGTCGCCGGCTCCGGCCCGTAGTTTTCCCGAATGACCATGCTCTGGTCCGAGTAAAACGACCGGCTGCCGCTGCTGCCATAGGTCTCCGGATTGGCGTTGATCTGGTATCCGCCCGGCACCGCGGTGAGAGTGAACTTATACCCCTGCTTGACCCCGTTCGACAGATCGTTGCCGATGAGATCGGCGGACGCCGGACCAGCCGCGCCGCTGGCCGGGGGTCCCAGCTCGGCCAGCGAGGCGGCAAATTTCCCGTACTGCGACTGGTATTGGACCTGGACCTGGTGAATCGTCTGCATCGCCTTGATGGCGGCGGTTTCCCGCATGTACATCTGGGTGCGATTGTACTTGGGGACTGCGATGGTGATGATGATCAGGATGATCGCGATCACGATCAACAACTCGATCAGGGAAAAGCCTCGGTGCTGTTTGCGGTTAGACATAAGGATGCCCCTAACATTTTATGACGATTGAATCCGGCGTGGCGTGGAGCGCATTTTGGAGCCGGAATCCGTAGGGATCCTTTGGCTTTGCAGTTTCCGGTCTACGACGCGTGGTCCAGGCGGCGGTGGTCCTTGAGAATGCACCGGTCCATCACCACGGCAAGTCCTGCCGCCTCGGCCCGCCGTGCGGCCTCCTCGTGGAACACCCCCTCTTGCATCCAGATGGCCTTGGCGCCCTTTCGAATGGCCGCCTCCACGATCTCAGGCACAAACTCCGACCGCCGGAAAATGTCCACGATATCAATCGGCTCCGGGATCGAGTCGAGATCGGGATAACACCGCTCCCCTAATACCTCCCGCTCGTTCGGATTGACCGGGATGATGCGGTACCCCGACCGTTTCATGTATTCCGCTACCCCATAGCTCGGCCGGTAGCGCTTGCCGGACAGGCCCACCACCGCAATCGTCCGCGCGGTATCGAGTACTTCGCTGATTCGGCTCATACGGCTCCCTGCTGGTGCGGCGCCCCCTGCGTCCGTTGGATGGCTCGCTTGAGCTTTTTCACTTCCTCATCAGTCAGATAACGGAACTGTCCGGGCTTCACCGGGCCCAATTCGATGGGGCCGATCCGCACTCTTCTTAACTTTTCGACCAGCCGTCCGAAATGCTTGAACATGAGGCGGATCTGCTGGTTGCGTCCCTCGAAAAGCTTCACCTCATACCATGGATTCTCGGCCTGCTGCAAGAGTTTCAGCCCGGCCGGCATGGTCCGGCGGCCGGAAAGCGGCACGCCCTCCCGGAACTTCTGCTCCTGTTCCACAGTGAGAGACCCGTTCACCTTCACTACGTAGGTCTTGGGCAGGTGCGTCGCCGCCGACATGATGCCGTTGGCGAGCTCGCCGTCGTTGGTCATCATCAGCAGACCTTCGCTGTGATAGTCCAGGCGTCCCACCGGGTACACCCGCTCCTTCACTCCGTGGAGCAATTCCATGACCGTGGCGCGACCCTCCGGATCGCTGACCGTGGTCACGGTATTGTTGGGCTTGTAAAGGGCGATATAAATCAGCCGCTTGGGCGGACGGAGCAGGCGACCATCCACCTTGATATGATCGCGCTCGAAGTCCGCTTTCGACCCGAGCTCCGTCACCACCGTGCCGTTCACCGAGACGCGGCCCTCCACGATGATCTTCTCCGCCTGGCGCCGGGAAGCGACTCCCGCCTGCGAGAGAATCTTCTGGAGCCGCTCCTCCGCCATCAGTTCTCCCGCTCCTGGGTGACGGATGGGGTCGCCGCCGCAGGGTGTGACTCGGGCTCGGCGGGAGCGGGCTGCGCGGCAGAATGTGGTTCGAGTCCGGCGGTCTCCGCCGCGGCCGGCAGTTGGGACTCGCCGGATGACGGCTCCTCGGCCATGGTCTCCGCCGTCGCCGGTCCGGCTTCCGGAACCTCGCTCTCCGCGAACGCCATGCGGCGGATCTCTTCGAACTCCTTCAGCGAAGGCAGCTCGCTCAGATCCTTCAATCCAAACTGGATCAGGAATTCCTTGGTGGTCTTGTACAGGATCGGCTTCCCGATCACGTTCTTGCGCCCAGCCGCCGCAATCAGCTTGCGATCGAGCAGCGTCTTGAGAACGCCGGCGCCCTGGACGCCGCGGATTTCCATGATCTCAGGCGCCGTCACCGGCTGTTTGTAGGCGATCACCGCCAGCGTCTCCAGCGCCGGGAGGGAAAGCTTGAGCGGCGGCTTGAGGCTCTTCACGAAGCTGCGGACGGCCTCATGATGCTCCGGCTTGGTGGCCATCTTGTAGCCGCCGGCGACTTCGCGGATGGTCACGCCATGCTCCGGTTTATCGAATTCCGCCACCAGTTGTTCGATCAGCGCGCGCACCCGCTCACTGGGCTGCTGCAACGCCGCGGCGATCTGGGCCAGCGTCAGCGGTTCCTCGGCCACATAGACCAGGGCTTCGAGGACGGCCTTGAGCTGCGCGTCTTCCACCGAAACCGGCGCCTCGGCCTCCGCTACCGGTTCGGTGGAGGCCAGCAGATCCTCCATCGAAACCTCCGGTTCCGGCTGGTCAGGTTCTGCTTGGGGTTCCTGTGGGGCTACTTGGTCCGGGGGTGTTTCCAGTTCTTCCATGCCTTCTCAGATGTAGTCTTTCTCGATGGCCGCAATGGGCTGGCCGGAGGCGAAGACCGCGTCGAAGCTGCTGTGCCGCCGGAGCGCGATTTCGCCGAATAAATCCTTTTGTGTCACCACCACGGCCTGCATCCGCACCATCTCCAGCACGGCCAGGAAGAGCGCGATCATGCGCCGCCGGGAGCGCTGCTGCTCGAAGATCCGCAGGATGAAGACCGGCTGGTCCTGGCCCACTTCCTCGAATCGCTCCTTGAGATAGCGCACCATGTCCGACACCGTGACATCGTTCGATTCCACCTCGTAGGCCGGCCGGTTCTTGGCGCGCTCCACCAGTTCGCCGAAAGCCTTGACCAGGTCGAAAAGCGTGATGGTGAGACCGGGATCGTCGTCTTCGGAGACGAATGCCTTGATCTGCGGATTCGACCAGACGTTCTCCTCGATCATGCGCTTCTGCTGTAGCATCTCGGCGGCGTTCTTGAACCGCTCGTGCTCCAGCAGACGGTCCACCAGCTCCTGCCGCGGGTCTTCCGAGTTGTCGCCGTCCTTTCCCAGGGCCGGATCGCGCGGCAGCAGCATCTTGGACTTGATGTGGATCAGGGTCGCCGCCATGTAAACGAATTCGGCGCCCAGATCGATATCCATCTCGCGCGCTTTGTCGATGTATTGCAGGTACTGGGCCGTGATGGTAGCGATGGGGATGTCCTTGATGTCGATCTGCTGCTTGCGGATCAGGTCCAGCAGCAGGTCCAACGGTCCCTCATAATGCTCCAGGTGAAAATTGAGCGGTGATGACACTGCCTTTCACGATAACATGCGGGCGGCTTTCAATTGGCCGCCGGAAGCCGCTCCGAGCCATTCAACTCTCCCAAAACCCTTCGCGAAACAGCCTCCGCCCCGCCAAGGCGGCGTAGAAAGCCCAGACGGCCGGCTGCCATGAGCATGAGAGCTTCGAGCCTCGTGAGGATCGGAACGAAAACCCCGGCGGCGAGGACATTGTAAGCGCCCTCACTAGTGGTCCAGTGTTGCCCAGTGGTGAAGGGGGCTTGACGGGCCGAGGCAGTCCATGATATCGTTAATCGTCGAATGGCTATGAAATACAACACGAAGGTCGATACCGTCTGCTGCCCACCGGCCGAACCGCTGCCGCAGACGAACCTCCAAGCTCTTGAGGGGCCGGAAGCCGACGAGGAACTGGCGAAGCTGGGCAAGGCCATCGGCCATCCGGCTCGCGTTTACATTCTTCGCTTGTTATCGCGCAAAGAGGCGCGTGTTTGCAGTCAGATCGTGGGTGAACTACCGCTCGCCCAGTCGACAGTCTCCGAGCACCTCAGAATTCTAAAGGACGCCGGATTGGTTCGTAGCAGTCAGGACGGGCCTCGGATCGGGTATTGCATCAACTACGAAACGCTTCGCAAGCTGAAAGCACTCGTAGCCATCATTTGAGCTTTTTGGGTTTTGGAAATCGCCTTTCGACGAAAGGCGGAAGGAACGGATATGAGCAAAGTAGAAGTCTTCGATCCCCCGATGTGCTGCTCAACGGGTGTGTGCGGCCCGAATGTCGATCCGGCGCTGGTGAGATTCACGGCGGATCTCCACTGGCTGGCGAACCAGAGGATCGCTGTCGAACGCTACAACCTGGCCCAGCAGCCGCAGGCTTTCGCCGCCAGCGAAGTCGTCCAGACGGCTCTCAAGCAGTACGGGAACGGGTGTCTGCCTCTGATCCTGCTGAATGGGGCGGTCATCAGCAAGGGCCGCTACCCGACTCGGGACGAATTGGCGCGATTGACCGGCGTCGAGCCGGAGCAGCCGAGCCAGGCGCAGGCCGGCGCGAAGCTGCCAGTGATCAACACGCGTTGTTGTTAGGAAGGCCCGACATGACGACGGAGAGTATGACCGGTTTCCTGGAGCATGCTACACGCATTCTCTTTTACACAGGAAAGGGTGGCGTCGGCAAGACATCGCTCGCGTGTGCGGCGGCAGTGTCGATGGCTCAGAAGGGCAGGAAGGTGTTACTGGTCAGTACGGACCCGGCATCGAACCTCGACGAGGTCCTGGGCGTCCGGCTATCCGGGGAGCCGACCGCGATTCCCGGCGCCGACGGACTGTTCGCGCTGAACATCGATCCGGGAGCGGCCGCGAAGGCGTACCGGGACCGGGTGATTGGGCCATACCGCGGAGTGCTCCCCGAAGCCTCCATCAACAGCATGGAAGAGCAGCTATCCGGCGCCTGCACGGTTGAGATCGCCGCCTTCGACGAATTCACCAAACTGCTTGGCGATGCCCACGCGACCGAGGGATTCGATCACATCATCTTCGACACGGCTCCCACGGGGCACACGCTTCGCTTGTTGAAGCTCCCGGCCGCATGGACGGGGTTCATTGCCGAAAACACGACCGGCACTTCGTGCCTTGGGCCACTGGCCGGTCTCGAAACTCAGAAATCCCTCTACGATTCCAGCCTGCTGGCGCTCACCGGCGCGTCGACGACAACGCTGGTTCTCGTAAGCCGGCCTGAGCGCTCCGCGCTCGCCGAAGCGAACCGGTCGAGAGCGGAACTGGCGCAAATGGGTGTCGCCAATCAGCGGCTGTTTCTCAACGGCGTCTTTATCGCCCACGATCGCAGCGATGCGGCCGCGTGCGCACTCGAAACCCGCGGCCAGGAAGCGCTCGGCGGAATGCCTGCCGACCTCGCGAAGCTTCCGCGAACCGAGGTCCCGTTGCTGCCTTTCGCTCCAATGGGCGTGGAGAATCTCCGGAGCGTCTTTGGAGGCAGCGCTTCAAAGACTGGCAAACCGGTGCGCCATGACGGGCCGGATGCGATTCCATCCGGGCTTCATCTTTCTGCACTGATCGACCAACTCGAAAAGATGGGGCACGGTGTCGTGATGACGATGGGAAAGGGCGGCGTCGGTAAGACCACAATCGCATCGGCCATTGCCATAGAACTGGCCCACCGCGGGTATCGGGTACACCTCAGCACCACGGATCCGGCGGCTCATGTTGCGGCGACGGTCGGCGGGTCCGTTCCGAACCTGTCGGTGAGCCGGATCGATCCTGCCACTGAGACTCGCCAGTACACAGAGGCCATCCTGGCGAAATCGGCGCCTCAACTGGACGCGGAGGCAATGGCGTTGCTTGAGGAGGACTTGCGATCGCCCTGTACCGAAGAGATCGCAGTGTTCAGCGCGTTCGCGCGCGTCGTTGCCGAAGGGCAGCACGGCTTCGTCGTGCTCGACACCGCTCCGACCGGGCACACAATTTTGTTGCTGGACGCGACCGAAGCCTATCACCGCGACGTGACGCGCACGATGAGCGATTTGCCAGAATCCGTGCGGCAACTTCTCCCGCGCCTCCGAGACCCCGATTTCACCCGCGTACTGCTAGTGACACTCCCCGAGGCGACTCCCGTTCACGAAGCGGCGCGATTGCAGGAGGATCTGGCGCGGGCCGGCATCACTCCGTTCGCCTGGGTGGTGAATCAGGCCTTTTCCGGGAACGGCTTTCGCGATCGAGTTCTGGTGGGGCGTGGCGAGCGCGAACTGCCGTTTATTTCCGAGGTCAGGGAGCATTTCTCCCACCGTATGGCGGTTGTCCCGTGGAGTCCTTCCGAGCCGGTTGGCCCCGAAAGGTTGCGCGAACTGGCGACCGACGCCGGGAGAGTTCCCATTTTGGAATCAGCGAGAGATTGAGCGTCCATGAAACAACCGGCTACTGAAACGACAACGCGGAAGAGACTGAACTATTTCGAACGGTATCTCAGCCTTTGGGTCGGCCTTTGCATGCTGGTCGGCGTGCTCGTTGGCAAGGCGTTGCCCGACCTCATCGACCGGCTCCGTAGGATCGAGTTTGGGGCAGGCAGTCAGATCAATATTCCGATCGCTGTCCTGATCTGGCTGATGATCATCCCAATGATGATGAAGGTGGACTTCGTCTCCATTCGGGACGTTGGCAAGAAGCCGCGCGGGCTACTGGTGACCCTGTTTGTGAACTGGTTGGTCAAGCCGTTCTCGATGGCGTTCATTGCGTGGTTGTTCTTCCGGTACGTGTTTGCGGCCTGGATTCCGCAGGCAGACGCCGACCAGTACATCGCCGGTTGTATCATCCTCGCCGCAGCGCCGTGCACCGCGATGGTATTCGTCTGGAGTTATCTCACCGAAGGCGATCCGGCGTACACGCTCGTGCAGGTGTCGGTGAATGACCTGGTCATGCTCTTCCTTTTCGCGCCGATCGTCCGCTTCCTGGTCAGCGGGGCTTCCTCGCTGCACGTACCGTTTCAGGTGCTCCTATTGCGGTTGGAATTTTCATCGTGATCCCGTTGGTGGCTGGGTCTGCGCTTCGCACCTGGTTCATCCGTTCACATGGACAGGAGTGGTTCGAAAAGACATTGCTGCCCCGCTTCGCTCCGGTCAGTATGCTCGCCCTCCTGGCGACACTCGTACTGATCTTTTCATTCCAGGCGGACAACATCACGGGCAAGCCATTGCATGTGATTCTGATTGCCGTTCCCATCATTCTGCAGGTCTATCTCAATTCATCGCTCACATACGGACTCATGAAGTTCTTCAAGGTCCGTCACGCCGTAGCCGCTCCGGGAGCGCTGATCGGCGCCAGCAACTTCTTTGAACTCGCTGTGGCGACGGCCATAGCCCTGTTCGGTCCTGGTTCGGGAGCGGCTCTGGCGACGGTTGTGGGCGTCCTCGTCGAGGTTCCCGTGATGCTGTCGGTGTGTTCTGTCTGCAACCGCACACGGCACTGGTTTCCGGAAACGGAGGGCGTCGGCTGATGATGCGTATGAATGTTGGCACAACTCGAATTGCGATTGGTCATGCGCCGACATGAATGCTCGCAGGCCGGAGCGGGGGCCGTGGCCTGCCGCGGCGTCCGGCCGATCTGCGATTGGCAGATTGGGAGGAAGGCCCATATGGTCGACTTCTATGCAGAGGCAACTGACTCATTCGAACAGCACCTTCACTGGATAGAGGAACAAGGCCGGAAAGACTCGCCGGATTGGCAACTGGTCAAGGGTCTCCTTCGGTTGGCACAGGGGCTACGACACGAACATGAAGCCGAGGAAGACCGGCGAAAGTCGTTTGCGAGGTCCAGCCCACCTCGGAAGTAGCGGGAAAGGCTGCTCACCATGAAGCTCAAAGGAGCCGATCTGAATGTCGCCCGCTATGCTGAAATGCTCAATGCACTGGGCGCGGAACCGCGCCTCCGCATCATGCGCCTGCTGCTCTCGGCACATCCGGACGGAATGGTGGTGGGTAACATCCAGAAGGAACTTGGCATCATGTCATCTACTCTGTCCCACCACCTCGAGAAGCTGAAGAACCACGATCTAGTTGCAGTACGCCGGGACGGCACTTTCCTCTGGTGTTCAGCAAACGCGGCGGCCTTGACAGAGTTACTCGCGTTTCTCTATTCCGACTTGAGAGTACCGAGTTCCCGGCCTATCAGTTAGCCTTAGGTTCCGCCATCTGCATGGTCAGCCGTGAGTGCTCGATACTCAGGTCGATCCACTGGTCAACCAGACGTTTGAACCGCTTGTGGGTTGCGATCCGGCGGCGCAACTCCTTCACGCATTCC
>JBGPKH010000388.1:0-8393 GCA_041485845.1 Bryobacteraceae bacterium
GCTCGAGGAGGTCGAAGTGGACCGACTTTTCGCCGAAGCGGTAGGACTCTTTCGGCGAGGGGGCGGAGCTGCCGTTGGCCAGATCGTTGCCGAGGGACGCGTGCAGCCACTCGCGGCGGCGCAGCAGGCCGCTGATGCGGGCGATCAGGATGGACAGTTCGAAGGGCTTGGTGAGGTAGTCGTCGGCGCCGGCCGCGAAGCCGCGCAGCACGTCGTCGGGGTTGCCGCGTGCGGTGAGCATGAGCGTGGGAATGAACTGGCCGCCCTGGCGCAGTTCCGACATCACGGTGAAGCCATCCTTGCCGGGGAGCATCACGTCGAGGACCACGACATCGAAGACCGGGGACTCGGTGGTGAGGGCTTCGAGCGCGGCTTCGCCGGTCTCGACGACCTGGACCTGGTAGCCTTCGGCCTCCAGGTTGAAGCGCAGTCCCTCGGCGAGATGCTGCTCGTCTTCTACTACGAGTATGCGGCTCATTTGGCGATCGGCAACTGCAAAACGAATGTGCTTCCGCGGCCTGGCCCTTCGCTGTCCGCCCAGACACGGCCTCCGTGCCGCTTGGCCACGGAGCGCACGATGTACAGACCCAGGCCGGTTCCCTTAATGCGCGAGGCGAGCGGCCCGGGCACGCGATGGAAGCGCTTGAACACGCGCTTGAGCTCCGGCTTGGGAATGCCGGGACCTTCGTCTTTGACGCGCACCGTGACGTACTTCCCGTCGACGTTGGCCGTCTCCACGGTGACTTTCACTTGGCTTCCGGAGTACTTTACCGCATTGTCGATGAGGTTGGAGACGGCGGCCTGCACTTCGTCGGCGTCGCCCAAGACCGCGGCCGGCGGCCCGGGATGATATTGCAGGGATTCCGGCGAGAGGCGATGGAGCGCGCGGGCGCGAGCCAGGCATTCCTCGATGAGGCCCCCGATGGGAATGCGAGAGAGATTGAGCTTGCGGCTGGAGGCGCCCATGCGTCCGGTGCGCAGCACCTGCTCGATGGTGGCGAGCAGGCGGTCGCTGTCGACCAGCATGATGCGATAGAATTCCTTGCGCTTCTCCTCGTCCACGGGGCGGGTCTGGAGGGTTTCCAGGTAGAGGCGGATGGAGGCCACCGGGGTCTTTAGCTCGTGGGTGACGGCATTGATGAAGGCATCGTGCTGCGCATTGCGGCGGATTTCGCGCACCAGGAAGATGGTGTTGAGCACGACGCCGCCGATGATCATGAGGAGCAGCAGAATCCCGAGGAAGAGCAGGATTCCGTGGCGCCAGTTGAGCAGGCCCCAGCCGATGTAGAGGAGCAGGATGACGGTGACGAGGCCGGCGCCGAGGGCGATGAAAAAGGCGATGGTCTTGCGGCGGCCGGCGACTACCATGATTTCAGGTTACGCCGGAAGTGGGGGTGCGGGCAATCGGGGGACCGTTCCCTAAACTTGGCGAAGACGGAACCAACGGGACTTACGTGCCGACCGCGGGGGCGCGGAGATCGCGGACAAACCCTACTTGCGCGGGAGTGCGGCGCAGTGTTGTTTCAGGCGATCGACGGGACTGGCCGCGCCGTTTGGCGGGAGCGGCAACAGCGCCGTGCGCCGCAGGCGCATCTCCAGGTATGCGGGATCGGAGCACAGCGCGGGAGACAATGAAGCCATCATCATGCCGGACGGCGGGCCGAGATACAACAACGCGTCGAGCTGGTCTTCCATACGCATGGGGCGCCGCCGATCGGGTAAGGGCTTACCATCGCTTCCGATCATCAAGGGCCGCGGGTAATAAGAGGCGAAGTCCGCTGCCCCCAGCGCGGTCCCGCGAAGGATGGCGAGGCTGGGCTTGGGCCACGAGTCCACGCCGGGTTGCAGCCTATTCAAATCTACGCGGGTCTCGGTATGGACCGAAAACACGCGTGTGCCGGAGGCCTCGAGCAAACCGACGATCGATCGGGCCCGATCCTCGGATGCCGGATTGGCGAGCGGGCTCCTTCGCACAAAGTGCAGGTCGCCATAGATCAGCAGCGCGCGCCGCCCTCTGACGAGGACCTCCCGGCGGATCAGGTCCGCGGGATGACCGTCGCGATCCCAGCTTCCATAGTCCGCCGCGGTGTGGACGCTGTCCCAGTCGATCGGAGGATCGCCGAGCAGCACGCGGAGGCGGCGCTCGCGCGGAAGAGACGCGTTCACCGCGCGCACCGCGCGAAAGAACTCTTCATAGATCGGCACATCCCACAAGGTGTCGGGCTGAGTTGCGTTCTGCCACGCGCGACGCAGCGAATCCGGGGGAACTTCCTCGCCGCGCACGAAGCGATCCATGACGTCCTGGTATCGGGCGTTGCCGAATTCCACGACGATGTCATTTACCGTGGCGGCGAAGCGAGCATCGCGGATGAGCGAGAGCCGAAACGCGTGGCCCTGCTCGATAGCGTGATTGTCGCCGAGCGCTACCACCGGGTGCGAGCGAAATGCGTCGAGGATCGCGCCGATCGGCTCGATTGGGACTGCGGGCCGCGGGCCCGGCGCTTGCGCACGAATCGGAGCGACAGTGGCCGCCAATGCGGCAATGTCGATCAGCACTTTGGTCATCATGTCTCCTTGTTCTTGCCGGCGAGGTACACCAGCAGATGGGACAGGCCGATGGCGGCGGGAGCCAGGCCGACCCATTGAATTCCCGGTGGGATCTCGAGGTGAGCGTTCGCCGGGGATTGGATCAGCGCGCTCAACGTCACGAACGCGCCGATACCCAGGGAGATCCAGACGAGGCCGGCGAGCAGGAGGATCCGCTGCACATTCCATGCGCGGCGCTGGGTTTCCTGCTCGAGGGGCGGCATCTCGACACCCTTCTCGATCGCCGAGAGGCGCTCGCGGTGGATCATGCTTCTCCGGTTGTGGCGCAGCCACTCGCGAAATCCCATGTAGGCAATCAGGGCAACTACCACTACTGCGACTTCCATAGAGGCATCCTTTCTTTCGCCGTTTTATACTCGTACGCGCACGCTGCGGTTGCAAGAAAGAGTCAGACTCACGGTGCAACCGCGGGCGCCGATCAGGAGTACCAACACTGGGAATGGATGAAGACGTTCGAGAGTTGCTGGAGAGGCGACGCTACTCGCAAGCGCTGGAACGTCTGTTGGAGTTGTACGAGAACAAGGTTTTCCGCATGGCACTCGCGTTTTTGAGAAACCCGGCGCGAGCGGAGGAAGTGACGCAGGATACTTTCCTGAAGCTGTGGCAGGCTCTGCCGGGTTACAACGGGCGGGCCTCGCCGGGGACCTGGCTCTACGCTATCGCCCGCAATACGTGCCTGTCGGCGGTGCGGTCGGAGGCTTACCGGAAGACGGTGGCGCTCGATGCGCAGCACGATCCGCCGGCCTCCAGCGTATTCTCGGGGGATCCGGAACTGGCGCGGTGCATCGAGCGCTTACCGGACGTGCAGAGAGAAGTGATCACGCTATTTTATCTGGAGGAGAAGCGCGTGGAAGAAGTCGCGCGGATGTTGGACTTGCCGGAGGGGACGGTGAAGAGCCATTTGTACCGGGCGCGTCTCGCTCTGGCCGCAATGATGAAGGAGTAGGGGATGGATTGCCAAGAAGCTCAGGACAGCATCGTGGGGTCGCTGGTGGAACGGCTGGGGGACGGAGGGCGGATGGCTCTGGAAGGTCATATCGCCTCATGTGATGCTTGCCGCAATTTCGCGGAGACTCAGGGCAGGCTCGATGCGCGGCTCAGGGCCTTGGCGCCGCCGGCGGGTCTGAGCCCGGGTTTTCGGGCTTCGCTCAGGAAGAGAATTCGGCGGGATCCGGGTTCGGCGTGGCCGGACTTCCTGCCTGAGGTTGCTCATGTGGCGGGATGCGCCTTCGCTGTTGTTCTGGCGGTTTTGTTGGTACCGCGATACGCGGGGATAGTGATTCCCGCAGGTGCGGCGATCACGGTGGTGACCTATTTCTTGCAGTCAGCGTTGCGAAGCGCCTTGGAGGGACTGGAAGGAGACGCGTAGAGGGAGGCCTGTGCTACGCGGCCCGGCGGCCGGCGAGGCGCGTGGCGCGCGGACGCGGGGTGGACGTGATGGTTGTTGTGCCAGCCCTCGCCGAACGAGATGAGCGGCCACCCAACAGTTGTTGCGGGAGTCGTCGCGGGTGGCGAAGCGGCGGGCGCGACTCCTTCCGGCCAGCTTCCCGGGTGGGCGGAGTGCGCGGCCGACCGTCCGACATGAAGTACCAAGTGAACCGTATTGCCTCTCTCAGTACGGCCAAAGTACGCGCAGGACTACCGTCGATGGTTGGACTAAGGCATGATGGACTTGCGGGCGGGGTTCAGGCCAACCGCCAAAAGAGAAAGATTCGCTCCTGTCCGCCGGGGTCTCGTCAACCCCGGCGGTTCACTTCGTTTCGCTCTTCATCGCGAACAGCAGATTCGAGGGCATCCGCCGGTATCCGTAGCCGATTTGGAAATCGAGCGGCTTGGGGCCGGTGGTGGTATAAGCCTTCTTCAAATCCTTCTGTTCGAGCCAGCGGAAGCTGCCGTAGGGCCGGACATAATCCCCATAGAGCTGAACATGCCACGGCTGTGCGCCGAAGTAGCGGTAGGGGATTCCCGAATCGTCCTGTAAAACCGCCACGCTCCGCGCCAGCACCTGGTCCCGAATCTCCGAGAACTCGGGCTTGTGGGTCATGTACGACGTGGCTTTGAAATACGTCGTCGCGCCCTTCAGCTCCGACAGGAACGACAGGAAGGCCTGGTTCTCGCGGAGTCTCCGGTTGGCCAGGTTGGTTGAGAAGTAATACAGCTTGTGACTGGTGCGATCGGAGTCAGTCGTGAAATCGATCTCCACTCCTTGGTTGCGGGTCCCGGGCGAAGCGCCCCTTTCCACGACCTTTCCGGCCTCATTGAGCTGCACGGAGCGATAGCCCTGGACGGTGTGGCCGCTCCGCGCCAGCAAGAGAAGGATCGGGGGGAGCAGCCCGTCGGTCACCTGCCCGCGGAATTGCCGGTCCATCTGCCGGGTGATGAAGAAACTGCGGTGCATCTCGGAGTAGACCGTATCGCGCAACCCCGCCAGCGCCTTGCCCAGATCCTTACGAGCGAACCGCTTGATAGCCGGCAAGGTGCCGGGCGGCTCGAGCGCCACCATGACGTAGACCGGATTCCGCGGGAAGAAGACGGTGAGCATCAGGGCGTCCGGCCCGCTGAACGGGTAGAAGACCCTTGAGCTCACGATCGCCGCGCCGCCCAACTCTTTGGCCTGAAACGCCTGCATGGAGGGCAGCACCTTGGTCTCGATGGCGCTCCAGGCGAGGTCCAGCGCGCGCCGATGCGCCTTCCAGGCTTCCTGCTTTTCCAACTCGGCGAAGGGGCTGCCCTCGGTCCCCGGAAGTCCGGCCATGAAGCGGGCCACGTCGTTGGCGTCGCGTGCCTGTGGCGCGGACTCGGCGAAAACGTCCGGGGGAGCGGTGTTGGCGGCGACCGTCCGCGGCGCGTGGCTACAGGACAGAAGCAGCGTGGACAGACACAGAACGGCGATCGGCCGGATTCGCCGAAGGGGTTGGAATGGCGCGGTGGGCATGAAACTCCGAATGGCTTATCTTCTATTCTACGTGATAAGCTTCAAAGCTTGACGCCAAACTCATCGCCGGCCTGGTGCGCTCAGCGGTCCACGGAAGTCAGGATGGTCGAAGCGGCCCGGGAAGTCTGGAACCAATGACTCCCGCTCCGGCTCCCGCCATCGACGTAGGCGCCCTGCTGGACCGTGGCAGGTGGAGCCTATACCAGAAGGCGATGACGGTGTTGGCGGCGCTGGCCGTCATCTTCGACGGCTTCGACATCCAGATTCTCGGCTTTGCGATTCCGTCCATCATGCGCGAGTGGCATCTCGCTCGCGCCGATTTTGCGCCCGTGCTTGCCATCGGCCTTGCCGGGATGGCCTTCGGAAGCCCGCTCGCCGGCCAATGCGGAGACCGCTTCGGCCGCCGCGCCACGCTGATCGGCTGCGTGCTCCTGTTCGGCGCCGCCACCATCGCTACGGCATTTTCTCATGGCCTCCTCGAGCTGGCAATTCTGCGATTCCTCACCGGAATGGGCGCCGGCGGTGCGCTGCCCAATGCCAGCACTCTGGCAGCCGAGTTTGCACCGTTCCGCCGCCGGCCGGTGGCCGTGACGCTCACCATGATCTGCGTGCCGCTGGGAGGCATGCTTGGCGGACTGGCCGCGGCGCGGATTCTGCCGGCGCTTGGCTGGCGCGCGCTGTACGGCACCGGCGGATCGGCACCCCTGCTCTTCGCCCTGGCTTTGTTGCTGGCCTTGCCAGAGTCGCCGCGCTACCTCGTACGTCACCCGCGGCGGTGGAATGAGCTGACTCGTCTGCTCCAGAAGATGAGCAACCCGGTCCAGGCCGGGAGCCGGTTCGAGGACCGGCTGGAACCGAAAGTGAAGGACCAGGCGCCGCTCAAATCCCTTCTCAGCGACCTGTATCGCCGCGACACCCTGGGACTCTGGTTCGCCTTCTTCTCCAATCTCGTTGGAGTTTACCTGGTCTTCGGCTGGCTGCCCACCATGCTCACCGCGCAGGGTCTGGATCTGGCCGCCGCCAGCTCGGGACTGGCGGCGTATAACTTCGGCGGCGTTCTGGGTGTGTTGTTGTGGGTCCCGGTAGTCGCCGCTATCGGATCGCGCGCTCCCTTGCTGTTGGGCGCTCTGGGCGGAGCGGCGAGCGTACTCGCGCTCCAGTTCGTGCGTATCCAGCCCGCGGGCGGTCACGCCCTGCTCTTCGCCGGGTTGGGCCTGCACAGCCTGTTCGTCAACGCCGTCCAGACCAACATGTTCGCTTTGGCCGCCCATGTTTACCCCACGCGAGTACGGGCGTCGGGCATCGCTTTCGCCGGCGCGGTGGGACGGCTCGGCGGATTGCTGAGCTCCGTCACGGGCGCCGCCATCATTCAGGCGGGCAGCGCAACCTATCTCGGAGTTCTCGCCGTCAGCATGGTCTGTACGTTCGTTGGACTGGCGGTTGTGGGCAACCACTTTCCCGGCAAGGAAAAGCACTCCACGTGATTTTACTCTGCGTAAATGGGGCGAATTACGAGTGACCTGGACCGGCTTCATGAGAGCATCGACGCCTTGCCCCCACAGCAGGTCTACGCACTCTTGACCCTACTGGAAAGCCAACGGCCCCTCACCGATGAGGAATTCGCCCGCCGCCTCGCAGAGGCTCCCGAAGAAGAAGCCGGCGAAGAGACCGTCGCCCGCATCCTGGCCGCCGAAGCCGAACAGGGAGAGAGCATTTCTCACGGTGATTTGAAGCAACGGCTAGAATTGCTAGAAGAGCATCTGCATCTGTATTTGAAGACATTAGGAGGCTGTTATGCCCCCCTGAACCGTCGCCTTCCAGGCAGTTGCCTCCGGACGCCAGCCTGGGCCAGTACCGAATCGTGGAGCACCTGGGTGCGAGCGGGATGGGCACCGTCGGGCGCCGTCCGGAAGCATGGACTTTCACATCTGACTGTGATTAAATTGTGGTGGAACCCCGCGTACTTTATCCCCTGGAGGATAATCATGAACAGAAGGATCTTCATTCGTTCCGTAATCCCCTGCGGCTTGGCCGGAGTTGCGCTTGCCCAGAAAGCTGTGAAACAAGATCGCCTCTCCGGCATTGTGAAGAGTGTCGATAAAGGCAAAATGACGATCGAGATGCGCGGGCGGACAAATGCCAACATTGTCCGCCAGATCATGTACGACGCCAACACCAGATTCACAATGCAGGGAAAGCCGGGAACAGCGGACGATCTCAAGGAAAGTCTCAGGATCGTCGCCGTAGGTAAGTTTGAAGGAGTCAACCTGAAGGCCACGCAGGTCGCGCTCACTCAACGTTAACGCGACTGCTGTAATACACCGCCTCCCTGTCGCCGAAGCAGCCCGGGTCGGGCGACCCGGGCCGAGCGCAGAGTGCGGCCGCAGCGCAAGCGATCAGCTATCGGCAACACCCGCGCAGCGAAGCGGACGGCCGCCGGACCCAGTCGTCCGGCTCGGCGGCGCCCCGCAAAATCTTAGCGCCGCGCGAGGAAACAAAGGCTTTGTAGTACAGTGGGACCGCGTCATCGGGCGGGCCGGTCGTAAAGTATTTCCGCTTCGCCTTTCTTGGCGATCTGGTCGTCGAAGAATTTCACAATCTTGTCGCGCCGGCCGAGCAGTCCCTTGATCTCGCCATCGCCGAGGTACGGCTTGAGCGAGTTCAACGTCTCTTTGTCCAGAGTGCGCAGCTTGGCAAGAAGCTTCCGGTCGCACAGCACCAGGTTCTTCTGGTCCTGCAAGGTGCTGTAGAGCCGGAAAGCACGGGTATGGTCGATCATCCAGATGTGCCAGTCCGCGTCGATCAGAAGGTTCCCGAGGTTGCGGTCGGTGTTGAAGATGAGCTGGTCGAA
>JBGPKH010000389.1:0-8392 GCA_041485845.1 Bryobacteraceae bacterium
AGCGGCACCGGGATATTCAACCGCTCCCCGGCGGCCGGCCCCTCGGCGCCGATCTGGTTCACCGCCGTGAGGTCCTGGGGTCTGACCCGGTACCGCGCGGCGATCTGCGCCACCGTCTCGCCCTCCCGGACCAGGTGACGCCGCCAGCTCGCCCGTCCCGCTTCGGGGACCTTGGTGATCCCTTCCTCGAACTGGGACCCCGTCCCGCGCGGCAGCCGCAGCGTATAGGGACTGTCCGGGGTGGCCGTGCCGAGCAGCGCCGGATTCAGCTCCTTCAGCCGGGCCAGCGTCGAGCCGGTGACATCCGCGACCAGGTCCAGGTTGATGCGGGCATAGGTCGGAACCGAATCGTAGCGGATCGGCTGCTCGGGAACGATGTCGTCGAGGCCAAAGGTTTCGGCGTTCTTCCCCAACAACGCCATCGCCAGGATCGCCGGAACGTAGTTCGACGTTTCCCGCGGCAGCGCCCCGCGCTTCACCAGCTCCCAGTAGTCCGCGTAGCCGGTGCGCTCGACCGCTCTTTGCGCACATAGCGGTCCGCAGTTGTAGGCGGCCATCGCCAGGTACCAATCGCCCAGGCTGGCGTAGAGATCCGCCAAGTGCCGCGCCGCCGCCCGGGTAGCCTTCTCCGGATCCAGCCGCTCGTCCACATGGCGCGTCTGATTGAGGCCGTATTGCTTGCCCCGGAAGGAAACGAACTGCCACATCCCGGTAGCGGCCTTGGGAGAGCGGGCCTTGGCCCGGAATCCCGATTCCGCCTGCACCAGGTAGATCAGCTCCTGCGGGACCCCTTCCTCCGCCAGGACGCGCGAGATCATGGGCTGATAGGCGCCGGCCCGCCGCAGGCTCTCTCGCAGCGTGCGCTGCCCGCGCCCCAGGAAGTAGTTCACGTACCGCAGCACCTGCTCATTGAGCATCAACGGCAGGTCGGATTCGGTCATCAGCAGGACCTTAAAGAGTTCCCGCGGGATCGCCGAACCTTCCGGAATCGTGAGTTGCAGCACTTCCTCGAGCATCAGCTCCTCGGTCTGCTGCGGGGCGGAAGCGAGCGTCTGCTTCCAGGAATCCCACTCTTGCGCCTGGAACTCTGCCATCAAGCGGGCGGGGTTCTGGCGGCCTAGCCGGCGGAGCGTGTTCGACTCCCGCGCGAGCGGCGTCGGATACACCAGCGCCAGCGCCGGGTCGAGCACCGGCAAGTGGTTGGCGGCCAGCAGGGGAGGGGTGTCGAGCAACAGCCGGGGCGGCTCGGGAGGGGGCGCCGGCGGAGCGAACTGCCGGATCGCCGTGTGCGTCTGGCTGGTCGTCGTCGCGCACGAGGCTAGTAGCAGCACCCCTGCCACCGCCAAACCGATGATAAGGACTTGGTTGCTCTTGCTCGATTTCATCCGCAAGATCAAAACGGTCAATAAGATCCGGCCAAAGACGAAAGGGGAATACTACCAGAGTCCTTCCGATGTGTCCAGCACAAAAATCCAGCAAAAAATCCCCTGGACGGGGTGGCATCCGGCTCGGTCTGCGCTAAACTGCTACCAAATCAGTGCTTAGCTGGAGGCAGCAAAACATGGTGAACCGCCGCGCTTTCCTCGGTTTCCTGGCTGGAACGGCCCTGGCTGTCCCCCATGGTGCCCGAAGGCCCCCCCCACAATGTTCTCGAAGCCACTGGCTGGGGATTCCGGATTGACTAACTCACCCTGGGCGCGCCCGAGCCTCCTCTGGGCGCTGGGTCTCTGCCTGGCGTGGGCGGCCCATGCGGAGGTCGAGCTGCCGCTGGGCACGGGCAAAGAGGCCGTGGAGCAGGCCTGTCAGGATTGCCATGCCCTTGAGGTCGCGACGCGCTTCCGCCTCACCAAAGAGCGGTGGGGTTTCGTCGTCGCGGACATGGTATTTCGGGGTGCTTCCGTGGCCGCCGAGGATATCGACCCGGTCATCGAGTATCTGGCTAAGAACTTCGGCCGTCCCTCGCCCCCACCCTCCGCGAGTGCCCCGGCTGAGCCGGATTTCTTCTTCGCGAACCTCCTCGAAGAACGCCGCCCCGGCCCGGCTCTCGATATCGGCATGGGGCAGGGTAGGGAGGCCCTCTTCCTCGCTCGCCAGGGGTGGACCGTCACCGGCCTCGATTCCTATGCTCCCGCCGTCGTCCAAGTCCGCGCGATAGCCAAAAACCAGGGCCTGTCTCTCCAGGCGGTCGTCAGCCGCTTCGAAAAATTCGACGCTGGAGTCGAAGCCTGGGACCTGATCGTCATGACCGACCTGCCCCACCCGGACCCGGCCGGCGCGGCGCGCCTGCTGCGCGGCCTCAAGCCCGCCGGCCTGTTCGTCTACGAAAACCACTACATCTCCGCCTCGCCCGCGGATCTCCTTCCCGCCTTCCCCGGAGCCAAAGTCATCCATTCCCAGGCCGATCCCCAGGCCCACCTCGAGCGCCTGGTCCTCGAAAAGCCTGTCGAGTAAAAGGGCTCACTGCCCGGCGACCCGGCAGCCCAGGTTGAAGTACTCGTCGGTAGCGCGTGATAACATCCCTAAGTCGCACTCGCCAATGCCTGCTCTCACCGAAGCTGATACTTGTCGGACCTACGTCCTCCCCAAGCTCTATGCGGCAGGCTGGACGGACGACCAGATCAGCGAACAGAAAACTTTCACCGATGGCCGGATCATCGTCGCGGGCGCAAAACCTCGCCGCCGGCCGCAGAAGCGTGCGGATTATCTGCTTCGCTACCGCCGCGATTTTTCCATTGCCGTCGTGGAGGCCAAGTCCGTCTACAACAACGCAGGCGATGGCTTGCAGCAGGCCAAAGACTACGCCCAAATCCTCGGCCTCAAGTTCGCGTACGCCACCAATGGCCATAGCATCGTCGAGCACGACTTCCTGACGGGCAAGGACAGCGACCTCGACGTATTCCCATCGGCCAACGGACTCTGGGACCGCCTCCGAGCGGCGGAGAGAATCTCCGACCAGATCGCCGAGCGAGTACTTGCGCCCTACTACCCCCTACCCAAGAAGCATCCTCGTTATTACCAGGAAATCTCGATCAACCGTGCCGTGCAGGCGATCCTGCAAGGCAAGCGGCGCGTTCTCCTCACCCTTGCGACCGGAACCGGCAAGACCCTCGTCGCGTTTCAGGTCTGCTGGAAGCTCTGGAACTCCGCCTGGAACCGCACGGGGGAACATCGTCGGCCCCGGATTCTGTTCCTGGCCGACCGCAACGTCCTGGTGGACGAGCCGATGGCCAAGACCTTCGCCCCCTTCGGCGACGCCCGGCACAAGATCGAGGGCGAGGCGGTCAAAAGCCGCCAGATGTATTTCTCCACCTATCAGGCTATCGCCAAAGACGAACGGCGCCCCGGCCTTTACCGGGAGTACTCCCGCGACTTCTTTGATCTCGTAGTCATTGACGAATGCCACCGGGGCAGCGCGCGCGATGAGTCGAACTGGCGGGACATCCTCGATTATTTCGAGCCAGCTTATCAGCTCGGCATGACGGCCACGCCGCTGCGCGAAGACAACCGCGACACGTACAAGTACTTCGGTAACCCACTCTACACCTATAGCCTGCGCCAAGGGATTGAAGACGGGTTCCTCGCGCCCTATCGCGTGCATCGCATCGTCTCCACTGTGGATGCGGCCGGTTGGCGGCCCAGCAAAGGGGAACTCGACCGCTACGGCCGCGAGATTCCCGACGATGTGTACGGCACCAAAGACTTTGAACGCGTGGTTGCCCTGAAGGCCCGCACCGAAGCGATCGCGCGCCATCTCTCCGAGTTCCTAAAGAAAACTGACCGGTACGCAAAGACTATTGTCTTCTGCGTCGACCAGGAGCACGCGGAAGAGATGCGCAAAGCCCTCAACAACTGCAATGCCGATCTTGCCAAAGAGCACCCCGACTACGTTGCCCGGGTCGTCTCCGACGAGGGCAAGATCGGCCGCGGGCACCTCGACCGGTTCATGGAGCTTGAGACACTCGTTCCCACCATCGTGACAACCTCCCAAATGCTCACCACCGGCGTGGACGTGCAAACCTGCAAGAACATCGTCATCGCCCGGGTGATCAACTCCATGACGGAATTCAAGCAGATCATCGGTCGGGGCACGCGCGTCCGCGACGATTACGGGAAGCTGTACTTCAACATTCTCGACTACACCGGGAGCGCCACGCGGCTCTTCGCCGACCCGGATTTCGACGGCGACCCGGTGCTCATCACCGAGGAGGAGATGGACGAGGAAGGGGCCACGACCAGCACCGAGATCATCGAAGAAGAGCCGCCGCTTGTCGATCCCGGACCGCTCGAGGAGCCGCCCATCGTTGACCCAGGCCCGGACGAGCCCCGGCGCAAATTCTACGCGGATAACGGCTCGGTCGAAATCGTGGCACACCTCGTCTACGAGCTCGACCCGGACGGCAAGCAACTGCGGGTCGTCAAGTTCACCGATTACACGGCAGACAAGGTACGCAGCATGTACCCGTCCGCTGCCGCTCTTCGATCCATGTGGAGCGACGCTCAAGAGCGCGCCCACATCATCACCGCCTTGGAGGAGCGAGGCATCTCCTTTGACGACCTGGCCAGCGCCACCAAGCAACCCGACGCGGATCCGTTCGACCTCCTTTGCCACGTTGCCTTCAACGCGCCGCTCCGCACCCGCCGCGAACGGGCCGAGATGCTGCGCAAAGAGAAGCAGGATTTCTTCGATGGCTACTCACCCGAAGCCCGCGCGGTGCTCGGTGAGATGCTCGACAAGTACATCGAGTACGGGACCGCTCAGTTCCAGATCCCGGAGATCCTCAAAGTACCTCCGATCTCTCACCGCGGCACGGTAGCCGACATCGCGGGGTTTTTCGGCAGTGCTACAACGCTCCGCGCCGCGGTCGCTGAGATGCAAGCGCTCCTATACGCCTCATAATCGTATTCACCTATGGCCCGCACCAAGACCGAGACCGCAACACCCCAATCGACCGCCCAGCAGTTGGGATCACTCATCAAGTCCTGCCGCGACATCATGCGCAAGGACAAAGGGCTCAGCGGCGACCTCGACCGGCTGCCGATGCTCACTTGGGTTATGTTCTTAAAGTTCCTCGATGACCTAGAGGACATCCGGGCGCAAGAGGCCGAGCTCGCCGGGAAGCGTTTCCGGCCCGCGATAGAACCGCCCTATCGCTGGCGCGACTGGGCAGCCAAACCTGACGGCATCACGGGGCCCGAGCTCATCGCCTTTATTAACCAGGACGAGGCCGTGCGACCCGACGGCAAGCGCGGAACCGGGCTCTTTGCGTACCTCAAGTCTCTCGAGAGCGCAAACGGCGATCGGCGCGACGTAATCGCCCGCGTGTTCCAGGGCACCGTGAACCGCATGGTCAACGGCTACCTTCTGCGCGATGTCGTAAACAAAGTAAACGAAATCCACTTCACATCCAAAGACGAAATCCATACGCTGGGCCTGCTCTACGAGTCCATGCTCAAGGAGATGCGAGACACGGCAGGCGACTCCGGCGAGTTCTACACACCTCGCCCGGTCATCAAGTTCATCGTGACCGTGACCAACCCCCAGCTTGGCGAAAACGTCCTTGACCCGGCAGCCGGCACCGGGGGATTCCTGGTCGAGGCGTTCGAGCACTTGAAGAAGCAATGCAAGACCGCGGGCGATTTCAAGCGCCTCCAGCGCGGTACGCTCGACGGGATCGAAGCTAAGCCCTTGCCGTACCTCCTCTGCCAGATGAACCTGCTCCTGCACGGGCTTGAATATCCCGAAATTGATCCAGGCAATGCTCTGCGCTTCGCGCTGCGGGAGATCGGCGACAAGGACCGCGTGGATGTGATCATGACGAATCCGCCGTTCGGTGGTGAGGAAGAGCGTGGCATTTTGACGAACTTCCCCGAAGACAAGCAGACCGCCGAGACCGCACTCCTTTTCATCCAACTCATTATGCGCAAGCTCCGTCGGCTCGTCGGCGGCTCCGAAGGCGGCCGGTGCGGCATGGTCGTGCCGAACGGTGTCCTCTTCGGCGATGGCGTCTGCGCGCGGGTCAAGGAGGAGCTACTCAAGGAATTCAACCTTCACACCATCGTGCGGCTCCCCAACGGTGTTTTCGCGCCCTACACCAGCATCCCTACCAACTTGCTCTTTTTTGATCGCTCCGGCTCGACAAAAGAAATCTGGTACTACGAGCAGCCGCTCCCCGAAGGGCGCAAGAACTACACAAAAACCCAGCCCCTGCAATTCGAGGAATTCAAGCCCTGTCTCGACTGGTGGAAGAAACGCGCAGAGAACGAACGCGCCTGGAAGGTGCAGGCCAAGGACGTGCTCAAGTACGACGAGAAGGGCGCTCTTATTTCTGTCAATCTTGACCTCAAGAACCCCAGCGCCAAAGAAGACATCGCGCATCTTCCGCCTGAACAACTCGCCGACGACGTCCTGAGGAAGGAGCACCGCATCGCAGAAATCATGACGCGAATCAAAACCGTGCTGGCGCAGAAACCATGAAGCCGTTGCCCAAAGTGCGGTTAGGTAAGGTGTTAAACCTCGATCTCGCCCGTGTGCCAATCGATGCGGGTGCAACCTATCCAATGGTAGGCGTACTTAGTTTTGGACGGGGACTTTTTGAGCGTGAGCCGATCGAAAATGGCAAGACGAGCTACCGACTATTCTATCGACTGAAGGCCGAGCACGTTGTGATGAGTCAACTCTTCGGCTGGGAAGGCGCGCTCGCGCTCAGTTCAGAGAAGTTCGCGGGTAGATTTCTTTCGCCACAGTTTCCGACCTTTCTCTGTGACGTGACTCAGCTTGATCGCGAATTCCTCGGCTACGTGATGCGCAGTCCTGCTTTCTGGGAAGACCTTGGCACGCGAGCCAGCGGCATGGGTGACCGCCGGCGCACACTGAATCCGGATGCGCTCTTTGCCTGCGAAATCCCACTACCGTCGTTGGCGGAGCAGCGGCGGATCGTGGTGCGAATTGAAACCCTGGCCATCCAAATCACCGAGGCCCGCTCCCTCCGGCAACAGGCAGCGGAGCAGGCAGAGGCCATTCTCAAGGCCTACTTAAATCGACTCTTTGGGAATCCATATGAAGGAACAGAAGGGAATCTCGGAATTAGCAACTGGCTGAAGCTCGACGAGGTTGTCGACGACGTGGCCGACGGTCCACATATAACGCCGACATATGCGGAAGGCGGCGTTCCGTTCATCACCGTGCTGAACATTACTTCTGGCCGGATTCGCTTCGCCGACCACAAGTTCATCACGGCCGAGGATCATCGCCAGTTTCAAAAGCGTGCGAAGGCGGAGAAGGGAGACGTGTTGCTAAGCAAGGACGGAACAATTGGAGTCCCGTGCTTGGTGGATACGGACCGCGAGTTTAGTTTCTTCGTTTCCGTCGCGCTCATTAAGCCAAAGCGAGGGCTCCTGGATGGCGAGTTTCTCACCTGGGCGATTCGGGCGCCATACTTGCAGGAGCGGATCGCCTTGCAGTCACGAGGGGACATGATCCGTCACCTCGTATTGCGGGAAATTCGTGATCTGACGGTTCCGGTTCCTCCGATCCGCGAGCAACGCCGGATTGTCGCGATGTTGGAGGCTTTCCAAAAAGACGTGAATAACTTGAAGCGTCTGCAAGCCGAGACCGCCGCCGAACTCGACGCGCTCATGCCCTCCATCCTCTCCAAAGCCTTCTCCGGCGAGCTTTAGAGCCTATAGCAGCCGATCTTCACCCCGAGCACGCATCAGCCGGGCGGCGTCCGCCCAGCCACTTCGCGTCATACGCTGGCGGACTTCTTCTTGACTGATCAAGTCCCCGCGATCGGCCTGCTGCAGGCCTCGTTCGACCTTGTAGAGCAAGTAGAGCCGATCGAGGGCATCTTCAACGCCCGCGTCGTCTGGAAGATCCTCAATGGCCTTCAATATCTGCTGCTTCGTCTCCACGGCGGCTCTCCCATTCCTCTTTCGCATCCTAGCACTGCCTGGGAGCAGCTTGCTCGCGCTCCGTGCGTGTCTAATTTGACACACATTCGTAACAACCTGATTCTAAAGCCTTAATATTCCGCTGCAAATTTGCAGCGGAAATCTCAGACTCCTACTCCCTCAGCCCATACACAAACAACCCGTGCCCCGCCGCGATGGGCAATGTACTGCTTCCCGCCCGCCAGGTGCGTCATCGGACCCGCCGCCACATCGCCGCCCAGCATCACCTTCCACAGCGGCGTCCCGTTGGCGGCGTTCAGCGCATAGAAGTACCCCTCGCGGTTGCCGGTGAAGAGCAGGTTCGACGCCGTCGTCAGCACGCCGCTGTCCGACACGTCGTAGGTCCGGAACTCCCACTTCGCCTCACCCGTCTGCGGATCGATCGCCTTCAATGCCCCGTGGCCGGCGTTCGTCGGTCCAGGCGTTGATCGCGCCGCGCCGC
>JBGPKH010000390.1:0-8317 GCA_041485845.1 Bryobacteraceae bacterium
CGCTCGGGCTGGTCCGGCCGCCGCTCGGGCCAGATCGATTCCACCGCCGCAAAAACGGGTTCCGGCTTGAGCACCATGCCCTCACCGCCGCCGAACGGACGGTCGTCCACCGTTTTGTGACGGTCGAGCGTCCAGTCGCGCAGATTGTGGATGCGGATATCGAGCAGCCCGGCGTCCCGGGCCCGCATTACGACGCCATGCGCGAACGGTCCCACGAAAAATTCGGGGAAGATCGTCAGCACATGGAAGGTCACGATCGGTTCACGTCCTTCAGGCCCTCGGGTAATTCTACCGCGACCCGTCCAGCGGCGGGATCGATCTCCACGCAGATCGAGCGGGCGAAGGGAATCAGCCAGTCACCGTCGATCTCCAGCAGGCCCGCTCCGCCCCCATCGTGCCATCCGGTGACCCGTCCCAGCCGCTCGCCGGTGCCTCGGTCCACCACGTCGCACCCCACCACGTCGGACTCGAAGTACTCGCCGGCATCGAGAGGCGTGCGCTCGCCAATGGGGACGCGCACCTCGGCGCCGGAGAGACGTTCGGCGTCCGAAATGCTATCCACGCCCCGAAACTTGAAGATCAGCACTCCGTTGTGGAACCACGTGGATTCCACCTCGAAGCGCTCACCCGCGCCGAACAAACGCACTTCCTGCAAAGCCTGATATCGTTCGGGCTTGCTGCTGAAGGCCAGCGCGGTGATCTCGCCACGGTTGCCTCGGGTCCGCCCTAACAGGGCGACAGTGACCCCCTCGGCGCTGGAGTCGTTACGCAGGCGCCACGCTCACTCGAGGATTTCCAATGTGAAGCGGCGGTTCAACTTCATGCCGGCCGCTCCCAGGATCGTGCGGATGGAACGGGCGGTGCGGCCCTGTTTTCCGATCACTTTCCCCAGATCGCTCGGCGCCACTTTCAATTCCAAAACGGTGACTTGTTCGCCTGAAACCTCTCGGACCGAAACCTCCTCCGGGATGTCAACCAGAGCTTTGGCAATGTCTTCGATCAACTGTTTCATTCCACCCCGCCTCCAACCTCATGGTAACTGAAGGGGACTGGTATCACGATGCAAAATCGTGGGTTACCAGAGTCGATGTCGTTCTAATCCTTACAATCAAGGGGCTATTCCGGTGGTTCAGACCACGGGTTGGGCTGCCGGGGCGGGATTCTTCTCCACCAATCCCTTAACGGTCTCGGACATTTGCGCACCGTTCTTGGTCCAATATTCCAGACGGTCGTGCTTCAGCACCACCTGCGCCGGGCTGGTGAGCGGGTTGTAATGCCCCACCACCTCCAGGTTGCGGCCATTGCGGGCACGCTCTTTATCAATCACGACTACGCGATAAAACGGCTTCTTTTTGGCGCCAAACCGCGCCAGGCGAATCATCAGCATCTATGCTCCATTTTTCTGTTTTACGGCTCTTCTTCTTTTCTACAGCCCAGGCATGTCTCCGAACGGGAAGCCCGGGGGCAGTTTCATTTTGCCCATTTTCTTTCCCAGCAGGCCTCCAGAAAAGCTCTTCATCATCTTTCGAGCCTGCGAATACTGCTTGAGCAACTGGTTGACTTCCTGCACCGACGTGCCGCTGCCCTTGGCGATGCGCCGGCGGCGGCTGCCGTTGACGAGCATGTGATTGTCGCGCTCTTTGGGCGTCATCGAATCGATGATCGCCACCACGCGATTGATCTCTTTCTCGTCGACCTTGACGTCCTTCAGCTCTTTGAGCATTCCCACTTTGGGCATCATGCCCAGCAGGTTTTGCAGCGGCCCGAGTTTACGGATCTGGCGCAACTGGTCGCGGAAGTCATCGAGCGTGAAATCGTTGTCCAGCAGCTTACGCTGCATCTCGACGGCCTTCTTCTGATCGAGCTCGGTCGAGGCCTTCTCGATGAGCGAGAGAATGTCGCCCATTCCGAGGATGCGGTTGGCCGCGCGGTCGGGATGGAACGGCTCCAGCGCGTCGAGCTTTTCGCCTATGCCCACGAACTTCAGCGGCTGCCCGGTGACGTGGCGGATGGAGAGAGCCGCGCCGCCGCGCGCGTCGCCATCCATCTTGGTGAGGATGACGCCGGTGATGCCCAGGCGCTTGTGAAACTCGTCGGCCGATTTCACGGCATCCTGGCCGGTCATGGCATCGGCCACGAACAGGATCTCGACGGGGTTGAGCTGCTCTTTCAGTTGCTGCAGCTCGACCATGAGATCGTCGTCGATGTGCAGGCGGCCCGCGGTATCCACCAGCAGGACGTCGCGGCCGCTGTTGGCGCTCTCGCGCCGGGCGGATCGCGCCAGGTCGAGCGGCTGCGTCTCTCCCGGCGCGCCTTCGTAGATCGGCTGGCCGGCATCGCGCGCCACCACTCTGAGCTGCTCGCGTGCGGCGGGGCGGTAGACGTCCACCGAGACCACCATCGGGCGGTGGCCGTTCTTCGAGAGCCAGCGCGCCAGCTTGCCGGTGGAGGTGGTCTTGCCCGACCCCTGCAAGCCGACGATGAGGAACACGCTGGGCGGCTCGTTGGCGAATCGCAGCTTCGATTCGTGGCTGCCCAGGATCTTGATCATCTCCTCCTGGACGATCTTGACGACCTGCTGGGAGGGCGAAAGGGCGTTGAGGACTTCCTCGCCCATGGCCTTGACTTTGATGTTCTCGATGAGCTGTTTGACGACCTTGAAATTGACGTCGGCCTCGAGCAGCGCCAGGCGGATTTCGCGCAGGGCGCTCTCCATGTTGGCGGCCGTAAGTTTGCCTTCGCCGCGCAGGTTCTTGAAAACCCGCTGCAATTTTTCCGATAGGTTGTCGAACATGAGAACACGGCACCCCCCGCCTCGTAAGGAATGCGGGGGACGCTTAAGCGGTTCTTTTATTATAACCGGGACGGCGGGCGAAGGGCGTGTTGGGTGGCGCCTAAACGCTTGCAGGATTTTGCCGTTCAGCGGCGGAAACCGCTCCCTTTGGTCGCGGCTCGGTTGCGGCAGGGCCGATTCGGCAGGGAGTGGCCAGCGGGTGTGGAATTTCTCAATCCGGGTAAGCATCCCGCCAGAGCCAGGTTGGGGCAGTGCAGAATTCGGGGCTCCGGGAGGCGCATGGGACGCAAAAAACTGGGGGTATGAAAGTATTATTCTAGCGATCGTTAAGCGATTCGGATTCTGTAGTTTGCGGACAGGGCAAGAAATTGGGAGGCGCATCCGGGAGGGTTTTTGCATATAATGCGCCTCCCAAACTATTGCGGGGATGGGCCGGTGTGGCGGAACGGCGGTTTGGTGATTGGCGGTTGGTTGCATGGGTGTCCCTAAAACGAAAAGACCGCAAGTAGGCTTGCGGCCGGGAGGGCCGGAAGGTCCGGCCGTAACTTCCTTCCTGATTACATTCTCCTATGCCGTAAAGAGGCTGACGGCCTTTTTGGGAGAAAAAGGACTGAAAACAAAGGGAAAAGATTTCCAAAAAACTGGTGACTGGGTTTTTCGAGGAAATCTGGCGGAATCGGGGTATGAGCGTAAGCAATTTGGATTCAGAGGATTAAGGCGGTTCTGACCTTGCGCGGAACTGGACATTCTCAAAGAAAGGAGAAACCACCCGGCACAGGTGTACCGATTTCAGGATCATCTTGCATTGGAAACGATTCCTAATTTCAGGATCATCCTTGGATTGGAACATGCTGGTGTGCGCAGAGCCGCGGGGCCACACTCTGACGTGACATTTCCACCCATTTGTGGAAAAGTCTGTGGAAATGTGACCCGCGGCCACCGGCAAATGTTCCACCGTCATGGCTTTGTGACATTCTGCACAGTCATTCAGCAACGGCCCGGCCTGAGTAATAATCGTCCTGTAGTGAGACACTTCGAACCCCGGTCTTCACTGCATTCCGGCAGGATTTGCGGCCATCCGGACTAAACCGGGCTAAACCCAGACCTTTTCCATGCGCTCGCCTCGTTTGCATAATTCGCAATGCGCGCCGTCGGAATAGTAGCTGGCATCGAGCTTGGCCAGATAATAGAGGGGAAGAGATCCGAAATCGATGGTACTGGGCGTCGGCTGGTAGATGATCACCGCCAAGCCCACCACGCACGCTCCGCTGGCCTCCAGAAGCTTCTTCATCTCCATGAGCTTGCTGCCGGTGCGCAGAATGTCGTCTACCAGGACAACCTGCTCGCCCGGCTGGGGCTCCACGTACTGGCGGAAACGCATCGGTTCGTCATCCTTGTAGCGCTCCGCCCAGTACACCTGTTTGGCGCGCAAGGACTCGCACACGCCGAACGCCACCGGCAAGCCGCCGGTGGCCGGCACCACGATGGAGAGCTGCGGCACGATGGCCCGGATTTCGGGGTTGGCCCGGAGCAGGCGGCTCAGCCCCACCGAGAGCAGCCGCTGATCCTGATAGTGGCGCAACGCAATCGGCACTTGCAGGTACTCATTGGAGTGCATGCCGCTGGGATACTCGAAGTGACCGTCGCGCAGGGCGCCGGTTTCGCGCAGCAGGGCGACCACTTCGTCTTGGGTGGGAATCAGGTGCATGGTCGAATTCCTCAATTCGCACCGCGGCCCGTGAGCACGCGTGGAATGGTTCGCAGCAGGATCTTCCAGTCCAGCGCCAGCGACCAATTATCAATGTACTGCATGTCCATCTTCATCCAGGTCTCGAAGTCGACTGCGTCGCGGCCGGCGACCGCCCACAGGCAGGTGAGTCCGGGCCGCATGCGCAAGCGGCGCCGCTGCCAGCACTTATACTGCTCGACTTCGGAGGGGACGGCCGGCCTCGGTCCGACCAGCGACATGTCGCCTCGCAGGACATTCCACAGTTGCGGCCATTCGTCGATGGAGAATCTCCGCAGGTAGCGGCCGACGGCGGTCAGCCGCGGGTCGTCCGGAATCTTGAAGGCGGTTTGGCGGGTGCTGAGATGCGCCAGCGCGTCCTTGAGGTCTTCGGCATTCTCGCACATCGAACGGAATTTGTAGAAGAGGAAGCGGCGGCCGTTGAGGCCGCAGCGCACCTGGCGGAAAATCGCCGGGCCGGGCGACGTCAGCCGGATCAGAATCGCGAGGGCCACCATCGGCGGCGAGAGGACCAGCAGCCCGCCGGCGGCAATCAGAATATCGGTGGAGCGCTTGACCAGCAGCCGGATCTCGTCGTACGGGGCCGCTGAGAACGTCAGCAGAGGCGTGGCCCCGAAGCGGTCCAGAGATACCGTGCTGTTCACGTGGGGGAAGAAATCCACCGCCACGCGCGTGCGCACGCCCTCTTCGTCGCATTGCAGGAAGGCCTCCTCAAGCTCCGCCAGGCTTTCACTGCCCACCGCAAAGATGATCTCGTCCACCACGTGCTGGCGCAGGATCGAGGGCAGTTCCGCGATCGGGCGGACCTGATAGCGGGATCCGAGCTCGATTTCGGTGGGCACGCCGGGCCCCGGCAATTCGCTGAGGAAACCGTGCAGCCGAATGGCGTACTCCGAGGATTGCTCCAGTTCCCGGGCCATGCGGATGGCGCGCTCGCCGGTGCCAACTACCATGACGTAGTGGGGCGCGGCGAACTCGCGGAGGATGACCCCCACCAGGCGTCCGGCGGTGAGACGGAACAGCAGCAGGACGGTCCAGGCGTAAACCGAGAAGAGGACCAGGAAGGGGCGGCTCAGGTCGAGGCGAAAGACGTACTCGAAAACGATGAGGCAAATGGCGCCGTAACCGCACTGTCGCGCCGTATCGCGGAGGATGATGCGCGGGTGGCCGGAGTCGAGCTTGTCGTAGACTTCCAGCCAGAGTCCGATCGCCACCCAGGCGAGTACGGAGAACCCCAAAACCAATGCCTTACGTTCGACAGTGAGGAAGAAGTTACGTTCCAGATGCAGGACGACGCGTGTCTGGTAGGCTGCCTGGAACGCCAGCCCGGCCAGGAAGATGTCGGATAGCCCAAAGAAAACACGAGCTTTACGCTGGCGGCTGAACATCCGGAAATCAGGATAGCACGCGGCGGGTGCGGCTGCGGTCGAGAAGCCTGTTCGCGAGCGTGCGGCTGGAGACATCGATTCCCGGCGGTCTGGATTTCGCCGGTTCGCAGCACTCACGCGCCGGGTCGCTCCAGATACTGTCCTCTAGCGTTTCTCAGTACTGAATCAGGGAGGGGGACGCCACGGCGGTGTACGTTCGGGCAGCGGCGGCAGGGGTCGAGTAGCGAGTTGTATATACACCGTGATTTACTGAGCAGTGGTCATTTCGGGTTTGACAGGGACGATCACAAGATCCTCCATTTCGAGCGGCACATGTTCCGCCGCCAGTAGGTGGACCGCATGAAGAAGAAACTCTCTCCTGGAAAACTCCTCTGCCGCGGTTCCGCTCGGACCAAGAGGCGGCTGAGTATTTCGAGCAGCACTCCGTGACAGAAGTATGGTATCAGTTGCCCGAAAGCAAACCGTCAAGCCGACGGCGGCACTGACTAAATCCATTCGCGATCATCGCGCGCGTGCAAAATTTCCCATCTCGTTCCGGCTGGTGTCCGAACAGATTGCGGCCGCGAAGAGGATCGCGGCGGCGAAGTCAGTCGGCTACCTTACGCAATTGCGAATTTGGATTGCGGAGGGATACGCCGCGAAGCAAAACGGACGTGATTCTCCGGTATGGAGGCAGCACTCCGGAGTGCCGACATTACGTCCAAGCGGAACGACGCAAACCGTCGCACGCGCGTTTGTGGGGACCTATGCTTCTGTGACGGCACTCGGTTGACACCCATACGTCAATGCCGTATAGTACAGGTTAGTGATCGCCGAAATCGTTAGCCTGTCGGGATACGAATCTCAGGTCTCGGCGCTCATGGACGAAGAAGAACGTGCGGCGATGGAGTTCTTCATTGCCTGTGCGCCGGAAGGTCATCCGGTAATGCCCGGCGCCGGTGGCTTCCGCAAGGCTCGCTGGGCCCGGCCCGGCCAGGGAAAGAGTGGTGGCTTTCGGGTTGTCTATTTCTTCTTAGCGGAACCCGGTCGCGTTTACATGGCATCGATATACGCCAAGTCACGAAAGCGAACCCTCTCGGCGGCCGATCAGAATGTGCTCGCAAAGCTTGCGGCACAGATCAAGAGAGCAGTGAAAGGAGGTCGACGATCATGAGTACTTCCAAGCGGAATGCCGAAATCGGAGAACGTACGGAACTCGGCCGCGCGCTGGAGGAGAGCGCCAAAGAGATCCTGGCTCATCTAAAGGGCGCGAAGACGCTTCCCACCCGGCACGTGGTTCTGCCGAACGAGGTGGACGTGAAACGTATCCGCAAGAGAGCCCGCATGTCGCAATCAGAGTTCGCCTTGGCATTCTGCATAAATCCAAGGACGCTTCAAGAATGGGAGCAAGGGCGCAGGAAACCAGATGCAACAACCCGTGCCTACCTCGCGGTCATCGCGAAGAATCGCGAGGCGGTGTTGAAAGCACTGGCTTCTTAAACAGGAGAAGACCGGAAACGGAACGGCCGTTTGGTCCTTGTCAGACCCTCGGCAGACCTTCGGTTTGCCGACCACGTGGCAAGTGCGGCGGGCATTCACTCGGCGGAGCCCACCCTGGCCCGGAACTACCCCCTCTCGACTGATTCCCACGGCACTTCTTCACCTCGAGCTCATTTCCATCACGGAAAACGATTACCCCCAAAGACCGCGGACCGTCGCCTGAGAGCCATGCCGTTACCCGCCCTCCCTTGTTGAATCCCCCAACAGCCGGGGATCATCTGGTAAGCTGATCCCTGGCATGCACTGTTCCTGCGTCCGGCATACCGACCTCCCCCACACCTCTGCCCTGTTCGCAGACGTGCTCTACCACCCCGACCGCACCGCGCGCTTCTACCGCCACCCTCACCGCGATCTCGACGCCTTTCGGGCAGCGGCGGCGGAAATCCAGCTCTCGGGCGTTCGTCGCGCCGCCCTGATCGACGCGCTGCGCGTGCAAAATCCCCCCGGCAACTCGCTGGAACGGCTCGCCCGGCCGGAAACGGTCGCCGTGGTCACCGGCCAGCAGGTGGGGCTGTTTTCCGGTCCGGCCTACACAATTTACAAGGTGCTGCATGCCACGAAGCTCGCCGCCTGGCTGTCCGAAAACGGCATTCCCGCGGTGCCGGTTTTCTGGCTGGCCACCGAGGATCACGATTTCGCCGAAGTCAACCACGCCTGGGTCTTCGGCCCCGGCCACCGGCCCACCAAGCTCGAAATGCGCCGCTCCGCCAGCGCCCAGCCCGTGGGCAGCGTCGTCCTGTCCGATCCTCCCGTGCGCGAGCTGCGCGACGCACTCCGGGGCCTGCCGTTCGGAGAAGAGGTGGCCGACCTGGTCGAAGAGACCTACCGCGGCGGCAGCACCATGGGCAC
>JBGPKH010000391.1:0-8307 GCA_041485845.1 Bryobacteraceae bacterium
AGACGCCGCCCAAGGACCGACTGTCCATACACACCGTGGTGGCTGGGTTCCAGCCGGAATTGATTCGTTCGGCCCTGGAACTGGAGTTGGCCCGAGGCGGGCAGATTTACTTCCTCCACAATCGGGTGGATTCGATCTGGGCGCGGGCTGCCATGCTCCAGGAACTGGCGCCGAATTCGCGGATCGGGGTCGGGCACGGTCAGATGGGAGAGGCGGAGCTGGAGAAGACCATGCTGCAATTCATGCGGCACGAGTTCGATATCCTGGTTTGTACGACAATAATAGAGAATGGACTGGACATCCCGCTGGCCAACACTATGATTGTGGAAAACGCCGAGCGTTACGGCTTGTCGGAACTGTACCAACTGCGCGGGCGGGTAGGCCGGTCCAACCGGCGCGCGTATGCCTATCTGCTGGTGCCGCCGGATACCGAGTTGACGGAGATCGCACGCAAACGGCTGGCGGCGCTCAAGGAGTTCAGCGACTTGGGCGCGGGGTTCAAGATCGCCGCCCTCGACCTGGAACTGCGCGGCGCCGGGAACCTGCTGGGAGGCCAGCAGCACGGCCACATCAATTCGGTGGGGTTCGATACGTACGTCCGGTTGCTGGATGAGACGGTTCGGGAGCTGAAGGGCGAAGAAGTTGTGCCGGAGATCCATTCGGCTTTGAATCTGGGGCTCGATATCCGCATCCCGCCCGACTACATCGCCGATGAAAACCAGCGTTTGCGGGCGTACCGGCAGATTGCCAACGCCGCCGACGCCGCGGCGCGCGACCGTGCCGAAAAGGAACTGGAGGACCGGTACGGCACAGTGCCGGAGGCGGTGCGCAACCTGCTGGCGTATTCGGAGCTGAAGACCATGGCAGAGCAGACCGGCGTCGAGGCCGTGGACCGCCGCCATAACGTGTTGAGTATCAAGTTCCACAAGGAGACTCGCGTGGACCCGGCGCGGCTCATGAACATGGTCGGCAAGACGCGGGGCGCGCAGTTCACTCCGGCAGGCGTATTGCTACTACCGTTAGAGGGGCAACCGGGAGCAGGGGACGTTCTGCGGTTCCTGGCCGACAAACTGGGGCAGTTGAAGGCTTGATAAACTGGAAGGACACAAATTATGTTTCGCAGGTTTGTAGTACTCATAGCGGCGGCGCTGCCGGTGGCCGTTGCGGCGGATGTCAAGGTGGTGGAGGAGATCGCCGCGAAAGTAAACGGCGACATCATCACCCGCGGCGAGTTGGAGCAGACGCGGAAAGACATCGAGCAGCAGCTTAAAGGGGAGGGGCTCAGCGGCGCCCGGCTGACGCAGGCGGTCACGGAGAACTCGGCCAACGCGTTGCGCGAAAAGATCGACGAGCTGCTGCTGGTACAGAAGGGCAAGGACCTCAACATCAAGATCGATGCCGAGATCAACCGCCGGCTGGCCGACCTCCAGGTGCAGAGCAAGATCTCGGACCCGGATAAGTTCCACGAGTACGTTCGCGAGCAGACCGGGATGACCTTCGAAGACTACAAGGACCGCATGATGCGGCAACTGCTGGGCCAGCGGGTGATCGGCCAGGAGGTCACCTACCGCGTCAGCATCCCCGAACCGGAGCTGCGAAAGTACTACGACGAGCACGCCGCCGAGTACGTGCGCAAGGAGCAGGTATTCCTGAGCCAGATCCTGATTTCCACCGAGGGCAAAACGCCCGAGCAGACGGCGGCGGCCGAGAAGAAGGCCAAGGACATCGTGGCGCGAGCGCGCAAGGGCGAAAAGTTCAGCGACCTGGTGCGCGACAACTCCGACGATCCCGAGACGGCGCGCAACGGAGGCAGTCTTCCTCCGTATCAACGCGGCCTCATGCCGAAGCAGATGGAGGACGTGGTTTTCAAGGCGAAGAAGGGAGAAGTCACCGACCCGTTCAAAGTGTCGCTGGGCTTTGTCATTCTGAAGGTCGAGGAGCGCTATGAGGCCGGCCAGGCGGCCTTTGACGAAGTGAAGGAAGACGTCCAGCAGAAGCTGGCGGGTCCCAGGATGGAGCCCAAGATCCGCGAGTTTCTCACGCGGCTGCGCGAGGAGGCGTTCTTGCAGATCAAGGATGGCTACGTGGACAGCGGCGCTGCGCCCGGCAAGGACACACGCTGGCAGGACGTCGCCACGTTGAAGCCCCAGACGACCACCAAGGAGGAGGTGGCCGCGCGTACGAAGCGCCACAAGAAGGTCCTCTTCATTCCGATTCCGGGCACCACCAAGAAGCCGAAGGCCCCGGCGGCCACGACTCCGGCTGTTACGCCGCCGGCCGCGGCTCCGGCGAAGCCCACGACCCCGGGAGACGCCACGGCGCCTCCGGTCAAACCATGAAATCTCCATACGTGAACGAGCTCGAGCCGGACAAGGTGATCACGACCAGCTTCCTGGTCCACTCCAAGGAGATTCGGCAGAAGAAGAGCGGCGAGTTGTATCTTTCGCTGCTCCTGGGCGACCGCAGCGGCGAGTTGGACGCCAAGATGTGGGACAACGTGGCCGAGGTGATCGACGACTTCGACCGCGACGATTTTGTCAAGGTCAAGGGGCTGATTCAGATCTTCCACAACCGCCCGCAGTTGACTATTCACAAGCTGCGCAGGATGGACGACAGCGAGATCGATTTCGTCGATTATTTCCCCTCCTCGCGCCGCGATCCCGGCGAGATGTGGAACGAGCTGCGGGGGATCGTGGGCGGGATCGGGAATGGCCACCTGAAGGCCCTGCTGGAAAGCCTGCTGGACGATGAAGACGTGTCGCGCCGGTACCGCCGCGCGCCGGCGGCCAAGCAGATCCACCACGCCTACCTGGGCGGCCTGATCGAGCACGTGCTCTCGCTGTGCGCGCTGGCTCGCATGACGGCGGCGCACTATCCCATCGTCGATCTCGATCTGCTGCTCACCGGCGTGGTGCTGCACGATATCGGCAAGATCTACGAGCTGAATTACGAGCGCGGCTTTTCCTATTCGAGCGACGGGCAGTTGCTGGGGCACATCAACATCGGATTGATGATGGTGGCCGAGAGGGTGCGGGGAATTTTGGATTTCCCGCCGCCCTTGCGCACGTTGGTGGAGCACATGATCCTGAGCCATCACGGGCAGCTCGAGTTCGGATCGCCCAAGGTGCCGCAGTTTCCCGAAGCGCTGCTGCTGCACTATCTGGACGATATGGATTCGAAGATGGAGTGCATGCGGGCGCTGATCGAGAACGATCGGCAGGTGGAAGGCTGCTTCACGACGTACAGCCAGGCGCTGACGCGTACGGCGCTGAAGAAGGACCGCTATCTGAAAGGAGAGCCGCCGGCGCAGAGGGCGCGGGTGGCGGTCAACACCAATGGAACTGCGCCGGAGCCGGAGCCCGCCTCGCCTCCCGCGGCTGTGGTGGCGCAAGCCAATGGAACTGCGCCGGAGGATGAGCCCGCTCCGCCCCCCGCGCCGGTCGCGAAGCCCGCGGTCGCGGCCGCGCATCCTCTATTCGCCCCGAAGCCCGACTCACCGTTCGGCGATAAGTTGAAGCAGGCCCTTCAGCCTGCAGGCCCCAAACAGGAAAGCTGATGCCAAGATCCGCGCGCGATGTTCCGCCCCCGCTCGAGCTCTCGTGCCTGAAGGCGCTGTGGTCCCTTCAGCAGGGAAACGTCAAGGATGTGCAGCGGATTGTGGCGCAGTCGCGGCCGCTGGCGTACACCACCATCATGACGGTGCTGGAGCGCCTGGTGCGCAAGGGAAAGATCACCCGCCGCAAGGTGGGCCGGGCCTTCGTTTACGCCCCGCAGGCGTCGCGGGACACCTTGCGGCGGGTGGCGATTCGCGAGCTGCTGGACGGATTCTTCGACGGATCGGAAGAGCAGTTGATGCAGTTTCTGCGGGCGCCCGAGGCTCCGGCCGCGGTGGCGCCGGCGGATGAAGCGACGCGCATCGACACGGTGCTGCTGTAGGCGCTCACGGCCATCAGTGGCCGTCGCGGATCCGCCCGGCCAAAGACGCCAGAAATGCCGCAAGGTCCTGCTTCCCGGCGGGCGAGAGGTGAAGCGGCCGAAGCCTGCTGTCGAGCCCGGGGTTCTTCTGCCCGCCAGCGTTGTAATACTCGATGACCCGATCGAGAGTCGGGAAGCTGCCGTCGTGCATGTAAGGCGCGGTGCGGGTGATTTCGCGAAGCGTGGGTGTCTTGAATGCCCCGCGATCCTCCGCAGCGCCGGTCACGCGGGCGCGGCCTTCATCCGCCGGAGATCCGGTGCGCCAGGCGACGCCCGTGTTGTGGAACTGCTCGTCGGTGAGGTTGGGCCCGATGTGGCACTCGCTACAGCCGGCCTTTCCGCGGAATAGAGCCAGTCCCCGCTGGGCCGTTTCACTGAGGGCAGAACGGTCGCCCGACAGGTAGCGGTCGTAGGGCGAACCGCCCGCGACGATAGTGCGGACGTACGATGCCAGCGCGCTTGCCACCTGTTCCATGGTGGGCCCGGAACCGAATGCGCCCCGGAATTGCGCTCGATAGCGCCCTGAGCGAACCAGCGCCAGAACGGCTTCCGGGGTCATGGCGAGCTCCTTGGGGTTGAGAATCGGCTGAAGCGCCTGCTGTTCCAGTGTGGCGGCGCGGCCATCCAGAAAGAAGCTGGCTCCCCACGCGCGGTTGACGATGATGGGGACATTGCGCTCGCCCCGTACGGCGTTCACGCCTTGCGCGACGGTGCGGCCATCGGTGAAGGCTTGGCGCGGATCGTGACAGCTTGCGCAGGAGAGCGAGCCATCGCGCGAGAGCCGGCGGTCGTGGAAGAGCCGCCGCCCCAGAGCGATCTTGGCGGGGGTAAGACGATTATCCTCGGGAACCGGACGGTACAGATCCAGTCCGAGAGGAAGCCGTGGCCCTGCGGCATGCAGGGCCACGGCGAATAGAAGCCAACCCGCGAAGCGCACCTCGTTACCTCCCAGCGCGCGCTTCGGCGAAAAGATTATGAATCACCCAAAGTTCATTCTTGGGATGCCCTCCAGTGAACGCGACGCTCCGGCCGTCGGGAGAAACCGCTGGCTGCAGGATTGTTTCCATCGTCACGTCCAGTTTCCGCCGCGCGCCGCCCTCGGCTGGGATCGCCCACAGCCGGGTTAAGCTGCCGTCCTTGGCGCCGATCAGCACGTTCCGGCTGTCTTTTGTCCATGCGCCGGTAAAGGGAAGAGGGTTTTCGTAGTCTCCACGATATAGCTCACGCGGGGTTCCACCCTCGGTGGACAGCGTCATCAATACCCGATGAGGAGTTTCGACGTTGGCCATGAAGGCCAAACGACTGCCATCCGGCGAAACGGAGAGGCCGAAGAATCCCGCTCCCGGCGATTCCATACTGTACAACTCCGCCTCCTGGCCAGTTTCGAGATTCCTTTTCATCAAATGCAGCAAGATCTTCTCGTGGATCGAGTAGTACAGCGCCTTGCCATCAGGCGACAGCCTCACCAGCGGCCAGATTTCGTACGGGCCCTCGAATACCACCCGCTCCTGTCCGGTCTCGATATCGATGCGCCGGAACACCCTCCTGTTCTTGATGACATCTGCCACCAGCAGCGATCGGCCGTCCGGAAACCAATTGGGGCCGAAGCGTCCGGCGGCATATGCGTCCTCGAGTTTTGTTGGCAGTGTCCGCTCTTCGCCCGTCTCCACTGAGCGAATGACCAGTGTCATCGAACGGCGATCCGCACCCCTGAGAAACGCTACCCACTTGCCGTCTGGGGACCAGCCGATTCCCGAGTTCGACCCTACAAACCGGTCCGTCAGTCGTTTTGGCGGTGTGGTATGCAGAGTCTCCTGGTCGAGGCCAGCAACGTAAGTGTCGGTTTGCCGATTCTGCATGCCGTAAAAGTACGACCCGTCCCGGCTGAATCCCATATTGACGAACTCACCCATGTCGCCTCTCACCAGTTCCGGCGATCCTTTAGGGATTCCGTCCGTAATTTGAATCGACCACAGACCCTTGGCTCCGGAGCGGTCGCTGGAAAAGACGATGGTCCGGCCGTCGGGCGTCCAAACGGGCGAGCTATCGATCGACTTGCCCTGGACGACCGGCGTTTCGCGGCTGCCGTCTGTTGCGATGACAAAAATCCCGCCATCGGCCGTCTGAAGAGTGTTGGGCACGGAATATACGAGGTACCGCCCATCTGGCGAGAAGCCACCGATCTCGGGCGATCGCCACCCCGTCGACTTCAATCGCCTGAGGGAACCATCCTGCGGCGAGACCAAGCCGATCAGGTTCGTTTTGTCGCCATAGTCGAACAGATTGACGGCGATCTGTTTTCCATCCGGCGACCAGGCGTAAACATTCGGCGCCTTGCCCACATCGTTCATGAGAACTCGCATGCGGGCGCCGTCCGTTCCAATGAGCCGCAAGGACTGTCCTCCTTTGTCGTCGTACCAGTTGTAGGCAATCTGCTTACCGCCCGGTGAAAAGATCGCGGCGCCCGCGAACGTGCTCCCGTTCCCGGGCGCGAGCACCCGGTTCTCGGCCGCGCTGAGGTCGCGCACTGCGAGACTACCGCCCGATGTCCAATCGACAAAGGGCAGAAAGCGGCCGTCGGGAGAAGGCCTGCCCCTCAGATCTGCGTTATCGCCGCCCCAGACCTTCCGCAGCACCGTGCCCGTCTCCTGCGTCCCAGTACCGCCGATCCGCGCCCGCGCCGCCGCTACGGCGTCTTTCTGGTCCGCATAGTCCCGAATCACGCGGTCGTACTGCCTGCGAGCCTCCGTGCTGCCCAACTTTTCGTAACAGTCGCCAAGCTGCAGCAGCGCCTTCGCCGCCAGTGCACGATCCTTGCCGGCTGAATCCGCGGCGCGCCGATAAAGCTGAATGGCTTCGTCGAGCTTGCCTTCGGAGCGCTCCTTGACGAGCGCTTTCTGATACAACTCCTGCGGCGTCTCCGCGGCGGCGGCCGCCAACACGATCATGAGATACAGGGCGATTCGTTTCATTCCGATTGCCTCCGTTTTCGATCGTAGGCGGTTCGGCCGGAACAGTTGTCACTACGCTGCAAAATGATTCTCACGAAATTGTCAACCCTTCTCATCGCTCCATTTGTAGCCCACTCCATGCACGGTCAACAGGCGTCGCGGGTTCCCTGGCTCGCGCTCGAGCTTCGCCCGCAGGCTCAGGATATGGTTGTCCACGGTGCGGGTGGTCGGGTGTTTGTCGAAGCCCCACACCTTTTCGAGCAATTCCTCCCGCGTGATCACGTGACCGGGACGGCCGGCCAGATATCGAAGGACTTGATATTCTTTGCGAGCCATGTCCACCGGGGCCCCCGCGCGCCGCGCCTCATATTTGACGAAATCGATCTCGACGTCATCGAACGCCAGCGATTCGATAAGCTCGTTCGCTCCGGCCGCTGGTTGCGCCCGGCGCAGCAGAGCCCGCACGCGCGCCAGCAGCTCGGGAAGGGAGAACGGTTTGGTTACGTAGTCGTCGGCCCCCAGGTCCAGCCCGGCGACCCGGTCCATCTCCTCGCTACGTGCGGTCAGCATCAGAATGGGAGTCGCGATGCCATTGGCCCGGGCTTTGCGGCACACATCATAGCCGCTCATCTTCGGCAGCATGAGATCGAGAATCACCAGGTCGGGCTGGCGCGTTTGCAAAAGCTCGTAGCCGCTCTCTCCATCGGCGGCGGTCAGGACCTCGTAGGATTCAAACCGGAGACTGTCCGCGAGACCGCGCAGAATCGCCGGCTCGTCCTCGATCACCAGCACGCGGCTCATACGTTCTGCTCCACGGGCAGGTGCAGCGAAAAGCGGCTGCCGGCGCCCGGTTCGCTCTCCAGGAGGACTTCGCCGCCGTGCGCTTTGGCGATGTGCGCAACGAGCGTGAGCCCAAGGCCGGCGCCCGGCACGAGCCGATTCTCCGGCGTGGGCACGCGATAGAAGCGTTCGAAGATCCGCTGGCGATATTCCGCGGGAATCCCGATTCCGTAGTCGCGCACGGCAATCACGATGGTGCGGCCGCGCAGCTCGACCGCCAGATCGATGCGTTTCTGCGCGCTCGAATATTTCATGGCATTGGTGAGCAGGTTGAGCACGGCCTGCTGCAATGCGTCGGCATCGGCGTTCACCGGTGGCAGCGCGTCCTCGCTGGTGACGCGCAACTCGAACCCGGCCTGCTGCAAGGGGTATTGAACCGCCCGCACCACTGAATCGATCACGTCCGCCAACGAAGTACGCTCGAAACGATACGGCTTGCGGCCCTGCTCGATCTTGGAAAAATCGAGCACGTTGTCCACCAGCCGGCTGAGGCGCTCGCTCTCATTGACGATCGTATCCAGGTATTCACGGCGCACAGCCG
>JBGPKH010000392.1:0-8302 GCA_041485845.1 Bryobacteraceae bacterium
CGAAATCTTCAGCAAATGACGTTTTGCCGCCCAGCAAGGACGCCAACGCCGCGACGCCGATGCCGCTCGCTGTTGAGCCAAACATCTGCCGCCGCGTCACGCGGGCGATGTTCTGGAGATGGGAGTCGTTCATGTTCGTCGTTCCATTTGTGTATTGAAGAGCCGCAACCGAAGGGAGCGGTCTTTGGCGCGCGATGCCGCGTGGCGTGGGCGCTATACGCCGCGGCAGCCCTGTACGCCGCCATCAATATCCCGGTGGCGCACGTGCTCTCGACTCCCCTCACGTGGCCCATGCTGCGCGCCGCGCGCGGGCCGCTGGCCGATTCGATGTGGTACTACTGCACGTGGCCGAACGCCCTGCTGTTCGCGGCGGTAGCAGCCGTGGCTGCACTCGCGCCGCTGCTTCTTCGACGGCCGTCGCGGAAGGCGCTCCTGGCGGTGCTGGTCCCGTGCGTGGCTCTCGGCCCGCCGGCAGCCGCGCGCGTGGACACCGGCGGCCTCGACCGCAACGCCTGGACTGCGTTGCTGCCGTCGCGGCGGCCGGCACACACCGGTGAGTGGCGCACCACGGGTTTTGATCGCGCCCCCTCCAGCGGCCTCTCCGCATTCCACGCCGCCGCGGCCGGGCGCAACATCGTGCTCGTCAGCCTGGAATCCACCGCGGCGCAATACCTGGGCCTCTACGGCGCTTCGCCCGACGTTATGCCGAATCTCTCCGCGTTGGCCCGCCACGCTATCGTGTTCGACAACGCCTACGCGGTGTATCCGGAAAGCATCAAAGGGCTCTTCTCGATTCTGTGCTCCGCCTGGCCGGCGTTCCAGACCGACACCAAACGCTACGCCGCGGTGCCCTGCCGCGCCCTGCCCGCCGTCCTCTCCGCTGCCGGATACCGCACCGCATTGTTCCATTCCGGACGCTTCGTCTACCTCGGCATGGAGGCGATTGTCCGCAACCGCGGCTACGACACGCTGGAAGACGCCGGCGATATCGGCGGCAATCGCCAGTCCAGCTTCGGCGTCGACGAGCCATCCACCGTGGCGCGCATCCTGAACTGGGTGGATGGCTTGCCCAAAGAGCAACCGTTCTTCGTCACCTATCTGCCCATCGCCGGCCACCATCCTTACGAGACGCCCGAGCCCGGCCCGTTCCCCGACCGCGACGATTTCGGGCGCTACCGCAACGCGCTGCACTACGGTGACGTGTCGCTCGGCGTTCTCATGGAAGGCCTGCGCGCACGCTGCCTCGAGCGCCAGACGCTGTGGATCGTCCTCGGGGATCACGGCGAAGCCTTCGGCCAGCACGACGGGAACTACGGGCACACGTTTCAGCTCTACGAGGAGAACATCCATGTGCCGTTGCTCATCGCTGCGCCCGGACTGATTCCCCGCCAGATTCGCGCCCCGCAGGTAGCGAGCCTCATCGACACTGCGCCGACCGCGCTCGACCTGGCCGGGTTGGCCGCACCCGCGAACTACCAGGGGCGGTCCCTGCTCGATCCCGCGCCGCGCATGGCTCTCTTCTTCGCCGATTACTCCCTGGGCATGCTCGGCCTGCGCGACGGCTCGCGGAAGTTCATCCATGAGTTGGGATCCGGCCGCGGGAAGCTGTTCGACCTGCAACGCGACCCCGAGGAGAAGGTCAACCTGGCCGGGGCTTACGCCGAACAGGCGCGCTGGTACGAGCGGAATCTGCGCGCCTGGAGCGCCGCCCAGCAGCGCCCGATTGTCGCTTTGGTCTCCGGTGCGCGAGCGCCGTAGGCGCCTGAAGACCACTCGCCCACCCGTGCAGATTCCATCCAGGCATGCGCATCCTTGCGGCGAAAACTCCAGGGGGTGCGGACTGATCGCGCCTTGCGGTAAGGTCTTGAGTGTATGGCTGGAGAAATCAAAATTCAACTCCGTCAGATATCGGCTTCAACCACAGAAGCGACGATGGGCACGCATCAGGTGCTGGTCGACAGACCAGCCTCGAAAGGCGGCGCCGGCATGGGTCCGATGGGTGGAGAACTGTTCCTGGCTGCCGTGGGTGGCTGTTTCATGAGTAATCTTCTGGCCGCGATTCGGGCGAGGGACTCGAAAATCTCCGGCGTCCACGCGGAGGTGATCGGTACCATTGCAGATTCCCCCGCTCGGTTCGAAGCCCTGGATTTGATCGTTACCGCAGATGGCCCGGATCGGGAACTGCTTCCGCGGCTGGTGGAAATCGCCGACCGGGGCTGCATCATGATGAACACGCTTCGAGGGAAGCTGGAGGTGAGATTACGGATCGGGACGACAGTCTGACAGACCAGGACGCTGACGAGGAAGATCCCCCAGAGATCGGACACAGCCAGCGCTGGTCCCTCAGGATCGAGCGCGGGAGTTGTGGTTGAGCGCGATCCTGCCGGCTCTGACTCTGGTCTTGAGCTTCAGCTCGTCCTCCTTTCCGACTCTGACGCCGGCGGCTCGGGCTTTCTGAACCCGGGACGCCCGAGCGCTGAGTGCTACCGGATAAGACACATGCCGCCGCACGCTGCCGCCCGGGACCCTCCATCACTTTCCCCTAAACCCTTCCCCCCGATTGAGCGCCCTCGCGCGACGTGATATCTTCACCATACGGCGCTGTCGGCGCGTCCCCGGGCTTGTAACGGGAGTTACAGTTGAAAATCGCCCTCCGTTTGCTGGCGTCCATCCCGCTCTTCAGCGCGCTTCTCCAAGGTCAGGAGACTCGCGGAAGCCTCAACGGCCGCATCTACGACGGCCAGTCGTCGGTCATCGTGGGCGCCAGGGTGGTCGTCACCCACACCGACACCAACACTTCCACGACCCTCGAGACCAACGAGTCCGGATACTACGAGGCGCCGCTGCTGATCCCCGGCAACTACAAAATCACCGCGTCCGCCGCCGGCTTCAAGACCACCGTCCGCGGCCGCATCGCCCTGCAGGTTGGCCAGACCACTTCTATCGACATCCAGTTGGACCTGGGCGCGGTCGCCGAGACCGTCGTCGTGACCGCCGAAGTTCCCGTCGTCGACGTCAACCCGCTCGAGTCCGGCTCCCTGATTTCGAACAGCGAGGTCATGGAACTGCCGGTGCTCGGCAATAACCCGACCCTGCTCACCAAGTTCATGGTTGGCATTCAGACCGATGGCGTCAACAACTACTTAGGCCTCCACTCCATCGCCGGAGCTTCGGCCTACAACACCGCGGGGGGCGTCGGCGGCAATGAGTGGTCCATCGACGGTGTCCCCAACAACGGCGGCAACCGCCAGGCGGCCTTCCTTCCGTACTCCGACTCCATCTCCGAGTTTCGCATCGACACCACCGGCTTCGACGTCTCGCAGGGCCGCGGCACCGGCGCGCAGGTGATCGCCATGACCAAGCCCGGCACCAACCAGTACCACGGCACCGCCACCGAACAGCACTGGCAGCAGCGTTTCAACGGTACTCCATACTTCACGCGCCAACTTTATTTCCGGTCGATCGCCGACGCCGAAGCGCGCGGCGACACACTCCTCGCCAACCAGTTGCGCCATTCCGAGCGCCAGCCCTCCGGCCACTCCAATAACTGGGCCGCTACCATCGGCGGGCCCGTGTATATTCCCAAGATCTTCAACGGGCGCAACAAGGTCTTCTTCTTTTTCAACTACAACGGCTTCAAGGACAACAAGACCGAAGAGGCCAACCAGTTCAACAAAACGGTTCCCACCATGGCCAACCGCGCCGGCGATTTTTCCAATTTCCTGCGCATCGACTCCGTCAAGTACCAGCTCTACGACCCACTCTCCGTCCGCCGCGATACGGTCCGCACCAACGGCGCCTTTTACATCCGCGACCCCATACCCGGCAACCTCATCCCCAAGTCCCGCATCTCGATGCCCAAGATGTACGACTTCATCTCGAATCTCTACCCGGCCCCCAACAACGATCCCACCGACCCCTTGCAGGAGCCGCGCAACAACTACATGGCGTATGCCACGCCGTGGCTGTGGAGTTATCGCGCCTACCAGAACCGCGTTGACGTCAACGCCGCGGCCGGCCATCGCTTCTACGGCCGCTGGAGCTGGAATAACTTCGACGAAGACCGCCAGGACTGGACTTACTCCACCATCCGCGGCATGAACACCGGCGGCCTGAATCGTAAGAACATGGCCGCCACAGTGGGTTGGACCTGGGCGTTGAGCTCGCGCACCATGCTCGACGTCGCCGGCGCAGCCAACGAGTTCACCAGCGGCAACCGTAAGCCCGTGCCCCTCGATTACAAGCCCAGCGACCTCGGCCTCCCCACTTACCTCGACGACTACGCCGGGGACCGGCACATGATTCCGCGCATCTCCATCAGCGGCTACACCGATCCCGCGCCTTCGGGCTATCCCACGTTCACGCGTTATCGCGTTTACAGCCTGGTGGCCAACGTCAGCCATTTGCGCGGCAGGCATTCCCTCAGATTGGGCTGGGACATGCGTCTGCACTTCCAGACCGGCAGCACGGGCGGGACAACCTCCGGCTATTTCCGTTTCGATAATCGCTACACGCGACGCTACAGCGACACGGCGCTGTACTCCGCGGGGGACATCGGCCTGAGCTGGGCGGCCTTCCTGCTGGGCCTCAATTACGATTCCCAGATCACCGCCGGCGGTGCGAACTACGCCGGCTACTCCCCTTACACCGGAGCCTATTTGCAGGATCAGTTCCGGGTGTCGCGCAACCTCACTCTCTATCTCGGCTTACGCATGGAGTACGAAGGCGGGCCCACGGAGCGCTACAACCGCGTCATCGGGTACTTCGATCCCACGCCGAAGATCTACGTCAGCGACGTCGCCGAGGCCTTTTACCGCGCGAACCCCACGGTCAACGCCACTACGGTGTCCGGCATCGAAATGCCGGGCCTTCCCGGCGAGAAATTCTCCGTGCGCGGCGGCACGACCTTCCCCGGCGTCAACGGCGTCCCGCGGAATTTCTGGCAAGGGCAATGGATGCCGATGCCGCGCGTAGCATTCGCCTGGGAAGTGAAGAAGGGCACGGTCATTCGCGGCGGCGCCGGCGCCTTTTACGACACTCTGAACATTACCAGCAACACTCCCAATCAGACGGGCTTCAATCGCACCACGACCTACACTACGGAAAACAACGCCGGCCTGAACTGGAAAACCGGCGACCCCGCAAACGGGATCTCACCCATGGTGGACCCGTTCCCCGCGGTGGGCCGCGAGCGCTTCGACACCGCCACCAGCGGCGCCCTGGGACTCGACACCCTGACCGGCCGCAGCTACACGTTCGCCGATTACGGCGCCAGGCGCGCCCACCAGTACCGCTGGCGGCTCGGCATCCAGCACCAGGTGGGCCGCGCCAGCCGCGTGTCCGCCACGTATACCGGCAGTTACTCGTCCGACGTGTATGTGACCAACGATATCGACGCCGTCCCCGCGTCCTACTGGTGGAACGGCAATACGCGCAACACCGCCATCGACTCCTGGCTCAACGGCGGCGTCTCGAATCCCTTTCGACTGCCGAATAATTTCCCCGGCCTCCAGTCCGCGAATCCGGCGCTCTATGCCGACATGAACTCGCAGAGCTTCTTTACCAACAGCACCATTTCCCGCGCCCAGTTGCTCAAACCATTTCCGCAAATGACCGGCCTCAGCCAGTCTCTGACCTCGCTGGGCCGCGTCCGCACGCACGGCGTCGAGCTCGCGTTCAACCGCAATTTCACGCGCGGCTGGAACATGAATGTGGCGTACACCGGCACCCAGGCGCGCGCCGCGGATTGGTTCCCGAACCCATTCGACGACCGCCCTGCATGGGAGCAAAGCAACTCCAGCCGCCCGCACCGCCTTACCGCGACTGGCATCTACCAGTTCCCCTTCGGCCGCCGCCGCGCGTTTTTCAAGAGCGGCGTCCTGGGCCGTATTCTCGGAGGCATGCAGCTCGCTGCGACCTTCGAGACGCAGTCCGGCCCGCTCCTGGGCTGGAGCAATCGCTACTACTATGGCGATCTCTCCGCGATTGCGAAGGAGAATCCGACGCTCGACCAGTGGTTCAACACCCGCGGGACTGCGTGCGCGGACACGCCGGGCGCCGGCACCGGATGGGAGCGTTGTTCGCAGCGCGCCCCCAACACGTATCAAGTCCGCGTCTTCCCCAACCGCATCCCCGGCCTCCGCCGCGACCGCACTCTCCAGACCAACGCCAACGTGCAAAAAGAAATCCCGCTGAAGGCCGAGCGCTGGAAGTTTTTCCTCCGCTTCGACATGCTGAACGTGTTCAACCGCTACCAGTTCGACAATCCGAACACCGACCCCACGAACACCAACTTCGGCATTGTCCAGCAGCAGACCGCGGCCACCAACCGGTTCCTCCAATTTCAAGGCCGGCTCCAGTTCTAGGCTAGAAGTTGCAGAAATTCCCGCAAGACCGCGTCGCACCGCTCCTTTGCCGCCGGTCGGCACACCTCCCATGCGGTCATGTCAAGCTGGAAGCGTGATGTCGATCGCCTCGCCTGGTCTCTGCCACCTGCGCACACGCCAAGCCGGTCCGCTCCAATCGCGGCGCGACGTTCTGGCAGTGCCTGCTCGCCGGAACGGACGCGCGGTTTCCCAAGTATCCGAGACTGCCGGTGGTCCATTGCTGTGGCTGGAAATCTACAGAAATTGCCCCCGAAAAACGCACCTGAACATGCCCCACCGGGACGAGGTGTAATTTCACCTGGACAGCTCTTTTTGTGCCCTCTCGAACACAACACTTGTAACCTTAACACACAGCATATAGATAAAGTTCTTGACGTGGCCCCATATATTGGGGCAAGATTACGGAAGTCTCTACAACAACGGAAATCGAAGGAGGCGCGAGCATGGGGCTGCTTTCCATGGATCTCAGTGCGAAAATAGAGTTATTGAAGACCAAAACCACCACCAAAACCGGGATTGCCTTCCCGCGTTACTTTACGTCGCGGATCGAGCCGGGCAAGACCCCCTACGACGAGATCCACTGGGAGACCCGAACCGCCTCCATTGGGAACGATAAAGGCTCCGTCATCTTCGAGCAGCGCGACGTCGAGGCGCCCGTCGACTGGTCGCAGACCGCCACCAACATCGTCGCCAGCAAGTATTTCTACGGCAAGATGGGCTCGCCCGAGCGCGAGACCAGCGTGGCGCAACTGGTGCAGCGCGTGGTGGACACCATCGCCGATTGGGGCAAGAAGGACGGCTACTTCCAGAGCGGGGCGGACGGCGAGAACTTCCGCTTCGAGCTGGCCCACCTGATGCTCACCCAGAAGGCCTGCTTCAACTCGCCGGTGTGGTTCAACGTGGGGGTCAAGGAGACCCGCGGCTACGGCTGGATCTATGACCAGGAAGCCGACCGCGTCGCCAAGCTGGAATCCGGGGTGCTGCGGCCGCAGTGCTCGGCCTGCTTTATCGTCTCGGTGAAGGATTCGCTGGAGTCCATCCTGGACCTCGCTAAGACCGAGGGCATGCTGTTCAAGTGGGGATCGGGCACCGGCACGAATCTTTCCGCGCTGCGCGAAGAGGACGCCGTGCTTTCAGGCGGCGGCCGCGCCTCCGGACCGCTCTCCTTCATGAAGGGGTTCGATGCCTTCGCGGGCGTGATCAAGTCGGGCGGCAAGACGCGGCGCGCGGCCAAGATGGTCATCCTCAATGCCGACCATCCCGACGTCGAGAAGTTCATCTGGTGCAAGGCCAAGGAAGAGAAAAAGGCCTACACGCTCGTCGAGGCCGGCTACGACGCCTCGCTCGATGGCGACGCCTACAGCTCCATCTTTTTCCAGAACGCCAACAACTCCGTGCGCGCCACCGACGACTTCATGGAAGCCGCCGTGCGCGACGGCGATTGGTGGACCAAGGCCGTCTTCACGGGTCAGCCGGCGAATCGTTACAAAGCCCGCGACCTCATGCAGCAGATCGCCGAAGCCACGCACCAGTGCGGTGACCCGGGCATGCAGTTCGACACTACGGTCAACCGTTGGCATCCCTGCAAGAACACCGCGCGCATCAACGCGTCGAACCCCTGCTCGGAATACATGTTCCTGGACGATTCGGCCTGCAACCTCTCTTCTCTGAACCTCATGAAATTCGTCGGCCCCGACGGCCAGTTCGACGTCGAGGCCTTCCGCCACGCCGTCGATACCATGATTCTGGCGCAGGAGATCATCGTCGATAACGCCAGCTACCCGACGCAGAAGATCGGCGAGAACTCGCACAACTTCAGGCCGCTCGGCTTGGGGTTTGCGAACCTCGGCGCGCTGCTGATGTCGATGGGCATTCCGTACGACAGCGACCAGGGACGCGACTTCGCCGGCGCCATC
>JBGPKH010000393.1:0-8274 GCA_041485845.1 Bryobacteraceae bacterium
CATGGGCGTGACTTCGCACCTGCTCTCCACCTTCTCCCGCAAGCCTATCTTCGGATACAAGGCGATGGTGTACGCCATCCTCTCGATCGGCTTCCTGGGCTTCCTGGTCTGGGGCCACCACATGTTCATGAGCGGCATGAACCCATACTCGGCGATGGCGTTCTCGGTTCTCACCATGTGCATCGGAGTGCCCTCGGCCATCAAGACCTTCAACTGGATCGGCACCCTGTGGAACGGAAAGATCCACTTCGACACCGCCATGTTGTTCGCCCTCGGTTTCGTGTCGCTCTTCGTGACCGGCGGCGTCAGCGGCATCTTCCTCGGGCAACCGGCTCTCGACCTGTACTTCCACGACACCTATTTCGTTGTGGGCCACTTCCACATGATCATGGGCGTGGCGGCCATCTTCGGCATGTTCGCCGGCACGTTCTACTGGTTCCCCAAGGCCACCGGCCGCATGTTGAATGAGCCCCTCGGCAAGCTGCACTTCTACCTGACGTTCATTGGCGTGTACGCCATCTTCACGCCCATGCACTACCTGGGTCTGGCCGGAAATCCGCGGCGCTACTCCGCTTTCACCGACGTCGAATACCTGGGCGGGCTCATCCCGGTCCACCAGTTCATGAGCTGGGCCGCATATCTGACGGTAACGGCGCAGATCATTTTCCTGATCAACCTGTTCTGGAGCATCAAGAAAGGCGCCAAGGCGCCGATCAATCCGTGGAACGCCACGTCTCTCGAATGGTCCATCCCATCGCCGCCGCCCTTCGACAATTTCGGGGGTATGCACCCCGTGGTGAACCACGGTCCGTATGAATACAGTGTTCCCGGCGCGCCGGCCGATTTCATCATGCAGAACGACCCGCCCGCCGTCCGTTCGGAGAAGTAACGCATCCATATGGGTATGGCTGGATCGTTTGCTCACGACGTCATAAAAGGTCCCCCTCCTCCTCCCGTGGAACGCGGTTGGGGCGGCGATGGGTCCGATGGCCGCGGCGCCAATCGCCGCGCGTCCTTCACCGGACTGTTCGTTCTGCTGGCCGCCAGCACCATGGTGTTTGCGGCTTTTACCAGCGCCTTCGTCGTGCGGCGCGGCCTCTCCGAAGATTGGGCCACCATGCCCAAGCCGCCCATCCTGTTCTTGAATACGGTGGTGCTGCTGTCGTCGAGCGTCCTGCTGGACTTCTCCCGGCGCGCCCTGAAAGCCGGCGACCGCAGCAAGTTCAACCTGTGGTGGACCGCCGCCACCGCGCTCGGCATTCTCTTCCTGGTGGGCCAGGCGCTAGCGTGGCAGCAGTTGAAAGCCGCGGGCGTTTACGTGTCCACCAATCCGGCCAGTTCGTTCTTTTACGTTTTGACCGCGTCGCACGCGTTCCACCTGGTGGGGGGCGCGGCGGCGCTGGTCTACGTCGATGTGCAGGCGTGGCGTCTGCGGCTGGGCCCGGCCAAGCGCACGGCCATCGACGTGACGGCCATCTTCTGGCATTTTCTGGATGGCCTGTGGTTGTACCTGATGATCTTATTTTACGTTTGGGGGTAAGGATGTCGTCCCAAGTCAGCGCCAGCGCCGTCGCGGCATCGCCGTGGGAAGGCGGACAGTCGCCCTACGCGGCCAACTCGAAGAAGTTTGGCATGTGGCTGTTTATCATGTCGGACTCGCTCACGTTTGCGGCACTGCTGTTCGCCTACACCTATAGCCGCGTCTCCAATCCCGACTGGCCGAAGCCGTTCCATTTCTCGCCGAGCATCATCTTTTCCAGCATCATGACGTTTTGCCTGCTCTCCAGCAGCTTGACCATGGTGATGGGAGTGCATGCCATGAATCACGGCAGACGCAAGGCGGCCACCGGCTGGATTCTGGCGACCATGGCCGGCGGCGCTGCGTTCGTGGTGCTGCACTTGACGGAGTGGATGAACCTGATCAACAACGAGGGCGTGACGCCGTTCCACAATCCCTGGGACGTACCGCTGTTCGGCGGCACCTTTTTCGCCCTGACCGGCCTGCACATGACCCACGTGGTGATCGGGCTGATCTACCTGGGGATCATCGCGCAGGCCGTGGTGCGCGGTAAGTTCAAGGCCGAGGACGTGGAAGTCAGCGGCCTGTATTGGCACTTCGTCGACCTGGTGTGGATGTTCATCTTCCCGCTGGTCTACCTGATGTCCGCGAAAATCTGAGGAGCGAATCATGAGCACTCATACTGAAGAAGTCCACGTAGGCGGTACGACCATGACCTTCGCCAAGGTCTGGATCGTGCTCCTGGTCCTCACCGGCGCCGAGGTCCTGCTGGCATACGAGCAGGTGCCCACCATGATCATGCTGACCATCCTGGTGGGACTTTCGATCATCAAGGCGGCGCTGATCATCGCCTACTTCATGCACATGAAGTTCGAGCGTCTGAGCCTGTTCCTCACCCTGTTTCCGATGATGATCTTCTGCATCGTGCTGATGCTGATCTTCCTGGGAGACGCGGTGCGCCTCCCTGGGATGAGACCACCCGCATGAAACGCCTGCTGCCGATTGCGGCGCTGTTCACGGCGCTGTCGCTGCCCGCGGGCGCGCAGTGCGTGATGTGCTACCGGACGTCCCACGCGCAGAACCAGGCCCGTTCCCGCGTGTTGAACTGGGGGATTCTGGTGCTGGGCGCGCCGCCGTTCCTGATTCTCGCGGGTTTCGTGGCATTCGTGTTCAAACGCGACCAGCGGTATCGCGAAGAAGAGTAGACCGCGTTCAGGCGGCGTCCCATTCTTCGATTCCGATTCCAGCCTGGCGAAGGTGAAGCCGAGCTTCCTGAATTTGCGTATCGGTTCTCGCCGGGATATCGGAGTCGCCATCCGTCCGTTATGCTGCCTTGCGGGGCAAACTCACTCGGCCAATGCGCGGAATGGGATCGTTGTCGCGGATCTTCAGGACGAGCCACTCCTCCAACACCTCCTGGAGAACCTCCCGGCACTTGTCCAACGTGTGCTCGCTTGCCCACACGCCCGTAAGCCCCGGAATCTCTCCAAAACAGTTGCCGTCGCGAAGAGTCTTGAAGCGCGCCTTCTTCATGGCCTCGCGGATATAGCGGGTGAGCATTGACTCAATGATACCGCGGCGCAGCCTCCGGATCGTCGAGGCCCCGCGGCCGCTTTCCGCTGTCATGACCACTTGGGCGGAACGTTCGGGCCTGTGGGATGAGCGCTGGTTCAGGAGGTTGTGTGCCAGCCGCTGCGGGTCATTTTATGACCTCTTCGTAATACCTCTCGTACTGCGGAATGATCTTCTCCGAACAGAATCGCTCGGCGGCATCCCAACGGCCGGCCTTGCGCATGCGGTAGTGCAGGTCTTCGTCGGTCAGCAGCGCGACCACGCGAGCGGATTGCGCGGCGATGTCGCCTACCGCTTCGAGAAATCCGTTCTCGCCGTGAGTGATCAACTCGGGTACGCCGCCGACGCGCGTGGCCACCGGCACCACTCCGCACGCCATGGCCTCCAGCGCCACCAGCCCGAACGACTCCATATCGCTGGGCATGAGCAGGACGTGGGCCAGTGGGATGAGGCGCTCCACGTGATTCTGTTTGCCGAGAAACGAAACGTGGCGGTCCACTTTCAAGTCGCGCGCCAGGTGTTCGGCGGGACCGCAGTCCGGACCGTCACCGGCCATCAGGAGGTGCGCCGGAACGCTCTTGCGGACCTCGGCCAGAATCCGGATGCAATCGAGCACGCGTTTCACCGGCCGGAAGTTGGAAAGGTGAATCAGCAGCTTCTCGCCGTTGGGCGCGTAGGCGGCGGCGCCGGCTTTGGCGTCGTCGGGGTGGTAGAGATCGCAGTTGACGAAGTTGTGGATCACGCGGATTTCGTTGGCGACTCCGAACACGTCGACGGTCCGCTGGCGCAGATTCTCGCTGATGGAAGTGATGCCGTCAGATTGCTCGATGGAGAACTTGGTGATCGGAAAGTAGGATCGGTCCGTGCCGACCAGGGTGATGTCCGTGCCGTGCAGCGTGGTGATGAACGGCAGGCGGCGTTTCGGGGCCAACATCTGCTGCGCCAGCATGGCCGAGATGGAGTGCGGAATAGCGTAATGAACGTGCAGCAGGTCGAGGTCGTAGCTTTCGGCTACTTCGGCCATGCGCGACGCCAGGGCGAGGCTGTATGGCGGGTATTGGAACAGCGGGTAGTTGGAGACCTCGACCTCGTGGTAATGGATGCGTGGGGTGTCGGGGTCGAGCCGGATGGGGTTGGCGTAGGTGATGAAGTGGACCTCGTGCCCGCGGGTGGCCAGTTCCAGGCCGAGCTCCGTGGCGACGATGCCGCTGCCGCCGTACGTGGGATAGCACGTGATGCCGACGTTCACTTCCCCAACGTAGCACTTACGGGACGGAGCATGCCGTAGCCGATCTGGCCGTTGAGGTTCTCGTCCGGGCGGGCCGCATCGCCCCCGCCGAACCAGACGCGCACGGTGTCGCCCTCCACCAGGACCGTCGGGTCGCAGAGAACTTTCGAATTCCAGGCTTCGGTTCCGCCGAAGACTACTGGGAGCTTTTGAAAGTGGACGCCGTCGGTGGAGCGCGCCAGTCCCAGGCGGCGGTTTCCGGCGGTATCGCGGCCGGTGTAGAGCATCCAATAGAAGCCGTGTGCCATCCAGACGGCCGGTTCGCCCAGCGCGTCTTCGTCGAAGGCCCCGATGTCGCCGATCTCCAGGACCGGGTTGGAGCGGAGCTTCTCCCAGTGGAGCCCATCCTTCGAGCGGGCCACACCGAGTCGCTGGCGCCGGGCGCGGTCTTGCCCCAGGTAGTACAGGTAGAAATAGGGCTCGATGCGAATCACGTAGGGATCGGCCACGTCGTACTCGTCCCAACTCGCGTAGGGGCCGGTCTCCAGCACCGGTTTCGGTTCCTTCCGCCACGTTCGGCCGTCGGACGAACGGGCCAGCCCCACGCGCAGCCTCTCCCTGGGACCGGCCTCGTACCAGTAGCAGATCTCGTCACCGCAAGGCAGCGCCGAACCGTTGGCGGCGATGTAGGAGCTTTCCCAGGTTTGCGGGTCGGGCGACAGGATGACGCCGTGCTTCTCCCATCCGACGCCGTCGGCGGATGTGGCCAGGCCCGTGCGCCAGGTGTGGCCGTCGTAGCCGGAGTAGAGATTGAGCAGGGCGCCGGCGCCGCGGCGCGTCACCGAGGGGTTGAGGACGTCCCTGGACTCCCATCCGTCACCGCGCGTAATCACGGGTTGCTGCTGAGGCTGGAACTGGTAGGTGAGATCGGTGTCGCCGCCGGTAAGCCGCGGCAAAGTGAACTCGGCGTAGCGTCCGCAAGAGGTGAGCAGAAAGATCAGGCCACAAATGAACACAAATGAACACGAATGAAAACCTGATTTGTGTTCATTCGTGTTCATTTGTGGCTCAAATGGTTTCTTACGGCAGGACCTGAGCGGCGGGGGACCAACCTCATTGCAGTGGGATGCGGAACTTCAGACCCGCACCGCGGCCTGGCCGCGACTCCACGATCAGGTCCGCGTTCAGGGACCGGGCTCGCCGTTTGAGACTGGCGGGGCCGAGCCGCAGCAGCTCCAGCTCTTCCAGCGTGTACGTTCCGGCGAAATTGAATCCATGGCCGTTGTCGTCCACCGAAATCTCGAGCCCGCGGTCGGTCTTCTCCAGGGTCACGGCCACCCGCGTGGCGGCGGAGTGCTTCTGCACGTTGTGCAACGCTTCGCGCAGCATCTGGAGCACCTCGGAGGTCATTTCCTGCGGCAGCCCCACGGGAGTATTGGCGCCCAGGAACGTCACCGGAATGCCGCTCTCCTTCTGGAAGGTTTCGGCCGTGCGGCGGGCCGTGGCCACCAGGTTGTTGCCATCCACGTCCACCGGCCGCATGCTGTGCAGGAAGGCGCGGAGGTCGCGGATCTGGGACTGCGCCAGCGCCTGCAATTGCTTGAGATCCTCCAGGCCGGCGTTATAGTCGCGATCCAAAAGCTTGCGCAGAATCTCCAGGCGCATTTGCAGGCTGATGAAGCTCTGCAGCGGACCGTCGTGAAAGTCCGAGGCGATGCGCTGGCGCTCCAGATCGCGAGCCTTTTCCGCGGCCTTCTGCGCCTCCTTCAGCTTGTCGTTCAAGCCGTCGATCTTCGCTGCCTGGCGCTGGCTGGTGGCCGCGAACGCCCAGGCTACGGCGCCAGCCACCACGACCGTCGGGGCCAGAAGCCGGACTGATGAATTGGGGAGCAGGACGCAGAAGACGGCGCAGACGCCGGCCACCACCGCCAGTTGCACCGCGGTGTAGAACACCAGCGCCTCCATCATCAGGTAAAGGTAGAAAAGGGAAGCCAGCCACAGCAGATGCTCGGTTCCATAGCTCGCCAGGATCAGGAAGTAGACGGTGTCGCCGAAAAGGGCCAGCAGACCCAGCAGGCCGCTGAGCCCCTTGCCGCGTATAGCCAGTAAGATGCTATAGGCCAGGAACAGCACCAACACGGCTTGGATCAGAACCGACGCGTTGAGAAGGTACAGGTAGCTCAGCCCAAAGGCGGCAGCGGCCAGCACCGCCCTCACCCAGGTAATCGATCGCGGCCAGAGAAAATTCGCCCAGAGCTTCACGAGCTTACTTTCGATACAGGTAAAGGGTGTGGCTGCGGCCCTCGCCGTCGTCGGCGATATTCTCCACCTTCTCAGGTGTCCAGTTCTTGAATTCGAAATCGTGGGCCACGATGCGGGCGCCCTTCTTCAACTGCTTGTCGAGGATCGGCTGTACTTTGTTGTCGATGGATTCCGGCAGCAGATATACGGTCACGAGATCGGCGGAGCCGTAGTTTTGCTTGAGGAGATCGCCGTTGAGAATGTGGGCGTTCTTGTCGAGGCCGAGTTTCTGGATTCTGGCGAGGCTTTGCTTGCAGAGATCCTTGTCCAATTCCACGCCCACGGCCTCGGCGTGGAACTTCTGCGCAGCCATGATAACGATGCGTCCATCGCCCGACCCCAGGTCGAACATCTTCTCGCCGGCCTTCAAGCCGCCCAGCCGGAGCATCTTCTCCACGATGGCCTCGGGCGTGGGGTAGTATGGCGCCAGCTTATCGCCATCCCCGCTTTGCGCCCGGAGCGCGGCGCAGCAAAGTACCCCGAGAAGGCAGAGCTTCCGCATAACGGTCCCCTCATTCGGACGGTTTCAATTTACCACCAATTGGGAGTGGGGGGCAGGTGAGAATTATCCAATGCAAGATGATCCTGAAACGGAGTTCGTTTCCAATGCAAGATGACCCTGAAATCGATTTCTTGCCACCCTTGGCGACCCTGCTCGGCTCGCCGCGGTTTCGAGGCCGGGTGCGAACCGACAGCCGCGGCAATGCCGTGTTTCCGCATTTCGACGCCGCGGGCCTGTGCGGATACGAGATCAAGAACCAGCGATTCACCGGCTTCGCCGCCGGGGGTGAAAAGGGCCTGTGGTTCTCGCATGCGGGAGCGAATGACAGGCGTCTGGTCCTGGCCGAAAGCGCCATTGACGCGCTGTCCCATGCCGCGCTGTTCCCGGATGGCGAGGACCAAACCCGCTATGCCAGCTTGGGAGGCAAACCGAATTCCAAGCAGCCGGGTTTGGTCCAGGCGACCATCGCCAGGCTGCCAGAGGGTTCCGCAATCGTGGCGGGGTTCGATGCCGATGAAGCGGGGCGCATGCTGGTGGAGGCGGTCCGCGCGGCGGTGGTCAGCATGGCTGCCAAGACGGGAAGGACGGACCTAACTTTCAAGATTCACCTTCCGCTGCAGGAAGGGGACGATTGGAACCAGGTTCTGCAGATGGACTACACCGCCAGGCACTCCAATCCGAAACCGCTATCGGACCGGACTGGATCAAAACGGGGGTTGCCACAACAGCAGCCGGCGAGGTAAAACATATTCTTGTCCAGGGTGATGTCCGTTGGTCGGTTTTGAAGTGACCCTCTATGGTCGGTTTCGAGGTGACCCCCGAGGACGGACACGTTGATCTTCGGGGAAGCGCCGTCTTCGAACGAAAATGAAACCGCTGATGTTCAACCGCGCGCAACTGAACCTCTTGGCGTCCGTTACGCTGTTGCTTTCCGCTGCGGTCGGTGCATTCGCGCAGTCCCATACCGCCGGACCGCAGGTAATGCCGGGTACCCGCCGGGAACGCCCACTCGCAATGAACATCAGCAGCTATCGGGTTCGGGCGGGGGAGAGAGTACCAATCACCGCTCCGCCGGAATCGTTGGACTTCATTCGCAGAGCCAAGCATCGCGCTGTGAGGTTCGCTGGTGTTGTGGAAGGAAAAGGCCTCGTC
>JBGPKH010000394.1:0-8252 GCA_041485845.1 Bryobacteraceae bacterium
CATGCGGAGGGTATGGGCAACCTGGTAGCCCAGCGGTCCCGAAAACCGCCGCACCGAAAGGGCATGGGAGTTCGAATCTCCTACCCTCCGCCACTTCACTCACTTTTACTCTTGACTTCCAGATTATAAGTGAGTCATACTGTAACTTCGATGAAACAAGGATTCCATTTCGGGACAGAACCAATGGCGGCGACGAGAGTCATCGGCAATACCGATCCGCGCCAGGAGGGCTCTACCGTTTAGGAATCACGCACTTACGGATTTCAACAACGGCCCGGTCCTGGAAAGGATTCGGGCCGTTTCGCTTTTTACGGGGTGTAGGCAAGCCTGGTGAGCCGTCTGCCTTGGGCGCAGAAAATCGGGGGTTCAAATCCTCCCGCCCCGACCAAGTTATGTGAGCTCTTTGACAATTGAAGGCACAAGTTAGTAAGCGGGGACGGCCGGGCGCCTCCGGAATCCCCGTGTCCCGCTCCAGTGCTGGGTTCGTCTAGCGGCCAGGATGGTGGCTTGCCATGTCATCGACACGGGTTCGAGTCCCGTACCCCGCACCAGTTTTGCGCCGGAGTAGCTTAAGAGGTAGAGCGCCGCTTTTGTAAAGCGAAGGCATGGGACTTCGAGTGTCTCCTCCGGTCCCAAAAGCGCTGGGATAGCTCAAGCGGCAGAGCCCTCATTCGTAACGAGGAGCGTAGGGTTTCAAGTACCCTTCCCAGCCCCATTTCGCCGCTGTGGCCAAGACGGGTAAGGCACATCCTTGGTAAGGATGAAATCGTGAGTTCAATTCTCACCGGCGGCCCCATGCGAGAGCAGCTCGACCGGTGGAGCACGCGGCTGATAACCGCGCGGTTGTTGGTTCGATTCCAACCTCTCGCACCAGGTTTTTGTTGCGGGGTACAGTCAACGGCAGACGGCGAGCCTCATAAACTCGCGGACGACGGTTCAATTCCGTCCCCCGCTACCAAGTTAAGTTCGTGGCGTTCCATCTCACGCCGGGTTGCATGCTGGGTAACTGGACCGGCTAGAGTCCTCTCATGGACCCGAGCAGGCGCCCGGCAGCGCCACATTCCAGGTCAGGGGGACGGGACTGCATGGGGTGGTCGCCTGCCTTGCAAGCAGGACAGTCAGCAGGGTTCAATTCCCTGGTCCTCCACCAGGTTTGCCGTTGTGGCCGAGAGGTCAGGCACTGGCCTGAAAAGCCAGCAACTCACGTTCGATTCGTGACGGCGGCGCCAGCGTGACCGTGGCCGAGTGGTTCAGGCGTGCGACTGTGGATCGCTCCACGAGAGTTCAATTCTCTCCGGTCACCCCAATTTGTTGGGAGGTCGGTTAACGGCAAGCCGCCAGTCTTTGAAGCTGGCTTTGAGTGTTCGACTCACTCCCTCCCATCCATAGCCGGGTCGTTCAGTGGCAGGACGCCACTCTCTGAAAGTGGATGCCGATGGTTCGAGTCCATCCCCGGCTACCAGGTTTCGCGCGCCCGTCGTTCAACGGACCAGGACACCCGGCTACGAACCGGGAGACTCGGGGTTCAAATCCCCGCGGGCGCACGATTCGACCGTGTAACTCAGCGTACAGAGTGCCGTCCTCCGAAGGCGGAAGCCGCTGGTTAGAATCCAGCCACGGTCACCAGGTTGTCATGGGTACTGCTAACCGAAAGGGTGTGGCGATGTAGCGGCAGGATGCGTATGATTGGCCTGATACCCATGACGAAGTCTTCGCGGCGGTGGCCGAGCGGGAAGGCACCCGATTGTCGATCGGGACAAGGCGAGTTCAATTCTCGTCCGCCGCGCCAAAGTTCGAGTCGTAGAGCACGACCGGTCGAGTGCCCTGATTCTCAATCAGGCGATAGTGGGTTCAATTCCCGCCTACGACGCCATGGCGCAGAGCACGACCGGACGAGTGCCCTCTCTTTCAAAGAGGTGAGAGTGGGTTCAATTCCCACCTGCGCTACCAAGCTTCGGGTCCGTTGCTCACGCTGGCCGGGCACCTGCCTCTTAAGCAGGACTTCGAGAGTTCGATTCTCTCCGGGCCCACCAGATATTGTGGGGTAGCAAAACTGGTAATGCGCCTGACTGTTAATCAGGTCATATCCGGGTTCGAGTCCCGGCCCCACAGCCAGTTCGCGGCTCTCTAGCTCACTCGGGTAGAGCAGGGCGCTCATAACGCTCAGGCACCTGGTTCGACTCCAGGGAGAGCCACCAAGCCCCGCAGCCACGCTGGCCGCGTGGATCGGTCCTACAAACCGACACAGTCGTGTTCGATTCACGGGCGGGGCACCATTTCCGGGAGCGATGCCTAGGTGGCGAGGCACCGGACTTTTAATCCGGCCAGGGTCGGTTCGAGCCCGACCGCTCCCACCAGAAGCGCATGTTGCAGTTTCCGGGATGCCCGGCCTGGCGACGCGCCCACCAGCCCCTGTAGCTCATCCGGACAGAGCGCTCCGATCCTAACGGAGAGGTGGCCGGTTCGACTCCGGCCAGGGGCTCCACGGCCCTGTATCCGTCCGGTCTTCTAAATCGGAAACGGTAAATGGACGATGCGGGTTCGAGTCCCGCCAGGGCCTCCAATGTGGCCCCGGAGCTAGCCGGCGGGGAGGATGCGGGAGATGTCGTTGTAAATGGCGAAGGCCACCAGCAGCATGATGCAAACGAACCCGACCTTGAACATGGCTTCCTTGACGTTGAGGCTCAAGTCTCGTTGCATGGTCATCTCGACCAGCAGCATGAGGATGACGCCGCCGTCCATAATGGGGATGGGCAACAGGTTCACGATCGCCAGATTGAGGCTGATCATGGCCATCAGCATGAAGAAGGTGGAGGGGCCTTCGCGCGCGGCTGCGCCGGACATCTGGGCGATGCCGATGGGCCCGGCCAGGTTCTTGGTGGACATACGCCGCTCGATAACGCCCTTGAGGACCTCGACGATCATCAGGGCGCTCTTGGCATTCTGGTTCAGCGATTCGCGGAAGGCGTCGGGAAGCGACAGGCGCGTGGTGATGACGGTGACCTTGGGTTGCGGACCGACTCCGATGAACCAGCGTGACTGTCCGTCGCTCTTGTAGAAGACAGGCTGGACGCCGACCACATGATTCTGCCCGTTGCGCTGGTATTCGATTTCCACGGGTTTGCCGCCGCTGGCCTTGGTGAGTTCCTGAAGCTTACCCGCGGAGTGGATCGGCTGTCCGTTCACCGTGAGGATGATATCGCCCTTCTTGAGTCCGGCCTTTTCGGCGGGAAATCCTGGCTCGACCTCGACCAACTGAATTTCACCGCGCTCATCCCAGCCGGCGTATCCGGCGCCGATCTTCTCGCTCAGAATAGGGGTCACGGTGGTATCGAAGCGCTTGCCGTTGCGCTCAATGGTGAGGTGCAGGGTACGGAAGGCGCCTTCCGCTTCCTTCATCATGACGTCGTCCCAGTCGGGCTTCACCTTGCCCTCGATCTTGACGATGCGATCGCCCTCCTGGAGTCCGGCTTTGGCGGCTGGGGAATCGGCGGCGACGTGACCGATCACGGGGTCCATGTCGGCATCGGAGATGCGCTGGTACTTGACCATGTAGAGTCCGGTGAGGACTCCGACGGCGAGGACGACGTTCATGAACGGTCCGGCGAAGGCGATGATGAGACGCTGCCAGCGGGGCTTGGCCAGGACGCTGCGCGGGTCGCTGACGGCCTCTTCGCTAAGCTGCTCACCGGCCATTTTGACATATCCGCCGAGTGGAATGAGCGAGAACCGGTAGTCGGTCTCACCGCGGCGGAAGCCGAACAGGCGCTTACCGAACCCGAAGCTGAAGGCCTCGACTCTCACGTCGAAATACCGGGCGGCCCAGAAGTGGCCCAACTCGTGAATGTTGATCATCACCCCGATGAGAACGAGCAGCCACAGAGTATTTTCAATAAAAACGAGCATATGAATTTAAACCGTTACGGTCCCCGCCGCGCGCGCCGTGACCAGTTCCCGGGCCAGGTCGCGCGACTCGCGGTCTATCTCCAGGATATCGCCAATCGTCTCGGGATTTTGGGACGGCATCTTCGCGAGGGTCTCGGAGACAATTTCGTAGATGCACGTAAAGCCGATGATGCCCTGCAAGAAAGCTTCGACGGCGATCTCGTCGGCAGCGTTCAGTGTACAGGTGGCTGCTCCGCCCGCTTCCTGGCACTGGCAGGCCAGCCGGAGCAGGGGGAACTTGTCGAAATCGGGGGGGAAGAATTCCCATTTGCGGGCCTCGGCCCAGTCGATCTTTGGCACCGGCGCCGCGCACCGGTCGGGGTAGGTCAGCGCATATTGGATAGGCATGCGCATATCCGTCGCGGAAATCTGGGCAAGCACGCTGCCATCGGAGTATTCGATCATGGCATGCACGGTGGATTGTGGATGAATCACCACATCCACCTGCGAGGGGACGAAATCGAACAGCCAGCAGGCTTCGATGACCTCGAAGCCCTTGTTCATGAGGGTGGCGCTATCGATGGTGATGCGATTGCCCATGCGCCAGGTCGGGTGGTTGAGCGCCTGCTGCGGGGTCACGGAGGCCAGGGCCTCTTTGGAGGTGTTGCGGAAGGGGCCGCCGGAGGCGGTGAGGATAAGCCTCGCGACCTCTTTGCGGTTGCCCGCGCGCAGGCATTGGTGCGCCCCGTTATGTTCGCTATCTACCGGCACTAACTCAGCCCCGTACCGCCGAACCGCTTCCATCACCAGCTTGCCGCCGGACACCAGCACTTCCTTGTTGGCCAGGCCGACACGTTTCCCGCGCCGGATGGCCTCATAGGTTGCCTCCAGGCCGGCCACGCCGACAATCGCCGAAATCACGGTATCGATTTCGGTCGCGGTGGCTACCTGAATGCGTGCTGCATCACCCCACAACAGTTCGGGCCATTCCGCCCGCGGCACCCCGCTGGCCGCAAGCCTACTGGATAGACGGTCCAACGCGGCAGAAGTTGCGAGAACTACAGCCTTGGGGCGAAATTCCAGGATTTGGGAAAGGAGAGTGTCCACGTTCTGGCCGGCGGCGAGGGCATACACCTGGTACTGGTGGCGGTTGCGCCGCACCACATCGAGCGTATTGGTTCCGATCGATCCGGTCGATCCCAGAACGGTTAAGGTCCTCATGGCGCGGCATGCTTTCCGAGCGCATTCGCCATCATATCATGCAGCATGGTGGGAGACTTCGACCGCTTCCTCACGGAGCCTCACGGTCGCGGCTCGGTAAGGACCAGGCGGCGGACGAGCAGCAGTTGGCCGAGGTGGTAGGCGTTGTGGTCGGCGATCAGGAGCGCCTCGCGGAGGAGCGTCTGGCCATCGCCCCAGGGAAACTTTTCGTACAGGTCCCGGGCGGGGTCGCGGAGGAGCGCCTCGAAGGCCGCCCGATCTTCGCGGAAGGCGCGCACCGATTCGTTCCACTCGCCGGGGCTTTTTGGCGCTGCGGATTTGGGCCAGTAGCCGTCGGGAAAGTCCGGGGACCCGTGGTCCGCGGACTGGCTGAAGCGGAGGATGTCGTTCTGCGCGATGCGCATGTGCTCCAGCAGTTCCCAGGCCGAGTGCGGCGCTCCAGCGGGGCGGATGCCGGTGCGGTCGAGGGGAATGTCCTTGACAGCCTGGTCGAAGGTGACGTGGGCGTGTCCGCTTTTGATCAGTTCGATGAGTTGGTCTCGTAGGGCCTTATCGTCTGGCATATTTCCATGGTAAGGGTTGAGAATAGAGATCGGTCTAGCCGCCAAGGCTTCGCGCTTCCGCCAGATGCACCAGGGGCCGGGGATCCTGGTGCTGCTCAACGCCTGGGATGCGGCGAGCCGCGCATTTTCGAGCAGGCGGGTTTCGCGGCGCTGGGGACGACCAGCTCGGGAATAGCGGCTTCCTTCGGATATCCCGATGGCGAGGTGATCGGGCGTGAGGAAATGCTGGGGGCGGTGCGGAGGATTGCCCGTGCGGTGGCGATTCCGGTGACCGCGGACATGGAGGGGGCCTACGGCGCCGAGATGGCCGATGCCGAGGCTACGGCGAAGGGAGTGCTGGCAGCCGGTGCGGTCGGGCTCAACTTCGAGGACAAGCATGACGGCCGGATGCTGGATGCCGGGGTGCAGGCGGAGAGGATCCGGGCGATGCGGCGTGTGGCCGAAGATGCGGCCGTGCCGCTGGTCATCAACGCGCGCACCGACGTGTATCTGCTTCAGGCCGGACCTGCCGAGAACTGGTTCGACGAGGCCGTGCGGCGCGCGAATCTGTATCGCGAGGCGGGGGCCGATTGTCTATTCGTGCCGGGTGTGCGGGATGCCGGGACGATCGGCAGACTGGCGCGTGCGGTGCGCGGCCCAGTCAACATTCTGGCCTTGGCTGGGGTGCCGCCGGCGGCGGAACTCGAACGGTTGGGAGTGGCGCGCGTGAGCAGCGGATCGGGACCGATGCGCGCGGCGTTGAGCCTGACCCGGCAGGTGGCGCAGGAACTGAAGCGGAGCGGGACGCATACGGCGTTCACCGAGGGCGTCATCAGCCACGCGGAAGTCAATCGGCTGATGGGAGGAGGTCAGTGATGAAGGTGGTGCTGGCGATGAGCCTGTGCGGGGTGGCGTGGGCCCAGCAAGGCGGGGGCGGATAGCCCGGGACGAAGTGGACCGAGGAGCAACTTCGCCAGGCGGTGGCGCCGGCGCGCGTGGGGCGGAAGCTCACTCCGCGGACGTGGCCGAACAACGCGCGGATGGCGTTGTGTCTGAGCTTCGACGTGGATAACGAATCGTACTTGCTGGCGCGCGGAGAGACCTCGCCGACCACGCTCTCGGCGGCGGATTTCGGGGCCGAGACGGGGCTGCCGCGCATATTGGAACTGCTCGACAAGTATCAACTTCCGGCTTCGTTCTTCATTCCGGCGGTGAGCGCGGTGCTGCATCCCGAGCAGATACCGGCGATCCTGAAGCGCGGGCGCCACGAAATCGGCGTACACGGATGGATCCACGAGTTTCTGCCAGGCGTTACGGCGGCTGAAGAGGAGCGGCTGTTGAACCAGGCGATCGAGTATCTGACGAAGGCGACGGGGAAACGGCCGGTGGGGTATCGGGCGCCGTCGTGGGCCTTCAGCGAGCGCACGCTCCCGCTCATTCGGAAGGCGGGTTTTCTTTATGACAGTAGCCTGCAGGCGATGGACGAGCCTTACGAGCTGATGTCGAACGGCGAGGACACCGGGATGGTGGAACTGGCCATCGATTGGACGCTGACCGAGACGCCCTACCTGGGTCGCGGGGGGACGATGCCCTCACCGGAGCTGTTGTTCCAGTTGTACAGGGACGAGTTCGACGGAGCGTATGCGCAGGGCACCATGCTGGTGCTGACTCTGCATCCGCATGTGACGGGGCACCGCGCGCCGATGCGTCATCTGGACGCGCTGATCGCGTATATCAAGTCGAAGCCCGGGGTGTGGTTTGCGACGGCGGAGCAGATCGCGAGGTACGTGAGAGAAGCGGGGCGCTGATATAATGAGGGCTGAATGGACGGTTTGACACGCAGTGAGTTCGTGGAATTGCTGGGAGGGATGGAGTCCCGCCTCATGGCTCGTCTCGCGGAAACGGAGACGAGGTTGGATAGTCTGGAGTCTACGCTGAAAGCGTACGTGGACGAGCGGCTTGCCGATCTGGAATCCCGCTTGAAAGCGTACGTGGACGAGCGGCTTGCCGATCTGGAATCCCGCTTGAAAGCGTCTGTGGACGAGCGGATTGCCGATTTGGAGACCCGCTTGAAAGAGTACGTCGACGAGCGTCTCACGGGGATGGAGACCAAGCTTCTGAAGGCCTTCTTCGGGTATCAGGAGCAAGCCGAAGTGAAGTTCCGCAAGATGAGCGCCGACGTTTCCAACGTCAATGCCAGTTCCGAGCTGCGGATCAACAACCTGGAGCAGCGCGTGATCGCGATTGAACAACGTCTGTGGATGGGCGAACCTCCGCCGCCCCCCGCGTCCACATAGTCACTCCCCGGACACCGTCACCACAATCTGCCGATCGCGCGGGCCGTCGTCGAAATCGCAAAAAACAATCTGCTGCCAGGCACCGATGCGAATCTTCCCGCTGGTCACGGGGAAACTCTTGGCAGTGCCGATCAGCGCGCTGCGAAGATGAGAGTACCCGTTTTCGTCGCCCCACCGGGCGTTGTGCGCATAGTCGGTAGTGGAAGGCGCGATCGTCTCGAGGGCGCGCTTGAGGTCGGCCACACAACCGGGCTCGAACTCGAGGGTGGTGATGCCGAGCGTGGAGCCGACCCCGGACACATTGACC
>JBGPKH010000395.1:0-8245 GCA_041485845.1 Bryobacteraceae bacterium
AGCGGGCAGGCGTGGACCGTCATGCACCAACTGCTGGGCGCGCGCCAACTGTTGGGGAAGTGACGTGACACGCCATGGCCGACCGATCCGCGCAAACCGAGAAGCCCACCGAACGGCGCCTCGAAAAGGCCCGCAAGGAAGGGCAGTATGCATCCGCCAAGGAATTTGTCGCGGCCCTGCAATTCATGGTCTTCCTCGCGCTCCTGGGGATCGGGGGCGGGCGCTGGCTCGCCGGGCTCCGCGAGACCACGCGCTCCCTGTTCACCCGCGCCTTTTCCCGCGACCTGCGCGCCGAGGATCTGGTGCACCTCGCCTGGCAGCTCTTCTGGAAGCATTTCCTGCCGCTGGCGCTGGGCGGTGTGGCGGTGGCCGCGTTCACCCTGGCGGTCCGGCTGAGCACCACGCGGTTCGGACTGAGTCTCAAGAAGCTGGCGCCCGACCTGAAGCGCCTGAATCCCATCTCCAGACTGCGGGAGCTCCCCCGTCAGAATCTGCCGTCCCTGGTACAGGCCGTAGTGCTGCTCCCGCTGTTTCTGTGGGCCGTCTACGCCATCGCGCGCGACAAGCTGGATGGCTTTCTGGCTCTCCCGCTGCAGAGCGTCGCGAGCGGGAGCGCCTTCATGAGCGCGTCGCTGATGGAGCTGTGCTGGAAGGCCGCGGGCGTGTTCCTGGTCTTCGGGGCGGTGGATCTCTTCCGCCAGTTGCGGCGCCACCGGAAGGACCTGCGCATGAGCAAGCAGGAAATCAAGGAAGAGATGAAGGAGATGGAAGGCAATCCGCAAATGAAAGGGCGGATTCGCCGGCTGCAGCGCGACCGCGCGCGGCGCCAGATGATGAAGGAAGTGCCCACCGCGACCGCGGTGATCGTCAATCCCACGCACTTCGCCGTGGCCATCCGCTACCAGATGGAGAGCATGGCCGCTCCCCTGGTGGTCGCCAAGGGCAAGAATTACGTGGCGCAGCGCATCCGCCAGAAGGCCGTCGAACACCAGGTTCCCATCATCGAGAACCCGCCGCTGGCGCAGGCGCTCTACAAGATGGTCGAGGTCGGCCAGGAGATTCCGCCGCACCTTTATCGCGCCGTAGCCGAGATTCTGGCTTACATTTTCAAGCTCATGAACGGGAGGCTCCCAGGCTAGAACCATGACGCCCGCCAAGACACTCACCGCGCCTGACGCGACGCTGCTCGAGAAAGGCGGCGCGCCCGCCGGTTCCCGGTGGACCGAGGCGCTGCCGCTCGGCATGCTGCGCGAGATGGCCGTGCCGATCGCCGTTTTGGGGATCGTCATCGCGCTGATCACCCCTCTTCCCGGCTTCGTGCTGGACCTTCTGATCGTCACCGACATTCTGGTCTCGGTCATCGTACTCATGGTGTCGCTGTACCTGGTGCGGCCGGTCGAGTTCACCTCGTTTCCCACGGCGCTGCTCCTCCTGACGCTGTTCCGTCTCGCCTTGAATATCTCCTCTTCCCGGCTGATCCTGCTCGACGGCAACACCGGCACTTCGGCCGCGGGAGAAGTCATCGGCGCGTTCGGCAGCTTCGTAGTGGGCGGCAATTACGTGATCGGCGCGGTGATCTTCCTGGTGCTGATCGCCATTCAGTACGTGGTGATCAACCACGGCGCGGTGCGTATTTCCGAAGTCACGGCGCGTTTCACCCTGGATGCCCTCCCGGGCAAGCAGATGTCCATCGATTCCGATTTGAACGGGGGCCTGATCGACGAGGGCGAGGCCAAAAGGCGCCGCAAGCAGCTCGCCACCGAAGCCGAGTTTTACGGCGCCATGGACGGCGCGTCGCGCTTTACGCAGCGGGATGCCGTCGCCGCCATCCTGATCACCGCAATCAACATCGTGGCCGGGTTTCTCATCGGCGTTCTGCAGCACGGGATGGACTTTCAGAAGGCCCTCGAAACCTATACCGTGCTGACCATCGGCGACGGCCTGGTCACCGTGATTCCGGCGCTGATGATTTCGATTTCGGGCGGCCTCATCGTGACTCGCGCCAGCTCGGACGCCCGGCTGGGCGCCGAATTTCACCGCCAGATTCTGAGCAATTCGCAGCCGCTGCTGCTGGCGGGCGGCGTCCTGTTGGCGCTGGCGGTGATTCCCGGCATGCCCAAGCTGCCCTTCCTGCTGCTGGGCGGCGGGGCGGGAGCCGCGGGGTGGAAGATGCGGCGCAAGGAAACCGCCCGCGTGGCCCCGGTGGAGAGCAAACCGGCGGCTCCCAAGGAAAACGTGGAAGCGCTGATGCGCGTCGAGCCGCTGGCCATCGAGGTTGGATTGGGATTGGTGGGGTTGGTGGAAGGGGCCCAGGAGTCGCCGCTGTTGCGGCGCATTTCGACCATCCGGAGGCAATTGGCGGCCGACCTCGGCTATCTGCTGCCGCCGGTCCGGGTGACCGACAATCTGTCCCTGCGCAGCCGCGAATACGTGATCTCGCTAAAAGGCGCGGAGATTGCGCGCTACGACCTGCCGCAGGGCTGCGAACTGGCCATTCCCATGGGACACGGCGAGCGGGCGCTGGAGGGCCAGGCCACGCGCGAGCCGGCCTTCGGCATGAACGCGCTGTGGATTCCCGGCGAACGGGCGGAGCTGGCGCGAAACGCCGGCTACACGGTGGTGGATAGCGTGAGCGTGCTGGGCACGCACCTTTCCGAGCTCATCCGGCGCCATGCCCACGAACTGTTCTCGCGCCAGGATGCCAAGCGGCTGCTGGACCGCGTGAGCGTGGAGCACCCCAAGGTGGTGGAAGACCTGGTGCCCAAACTTCTGCCCCTGGCCGCGGTGCAACGCGTGCTGCAAAACCTGTTGCGCGAGCGGGTTTCCATTCGCGACGCGGTATCCATTCTGGAAGCGCTGGGAGAGGCCGCCACCGCCACCCGCAACCCGGTTCTGCTGACCGAGTACGTCCGCCAGGCCATTCGCCGCACAGTGGTGAAGCCCTACCTGAACCGCTCCGGCGACCTGGCGGCCTGGTTCCTGGCGCCGGCCATCGAGCAGACCGTCGAGTCCGCAGTCGAGCACGGCGAGCAGTCGAGCCATCTCACCTTGTCGCCGCAGACCATTCGCGAAATCCTGAACCGGATCTCCGGGCGCATCGCCACGCCGGAGACCCCGCTGGTGGCGATTACTTCGTCCGGAGCCCGCTATTTCCTGCGGCAGATCGCCGAACCCGCCCTGCCGAACCTGTTCTTCCTGGCGCACAACGAAGTGCCGCCCGGGTTGCGGGTGCAGTCGCTGGGCAATATTCAATGAGCCGGGTATACAGGAAACCGCCGCGCCTGACGATTAAACACACGGGAGACGGAGCACCATCCCTCGGGTGAAGCCGGGAGGCCGGATTCGATGAAGATCAAGTCCTATTTTTCGCACACGGTGGAAGATGCCATGGTGATGGCCAGCCGGGAACTGGGCGCCGACGCCATGCTGCTGAACAGCCGCAAGGCGCCGCCCGAAGCCCGGCACCTGGGCGAGTACGAGGTGGTCTTCGCCACGGGCACCGGCGCCCCCGCCATGGATGATTTGCCGGGGCCCTCCGCCGCGTCGTCTTTCCCGTCAGCTCAACCGCCGTTGGGCGACCGGCTGTCGAAAGATGTGGCGGATCTCAAGAAAGAACTCGCGGGGATGCGGCGGGCGCTCACCCGTTCGGTCTTCGCGTCCGCGGCGCTGGCTGGGGCATCTCCGGATCTCTCCGATGCTTACGCGGTACTGGCGGGCGGCGAAGTCTCACCGGAACTGGCTCGCGAGATCGTGCAATCGGCCGAGGCGCGGCTGTCGGATTCCCGGCCGGCCGGCAAAAAGGCTGCGCCGGGAGCGGATCCGGGCGCATTCCAGCGTGCCCTGGTCGAAGAGATGGAATCTCGTTTTTCGGTGCAGCCCATGCTGGGCAGGAACGCCTCGCAAACCCGGATCGCGGCCCTGGTCGGGCCTCCCGGCGCCGGTAAGACCACCACGCTGGTGAAACTGGCGGTGAATTACGGGCTTGCCAGCCGCAGGCCCGTCCTGTTGCTTTCCATGGATACCTATCGGGTTGCGGCAGCCGAACAATTGCGCTCCTACGCGGCCATCCTCGGTGTCGGCTTTCAATTGCTCGAGACCGTCACCGCGCTGGCGCAGGCCATCGAGGAGAACCGGGGCAAGGAACTGATCTTCATCGACACCCCCGGCTTGGCATCTGGAGACATGGACAGCGCCGCGGGGCTGGCGCGGTTTCTGGCGGCGAGAACCGATATCGATACGCAACTGGTCCTGCCGTCCTCCATGAAATCTGCCGATCTATCGCGAGTGGTCGATTCTTTCGAGATCTTCGGCCCGCAGCGCCTGCTGTTTACCAAGCTCGATGAAACCGGTTCCTTCGGACCCATCTTCAACGAAGCCGCCCGCACGGGCAAGCCGTTGTCTTTCTTTACCAACGGACAACGCATTCCGGAAGACCTGCAGGCTGCCAGCCGAACCGGTCTCGTGGATCTGATCCTCACCGGGCAGCCCGGCCATGCGTTGAGCGCGGCTTAGGGAACGCGAAGTTATGTCGGAAGCATATGTACTCGTACGCGGTGTCGGAAGTGATTAGCGACGATGAGCGGGAGAGGCTCATCCTGGAACACCTGCCGCAGGTGCGGTTGATTGCCCGGCGGATCCATGAACGGCTGCCGGAGAATATCAGCCTGGAAGACCTGGTGTCGACCGGGGTCATCGGTTTGATTTCGGCCATCGATAACTTCGACCCGGGCCACAATGTCAAGCTCAAGACCTATGCGGAATACAAGATCCGCGGGGCCATTCTGGACAGTCTGAGGGGCCTGGATTGGGCGCCGCGGCAAAAACGCCGCAAGGCCAAGCAGATCGAGGCGGCCATCGCCTCCGCGGAGCAGAAGCTCCAGCGGCTGCCCAGCGAAGAAGAGATCGCCGCGGTGCTCGAAGTATCGATTGACGAGTATCACCAGTGGCTGGTGGAAATCCGCGGGCTGAACATCGCCAGCCTGGAGTATGCCGGTGGCGAGCAAGGGAGAGACCTGTTGCACTACCTGCCCGATGAGCACGACAACCTCCCATCCACGATCCTGGAGAGGTCCGAGCTGGAGCGGTTGCTGGCCGAAGGGATTGACGGGATTCCCGCGATCGAGCGCACCGTGCTCAGCCTCTACTACCGGGAAGAATTGACGCTGCGGGAGATCGCCCAGGTCGTCAACCTGCACGAGTCCCGCATCTCGCAATTGAAATCGCAGGCCATTCTGAGGTTACGGAGCCACCTGGCCTACCAATGGCCGGCTTCGCGAGGCATATTAACGGCATGAGCATGGACGAACACCAAGGTCAAGCACGGCTGGATGCCGCGGAGAATGTGAAGCTGCTCCTCGATCAGTGGGGAGAAAGCCTGGAACAGGTCCTCGAATCCATGACCGACCAACGGCCGGCGGTCGCCTGGCAGGCGGTAAGCGGACCGCTCACGGAAGTCGCTGCGGCCACTGGCTCGAGCCCCGAGACGGAGATGCTGTGGTGGGAACAGCCGCTCCAATTGTCGCCCGCCATGGCGATCTGGGTGGGCGCTCCGCGGGTGTCGTGGGAACAAGCCGGCACCCTCACCCTTAAAGCGGCCGGTCTCGAGACCGTCGAAGCGGCCGAGGCGAAGAACACCTGGTTCGAGATTCTCGGCCAGTCCCTCTCCGCGATGGCCCGTTCGATCGGCGCTCTTTTGGGCCGGGAGGTCACCTGCGAGGCCGGTGTGGAACGCGCGCCCGATCCGGAGGTGAGAGAATGGGCGTCGGTCTCCCTGAAATTCACGGATACGACCCTGGCTCCTCTGCTCCTCGCTCTCAGCCCCACGCTGGTGGCCACGGTTTCCGCGCCGCCGCCCGTGGACGAAGCGGAGCGCCGCGAGAGCCCGCCGGCAACCCACCCGGAGCCGGGAACCGGCGGTTCGCCGGCTTCCATCTCCAGCTCCCGCACCATGGATCTCCTCCTCGAAGTCAATCTGCCCGTCAGCATTTCTTTCGGCAAGGCGCAGCTTCCTATGCGAGACGTCTTGAAGCTGACCACCGGATCGATTGTCGAGCTCAACCGCGGAGTCAACGAACAAGTCGAGGTACTGGTCAATCAATGCCTCATCGCCCGCGGAGAGGTAGTGGTCGTCGAGGGGAACTACGGCGTACGGATTCAGGAAATCGCCAGCCGTAACGACCGGCTGCGGAGCGTGCGGTGAGGCCGCTCACCGACTTCGTCTGGCGTACGGCGATGGCCGTGAATCCGCTCATCTTTCCGTTTGCCGTCTTGTGCGGCCTGGTGCTGGCGTCGGCAGCTTTGAGTTTCGTGGCGCTGTTCCGCGCCAGGAGCCTGGTTCGCGATGCCGCCGAACGGGCGCGGGCGGACCACGCGGCATGTGCCGGCGCCGTGGAGTCGCTGCGTCGAGAATGGAATGGCCTGGCGGCGCAGCTCACGGAGAGTCGCCAGTCCGCCGCCGCGATTCCCGCCCCTCCCAAACCGGGATTGAACCTGAGCAAACGGTCGCAGGCCCTGCGCATGCACCGGCGCGGCGACCCGCTGGTTGAGATTGCATCGGCTCTGGCTATTCCGCTTCAGGAGGTCGACCTCCTGCTCAAGGTCCATCGCATTGTCATCGGCAATATCGGATGACTGCTGCGCGCCGGAGCGATCTCCGGCGTGGTTCCGGCGCCGGGCCGGCCAACGCGCCCCCGTTCCCGCCTCGAGCATGGCCCCCGTTCCGCCTCGAGCATGGCCCCCGTTCCCGCCTCGAGCCATGGCCGCGTTCCCGCCTCGAGCCATGGCCCCGTTCCCGCCTCGAGCATGGCCCCGTTCCCGCCTCGAGCCATGGCCCCGTCCCCGCCTCGAGCATGGCCCCGTCCCGGCCTCAAGTCCGCCGCCGGCCCAAGTATCGTACAGCTTCCGCCTGATTCCACGTTACGTTTTCGACCCACCCCCCCCATGCCGGTCTCACGATTCAGTTGGCAGATGGGCCGCGGCGTCAGCCCTTGACTTCCGGCTGCGCTCCCGAGGCCGCCCCTCGACCCAGGCTTCCCGCTTCCGCTCGATTCCGTTGATCCGTTTCCGACCCACCCCCCCCGATGCCGGCCCCGCGATTCCGGTTGCGAGCCCCGAGTCCGCCACGGCAGCCTGCAGTGCCGGATAATGGAAAGAACATGACCGTCGAGATCGAAGGCGTCACGCTGCACCTTGCCCATCCGGACGAGCTTGCGGTCCAGTGGGTCGGGCAAGATGAACTCATGCGCCAATTGCTGGCCGCCTGGATGGTAGTCAACGACCAGGATCTGCCGATGAATCCAAGGCTGCTGGGCAAACCGGGTGTGGGTAAGACCACACTCGCCTACGCCGCCGGCAAGCGCATGGGGCGGGATGTGTACATCCTGCAGGCCACGATGGACACGCGGCCAGAAGATTTGCTGGTCACCCCCGTGATCCAAGGGGAGGGCAGCCTTCGCTACGTGGCCTCTCCCCTGGTTACGGCCATGATCCGCGGCGGCATCGCCATCGTCGACGAAGGCAACCGCATGAGCGAGAAGAGCTGGGCCAGCCTGGCTCCCCTGCTCGACAACCGGCGCTACGTGGAATCCATCGTCACCGGCATCAAGATCAAGGCCCATCCGCATTTCCGGATGGTCGCCACCATGAACGACGACGCTTCCACCTTCGAGCTCCCCGAGTATATTCACTCCCGTCTCCAGCCCCAGATCTTCATCGATTTCCCGGAGCGCGACGAAGAGTTTCACATTCTCAAGGAGAACCTGCCCTTCGCCGAAGAGCGTATTCTCAACTACGTCACGGACTTCCTGCAGATGGCGCACGCCGCCGACGAGCGCTACACGGTGCGTGACGGCATCAACGTGGCCCGCTTCGCCATCAAGCTGAAAAGCCTGGCCACCCAACGGACCCACGAAACGGAAGCCCTGGAAATCGCCATCGTCCAGGTATTGGGAGAGGAGGCCTTACGCTATGCCCGGAGAAACCGGCCCTCCGTTTCCTGACCCAGGGCCGCTGCCCGACCCAGGGCCGCTGCCCGACCCCGGACCGCTCCCCGATTTCGCCAGCCTGAAGCGGGGCCGCTTCACCTATTTTCCGGTGGTGCCGGGCCGCCTGGATGGTGGTCCACGACCAGGACTTGCCGATGAATCCGCGGCTGCTCGGCAAACCCGGCGTGGGCAAGACCACGCTCGCCTACGCCGCCGGCAAGCGCATGGGACGGGACGTCTATATCCTGCAAGCCACCATGGAC
>JBGPKH010000396.1:0-8237 GCA_041485845.1 Bryobacteraceae bacterium
CAGCGTGCCCCAGCGCGAGAACCACACGGACTGAAACGACCAGAGTCCATGGGAATCGAACTGCGTGATCTCAACCAGGGTGTAGTAGCGGCCACGGTGGGAATAGCTGGAGCGATAGGAGAGTTCTTTCAACTTGAGCCGCTCAGTAACGCTGAATTCACAATAATCGAATAATCCGGAGCAGATTCCTCGATCCCTCAAGATCCCCAACTTCTAACACGCTGCTGAAAAAAGGATCAGCCACGGATGAACACGGATGACACAGATTGAAAACAAGCGAATTATCCGTGTCTATCTGTGTCCATCCGTGGCTCAAGTTGGGTTTTTCAGTAAACTGCTAAACTGCCTGCGCGTCACTTGGACGTTATAAACGCCAACCCGGATATCTGGGCGTTACGGGATGCAGCGCAGCGGGCGTATGACGCGCCACTCGGAAATTCGGACTCTAGTGCAGCGGGCCCCCTTGTGGGGAGTGGAAGGCTGGCTCCGATCGGTTGACGGGGCACTCGAAGGTAACGGTTGGGCGCCTATTTGGCCGTTGATAGAAACTCCTCAACGGTCAAGCCTGCCTTTGCGATCAACGCTCGGAGCGTCCCACGTGCGACCTCCGCGTGATCAGGAACCGAGAGGGTCACAGGAACGCCCGGCTTCGTCAACACAATGTGACTGCCACGTTGACGCGCGACGGCCCACCCTGAGTGTTCAAACGCGCGAACAACGTCGCGCGGTCGAAGCAGTGGGAGGAGCGGGCATCAGACGACAACTTCGACTTCGCGCGTGGTCACGGTCGGTGGCATGCCGAGATCGGCCCGGACAGCCAGGCATTCGTGGATTGCATCGGCGATGTTCGACTCCGCCTCCGCCTCAGTTTGCCCTTGGCTGACGCAACCCGGGATCGAGGGGCACTCGGCAATATACACGCCGTCTTCATCCTGGTAAATGCTGACAAGGAATTTCATCCTGCTTCTCATTTTAGCGCAGTGGCCCGAGTCCGCACCATATCGCTTTTGAGGAACGTCTTAAGGCCGTGACTAGCTCACGGTGAAATGAAGGCCAGATGCCCGTGGAGACGGCTCATCCGGAAGCGGTACGCCCCACTCTCGCAAGCTTCGTCCGTGTCACGCGCCACTCGGAAACTGGCCGGTTGTGCCGCCCCCAAATAGTTACTCAAAACGCGCTTGCCACCCGTTCACGTTCTACACGATCGTCTAGTCGCCAAACCACCGAGTGAGAGCGCCTCTCACCCCGCCGGAGTTGCGGGGCGGAGCATCGCAATTGTAAATCGCCCGCGAACTCGGCGCATCCCTACGGGCCCCCACCCACCATTCATTTCGCCCCCGCCAGCCCAATCCGCCCCACTCAAGAAATCGAGTCACGCGGGTTCGCGAATAATTTTCTGAATCATTTCAATCACTTCCGTACCCCCACCCCCTGTGATCGAATCGACTGCATGGTAGATAGAAATTAGGAGAACCTTATGCGGAAATCCTCGATCACCCGCCTCACGACTATCGCCGGGAACGCCGACCCTTTCACCTCCTTCGACAGCCAGGCCTTCGTCCGCGTCCCCGCCTCCGGAGGATTCTGTATCCTCGCCCTGCGCTCCTGCGCGTTTCGCAATTGGTTCTTCTACGAGTTCTATAACCGCTTTGATACCCTGCCCTCCGCCCAGGCCTTCAGCACCCTCCTCAATCTCTTGGAAGCCCGGGCCAACCTCCCCGATTGCCAGAGATTCACCGTCGGACGCCGTGTCACTTCGCTCGGCCCCCGCATGGCTCCCGAAAAAATCTTCCTCGACCTCGCCGATCCCCTCTCCCAATTCGTCGAAATCTCCCCCGGCGCGTGGAAAGTGACCGCCGGTCCCGGCGTCCTCTTCCAAACCTCCCGCTCCACACTCTCCATTCCGGCGCCTGTCGCTTCCGCTACGGGCCCCGGCCCCCGGCCCCTGGCCCCCGGCCCCCGGCCCCTGGACCCTGGCCCCTGGGACACCCTCCGCTCCTGCCTCAACCTGCCCTCTCCCTCTGACTGGCTCCGCTGCCTGGCCTGGCTTCTGGCCGCCCTCCGCCCCTCCGGACCCTTCCCCATCCTGATCCTCCAGGGCCCTCCCGGTTCCGGCAAAAGCGTCGCCGCCCGCATCCTCCGCTCCATCATCGATCCGAGCACCTCGCCCCTCACCCCCATCCCTTTCAACGTGAAGGACCTCCTCACCGCCGCCCGCCACAACTGGGTCCTCGCCTTCGACCACGTCTCCACCTTCTCGCCCCCGCTCACCGACGCTCTCTGCCGACTCTCCACCGGTCTCGGTGCGGCCCTCCCGGAGACCGCGGCCCGCGACCCCGAAACCCTCCGGCAATACTACCGGCGGCCCGTCCTCCTCACCGTCACCGGGGACTGGTCCTGCCCCGCCGCCATCGCCGAACGCGCCCTCATCGTGGACCTCCCGCGCCTCCCGCCCGAGTGCCGCCGCACCGAAGCCGGCCTGCTCACGGTCTTCGAGGATGCCCAGCCCGCAATCCTCGGAGCGTTCTGTTCCGCCGTCGCCACCGCCCTCCAACGCCTGCCCGCGCTGAATCCGGCTGCCGGGAGATTTGCCGATGCTTTCGCCTGGGCCGTGGCCGCCAGCCCCGCTCTCGGATGTACCGAGGAGGAAATGTGTCAAGCCCTCGACGCACCGCCCGAGCCCTCGCGCTTTGGCGAGCACTCGCGCTCTGGCGAGCCCCATCCCATGGCCGAAGCCGTCCGCACCCTCATCGAACAGCGTCGCCGCTGGACCGGCACCGCCACCGAGCTCATGGAACTGCTCGGCCCGGCCCTCTCCTGCTCCACCCCCAGGGTCGTCTCCCACCATCTCCGGACCTGCATGTTGACGCTCGCCGACTCCCGAATCGAGCTGAGATTCCGTCGCCTGCATGAGGGCGCGAGAATCATCGAGCTCCGCCAGGATCCGGGTGACGCAAACTTCGCGGAAAGCCCTGAATTTGCGTCTCCCGATTTAGGCACATCTCCGCAACCTACAGAAACGGAAGAGGTTAGTCATGGAAACTTTTGAAGCTCGCCCCGCGCCATTTTTGCGTCATTTGCGTCACCCACGCCTTTCCGCTGGCGCGCGCACCGGCCTTTCCGAGCGGCGACCGGCCAGGTTGAACTCTTGCCGAAATTGGCCGGACTTTGCAGCCTCGACCTCGGCATGGTTTTCTCTGCGGCCTCAGCTCGCGGCGCTCACTTGGGTTTTCTCTCTTCGTGTGCTCCGCGCGGCTCCGTGTCAGAACCTGAGTCCTCTTTGGTTGCGGCTCTGCCGCGCGTGTTCATTCGCGACTCAAATCGGTCGTCTACGCCCGCCACCTGACCCCGAGATCCAGTACCTTCTTGCCGTATTCCACGCTGCGCTCCATGTGATCGCGCTGCTGGTATTGCAGGGCCGCGGCAAAGGGCTCGATGTTCGAGCGCCCGGCGACATCCTCGATGACCATGTCGCGCTCGTAGGGATGGCCGCTCTTCGCCAGCGCCAGGAAGCGGGCGACGTCGGACGCCCTGGCGTCGGGCCACATCTTCCAGAAATCGGGCTCGAGGATCGCCAGGTTCTGGGGCGGGCGTCCGGTAATCGGCTTGATGTAGACGTGGAGCGGCGGGCAGACTTCTTTGGCGCGCGCGATAATCCGCTTGAAGTCGACCACTCCCTCGCCCAGCGGCACCCACTGCACGGCGATGCCGGTGCGCGTTTCGTAGATCACCGAATCGCGCAGGTGCAAGGTCACCGCTACCGGGCCGAGCGTCTCGACCGTCGCCATCGGATCTTCCATGACGAATACGGGATTGCCGGTATCGAGGTAGGAGCCGGCGACCTCCTTGCCCGCGCCGTCGATGATCTGCCGCGTCTGCCAGCAGAAGAGGTCCTTGTGATTCTCGAGGGCGAACTTCACGCCCGCGTCCATGGCCTCCGAGCGCAGCGTGCGAAACAGCTTGATCATCGTCTCGATGTGCTTGTCGGCCGGGCCGGGGGGCAGGCTCTGGCGATCGCTGGCCACCAGCGTGCGCACCAGGGGCGAGCCCATGCCGGCGGCGCGGCGGATGGCGTCGCGCAGCAGTTTCACCGAGGCGTCGAAACGGTCGGGCGTGCGCGGCAGGGAGCCTCCGGTGCCGGTTTCGAGATGCAGGCCGAGGCGCGCGGCGTAGTCCTTGACTTCCTTCCAGTGCGCCGGATCGTTGAGACCCGGGTCGATCGAATCCTGAAGGAAGACCGCGTCCAGCTTCAGGCCGGCGGTGTAGTCCAGCAGCTTGAGGTCGTGCCAGCGCATGGCGCGGAGGCAATACGTGTTGAGGCCGAGCGGAAAGCGTTCCATGCTATGGCTTGAATTCCTTCTCTATGGCGGTCATCTTGTCGTCCCGCAGGTCCACCGGTGCGGTGTGCAGCGATTCCATGTAGCGGCGCAGAATCCGTTTCTGTTCGTCGAAGCTGAACGTGTCGGCGGCCGAGATTTCATCCAGGTTTATGATATTGCGCTGCTCGTCATAAACCGGCTCCAGGTTGCCGGCGCGCGTTTCCTTTTGCAGGGACGCGGCGGCGAATGCATCGGTGGCTTTTGGAATCCAGATGTCGGTGTACATCCGGCGCACGAGGTCGCGATTGGCGTGGTTGGGCGTCCGCTGGCTCGCGTCGCGCAGCACGATCTCGCTCACGTGGCGAAACGCTTCGCAGAGACCCTTCTCTTCGGCTGCGCTATCGGCCTTGTTGAAGTCGGCCGGCAGATTCTCCACGTCTCCGAAGAGACACTCCAGGCGGCGGCTGGTAGTGGGGTCGGAGATGAATCGCCAGGCGAACTCGTCCTTGATGCGGATCTGGCCGGGCAGGAAGTGGGCCGCCTCGTTGTGGCCGTGGGAATGGAAGAGCTGACGCGCCGCCTTTTCGATCGCAATCGCGTAGTTGAGGAAGCTGTGCTGCCCCGTGTTGCGCATCAGGCTGAAGTAGCAGAGCGTCTGTACCACGCGGCTGTTCCGGCTGTTCGAATGCCCGACGGCCTGGGCTACCGGGTTCACGAGTCGCTGGACGACCAGTTGATGGAACCTGGCGGCTTTGGCCTCCTCGCGGCCAGGTACCGTGCGTGCCATGGTTCGTATCATATCAGGGCAGGGGCGTGTAACATGCGCTACCTTGTGTAAGAAAGGAACCATCCATGAAGAGGTTCGTCCTGCTGTTGGCATCCGCCGGCATTCTCTGCGCCGCCGAGAAAGTAGAGATCCTCCGCGACAAGTATGGCGTGCCGCACATCTTCGCCGCTACGGCCGCCGGGGCCGCCTACGGGTCCGGCTACGCCCAGGCCGAGGACCGGCTGGAGGAGATGCTGCGCAACTACCGCAAGGCCGAAGGCGCCATGTCGGAGGCGTTCGGCAAGGACTTCGTCTTCCACGACTACCGGCAGCGGATTTGGCGTCACCGCCAGGTCGCTCAGGAACACTATAAGGATCTCGACCCGAAGCTGCGCGCCATCTGCGAAGCCTTCCAGGCGGGGGTGAAGAAGTTCATGCAGGAGCATCCCGAGCAGGTGCCAGCCTGGGCGCCCAAGCTCGAGCCGTGGCAGATTATCGCGCTCGGCCGCTACATCATCTGGGGGTGGCCCGAGGGCGAGGCCGGCGGCGACCTGCAGCGCGGCGGCATCCCGCCCGACCCGGTGGCGTACCGGGGGTCGAACGAGATGCTGCTGGCGCCCTTCCGCACGGCCATGCACGCGCCCATCGCGGTGGTGGATCCGCACCTGAGCTGGTACGGCGAGTTCCGCTTCTACGAAATGCGCATCTATGGCGGAGAGCTGAACTTTTCGGGCGCGGCCATTTTGGGCCTGCCGTTTCCTTCGCTCGGCCACAGCCGGTATCTCTCGATCGCCATGACCACGGGCGGTCCCGACACTTCGGATGCCTACGAAGAAGAGGTCAAGGACGGCAAGTACAAATTCAAAGACGAGTGGCGGCCGCTGGATGTCCGCACCGAACGCATCGGGGTCAAGGTGGGGAACGAGGTGAAGTGGCAGGACGTGCGCATCGAATCGACGCACCACGGGCCCATCGTCGCGCATAAGGACGGCAAAGCCTACTCGCTGGCGATTCCCTACGCCAACGAGTTCCGATTGATGGAGACGGCCTGGCAGGTGGGCACGGCCCACAACCTGACCGAGGCGAAGAAGGCGCTGGCCGGGCTGCAATTCATGGCGCAGAACATCATGATCGGAACGGTGGATGGCGACATCTATTACGTGCGCAACGGCCGCGTGCCCATCCGGCCTAAAGGGTGCGACACGTCCAAGCCGATGCCCGGCGCCACCGGCCAGTGCGAATGGCAGGGAATCCATCCGTTCGAAGACCTGGTGCAAATCACCAATCCGCCGCAGGGATACATGCAGAACTGCAACACTTCCCCATTCGCCATGATGAAGGACTCGCCGCTCGTGCCCGAAAAGTGGGCCGGGCATCCGTACCTCTACAACGATTTTCGCCGTCCGCCGCACCAGCGAGCGGCCATGATGGTGGACCTCTTGGATGCCGCGCGAAACGTGACCGCCGAGCAGGCCATCGGGATCGCGTTCTCGCCGCAGGTGTGGCACGCGGAATTGTGGCAGGAGCGCATCCGCAAGGCCGCACCGGAGAGCGAGTTCGCCAAGATGCTCGCCCAATGGAACCACCGCAGCGACGCCGATTCGCGGCCGGCCCTCGGCTACTACCTGTTCAAAACAGCGCTGGGACAGGACGGCCGGGCAGTGGACCCGCCGGACTCTCTCGCCGACAATGCGGTGCGCAGCGCGCTGGCGAAAGCCGAGCAGCGGCTGAAGTCGGAGTTCTCGCCCGACGCTGTGTTCGGCACGCTGTTCCGGGTCGGGAGGCAGGGCGGTTCGCGGACCTGGCCCGTAAGCGGCGGGACGCTCGCGGAAGCGGGGATGGCCACGCCGCGCGCGATCTCGTTCAGCAAGGCCGGCAATGAGATGGTGGGGCACAGCGGGCAGACCTCGACGCAGATTGTGATTCTGACGAAGCCGCCGCAATCGTACATGGTGATCCCGGTAGGCGAGAGCGATCATCCCGAATCCGGCCACTGGGACGACCAGGCGGAGAAGCTTTTCAGCAGGGGCCAGGCGAAATCGACTTACTTTGCGAATCGCAAGGAGTTGGAGAAGCACGTGAAGGGGAAAAAGGAACTGGCGTTCTGATATTGTTCTGATGGTGGCCTTGGGGGATCGGTATTCTGCTACCGGCGTGATGCGATTGCGGAGGAAAATATGAGGATGACGCGTTTGCTCCCACTGTTGTTGATCTGGCCCGCGGCGGCTGCGGATTTGCCGGGTTCACAGGATCCCCCGCTGATGAAGCGCTATGCGGGGAGCGAAATCATCGGGTATCGCTCCCCGAAATTCGACGAGTTCCTGCTGCCTCTGGGGAAGCCCACGCAGCTCGAGCCGCCGGCTTATGCGAAGAGCCAGAAAGTGGAGGGCCTGTTGAGCCGCTACACGTATGTGGCGCCGGAGGGGCGCACGCCCGCCGAGGTGTTCCGCAACTACCAGTTGGAATTTCAGCGGCTCAACCTGGCGACCCTGTTTGAGAAGGGCGTGAATGTGAGCGGCTGGTTCGGCCCCACGTTGGGACGCGCGTCTGACGAGGATGGCCTGGGCCAGATCCTCGGCTACAACGAAGCTCAGGAACGCGTGCTTTCGGGGAAGTCCAAGGACCCGCAACCGGTGTGGTACTTCGTGTTCGTTACCGCCTACAAGGATGGCGTGATTCCCGAACGCCTGCGCAGTTCCGTGACCAAGGACCGCACGCTGGTCCATCTGGTGGTGGTGGCGCCGGAGAAAATGGAGGAGCGGATGGAGTTCGTCAACGCAGCCGGCATGGCGCGCTCGTTGACGGATACCGGCAAGGTGGCGCTCTACGGCATCCATTTTGATACCGATAAAGACACGCTCCGCGACGATTCGAAAGCCACGCTGGACGAGATCGGCCGCCTGTTGGCTTCCGATCCGCAGGCGCGCCTCCACGTCGTGGGTCACACCGACAATCAGGGCAACGCCGAGTACAATCTGGACCTGAGCCGCCGCCGCGCCGCCGCCGTGGTCCGCGCGCTGACCGCGCAATACGGTGTTTCCGCGTCGCGCCTGGATTCGTTCGGCTGCGGCCTATATGCGCCGGTGGCTTCGAACTCGACCGACGACGGCCGCGCCAAAAACCGCCGGGTCGAACTCGTAAAGTGGTGAGGG
>JBGPKH010000397.1:0-8231 GCA_041485845.1 Bryobacteraceae bacterium
ATACGTGGCCAGCTCGGCATCCGGGTGAAGCATGCTGTGACCGGAGGAAGGAGACACCATGATGGGGAAATCCATTTTGGTGCCGAGGATCTCGGTTGCCGTCTGGATGGGGCTGACGTCGAGAACCCGATTCGGTATCAGTTCCACCCAGTCGAAAGCCTCCCGGTTCCGGCGCAGCGTGAACTCGCTATCCGTCCCGTAAGCCGTGTAGTCGTAGTTGTATCGGGGGAGCTTGGCGTATGCCACGGGCTCGAAATCGAATGCCGTAACGAGCTCATTCAGCCCGGGAACACGGCTGTGATCGCGGAACGGATCCTGCTGGGACCGGAGCAGCGGCGAGCCGGCAAGAAAGCCTGCCATGGCCCGGAAAGCGTTCCGGCGAGTCAGGCTGTTCGCCCAAACCTGATCGAGTCTTCGCACGATGCCTCCAACTCCAACGTGGGAGCAGTTTAAGAAAGAATATCACCAACCGCACGATTCTGTACGGACCACCGATATGGATCCTGATGGATCCTGAAAAGGTGGGCGCCCGGCAATATCCGCCGTAATATCCGGAATATTGCGGATCTAGACTTTCTACCTTTTCCGAAGATTAAAACGTGTCCGACTAGATTCTCGTGGCCGCCGGCGCCATCATTGTGGCGGGCACGACCGGAACGGTTTTCGGCTACTCGATTCCGCGGCTGGTGCATCGTCTCGGCTGGGATCCCAAGATCGCATCGGGGCCCGCGGTCCTGGCGCGGACGGATGTGGCTGCGCTGTTTGGTTATCTGTGGCTGTCGACATTCATCCTGGCTTAGGCTGCGCCTAAGCCGATTTGATTTCCGTCCAGATACGGTCGCGGAGCCGTTGCGCGGCGGGGGGCAGCGTGTGGGGCCACTCGCCTCGGGCGAACACTTCGGGGGGCGGATAGAGGGTCGGATTCCGGCGCACGGATTCCGGAAGGAGATCCTGCGCGGCGCCGTTGGCCGTCGCGGTCTTGGTGGCTTCCACAATCTGCGCGGAGACCTGGGGGCGGAGCAGGTAGTCCAGGAACTGATGCGCCAGGCGCGTGCGGCGGCTTTCGCGCAAGATCGCGGCGCAATCGCAGTAGAAGGGAAAGCCTTCGGCGGGGTACGTGAACGCCACATTGGGAGCAGCCGCGATCGCCTGTTGCGCGGTGGTGGACCAGAGCTGGGCGGCCAATACGTCGCCGGATACGAGTTGATCGCGAACCTCGGCGTTGAGGTAGGCGCGCAATAACGGTTTCTGGGCGACGGCTTCACGCTCGGCGTTGCGCAGCTCCGCAGGATCCGTCGCGCTGAACGAGAGGCCCAGCTTCTTCAGGCACGCGCCCAGCATGTCTTCCGGGTCGTCGAGCATGGTCAGCCGGCCTTTGAGGCGCGGGTCCCATAGGTCGGCCCATCGCTGGGGCGCGGGCTGGAAGGTCCGATTGTAGGCGATCCCGGTGCCGTTCCACATGTAGGGGACGGTCCATTCGAGCGCCGGGTCCCAGGCCGGAGAGCGGAAGCGCGGGTCCAGGTTGGCCAGGCCCGGAAGCCAGTCGCGGCGAAGCGGCGCGAGCAGGCCGTATTGCCGCATGGCCTCGATGCGGCTGTGCGTGGGGAAAACCACGTCCCAGCCGGAATTGCCGCCGAGCACTTTGGCGAGCATCTCTTCGTTGCTCTCGTACGTGGCGTAGCGAACGCGCACGCCGAATTCGGCTTCGAACCCGGGGATCGTCTCGGGCGCGACGTAGGTGGACCAGTTGTACACGTTGAGGCGCGGGCGCGGGTCGCGCGCGCAGGCCGCCAATCCGCCGGCTCCGAGGAGAAAGACGCGCCGGTTCATATCTCGCGCACCCGTTCGGAAATCAGGATGAGGACGCCGAAGACCACGGTGATCAGGGCGGAGATGGCGTTGATCACGGGGCTGGCGCCGCGGCGGGCCATGGCGTAGATGACCATGGGCAGTGTTTCGGAATCGACGCCGGCCACCATGCTGGTGATGACGTAATCGTCAAACGACACGGTTACGGCGAGCAGCGCGGCGGCCACGATACCGGGGAGGAGGGCCGGTAAGGTGACGTACCAGAAGGCCTGCCATTCGTTGGCGCCGAGATCCATGGCGGCCTCCTCCAGGGCGGGGCTCACGGTGCGCAGCCGGGCGGAGACCACGATCACCACGTAGGCGATCGAAAATGCGACGTGCGCCAGAACTACGGTGTACAGGCCGAGCTGCCAGTGCAGCCAGCGGAAGGCCCACTGATACAACGCCAGCAGCGAGATGCCGGTGACGATCTCGGGGGTCACGAGCGACAGGTACAGCGAGCCGGTGAGCAGGCGCGAGCCGCGCTTCCACAGGCCGTACGCGCAGAGGGTGCCGATGACCGTCGAGATCGCGGTGGCCCAGAGCGCGATGACGATGCTGTTCCAGGTTCCCTCGACGATCTGGGGATCGCGAAAGATGGCGCGGTACCAGTCGAGTGAGAAGCCCTCCCACACGGTGAAGCGCGACGAGTTGAAACTGAAGACCGCAAGCGTGGCGAGCGGCAGGTGCAGAAACGCGTAGAATGCAACGGCGTATGCGGCCAGCCAGCGTTTCATGCGAGCGGCTCGCTTTCGCGGCGCAGAAACACCCACAGACAAACGGTCACCACGGCCATCAGTCCGATGGAGACGGCCGAACCAAAGGGCCAGTCGCGCGCGCTGGTGAACTGGTTCTGCACCAGGTTGCCGACCAGGACGGTGCGGCCGCCGCCCAGCAGGTCGGGTGTGAGATAAGCGCCCAGGCAGGGGATGAAGACGAGAATCGATCCCGCGACAATCCCGGGCTTGGTAAGCGGCAGGATCACGCGGAAGACGGTGGACACGGGGCGCGCGCCCAAGTCCGCAGCCGCTTCGACCAGGGACGGGTCGAGGCGTTCGAGCGTAGCGTAGATGGGCAGCACCATGAACGGCAGATAGCCGTAGACCAGCCCCAGCAGCACCGCGCCGGTATTGTAGAGGAGCGGCAGAGGAGTATGGATGATGCCGACGGCCTGCAACGCGGTGTTGATGAGCCCGGTTTCCCGAAGGAGAAAGATCCATGCGTAGGTGCGCACCAGGAAGCTGGTCCAGAACGGCAGCATGACCAGTTGCAGGTAGAGGTTTTTGTGCCGGGACGCGCGCGCGATGAACAGCGCGGCGGGGAAGGCGAGGACCAGGCAGACGGCGGTGGCCGCGCCCGCCACGAGGAAGGATCGCAGCAGGATCTCGAGGTAGAGAGGATCGAAGAGGCGCCGGTAGTTTTCGAGGGCCCACGGCTGCTCGACGCCGCCCAAAGGGCCGCGAGCCAGAAAGCTGTAGGCGAGCACGATGGCGAACGGAGCGGCAAAGAAGGCCGCCATCCAAAGGCGCGCAGGGAACAGAAACCAGGAGCGCAGATTCATGCGAAGCTCATTTCGTCGCCGGGGTCCCAGCCTATGTGGACGGCGTCGCCGGCCGCGAAGCCGGCGGAGGCACGCGACACCTGGACGACGATGTCTTCGCCGCCCGAGAGCCGCACCTGCACCTGCACGCAATCGCCGAGGAAGGTGGAGCCCGTGATGACTCCGGGAGACTGACGGCTTCGCTCGCCGCCAGGGCTGCGCGCTACGGTCATGGCTTCGGGCCGGACGCCGATGCCGCCGATCCAGTTGACGGCGCCGAGGAAACCGGCGACAAACCGGGAACGCGGGCGGAGATACACGTCTTCGGGCGAACCCACCTGCTCGACCTTGCCTTCATTCATGACGGCGAGCTGATCGGACATGGAGAGGGCTTCTTCCTGGTCGTGGGTCACCAGCAGGAAGGTGATGCCGACGCGCCGCTGCATCGCCTTGAGCTCCAGGCGCATCTGCTTGCGGAGTTTGGGGTCGAGCGCGGCCAGCGGCTCATCGAGCAGGAGCACGTCCGGTTGCAGCACCAGGGAGCGGGCGAGCGCCACGCGCTGGCGTTCTCCACCGGAAAGCTGAGCGGGACGCCGTGACTCCTTGCCCGTGAGGTTCACCAGTTCCAGCGCCTGGTTGACGCGCCGGCCGATGTCTGGCGCGCCGTGGCGCTTGAGGCCGAACTCGATGTTCTCACGCGCGCTGAGATGGGGGAAGAGCGCGTAGCTCTGAAATACGGTGCTGACGTTGCGCTCGTAAGGTTTGCGGCGGTTCACGATCTCGCCGTTGAGCAGCACGTCGCCGGACGTGGGCTCTTCGAAGCCGGCGATGAGGCGGAGGGTAGTGGTCTTGCCGCAGCCGGACGGGCCCACCAGGGAGAAGAAGCTTCCCCGCGGAATGGAAAGCGAGATATCCGCGACCGCGCGCTGGCCCGGGAAATGCTTCACCAGCTTGCGCAATTCGAGAATGGGGCCCATCGATCAACAAGAATAGCAAGTGCGGGCGGCTCAGGCGTTGCGCGGATATAACGTGGTCCGTTAGCAACGGCCCACCGCGGAGAAACGGAGATGCGGAGATTGGCGCGGAGCAAGACCGAAGAAAAAGAAGACGGCGGATTCGCGCGGCGGGCTCGACTTCGTGGTCAAGTTCGAGAACGCGGAGGGAGCGGAGGAGCGCTATCGAGCCGGCTGAAAGCCGGCTGCGGGCAAGATTGCCGGAAGTTGCGGCCCTCCTTGTCCAGCAGCAGGTGGCAGGGGGCCGCGCCCATGGAAGAACGCCGATTCAGGAGCGCCAGTTTTCGGTTGCGGGATCGATCGAAAAGGCGCTGACCGCGCCAGCCGGTTCGCCCTCGAACGTGTCCATTCATTCACGGCAAACAGGAGCCGGCGTTTCGGGTCGAGATCCAGGAAGGATGGGTCGGGCGCCCCGGCCGCCAGCCCGAGCGGGACCAGCGTGATGTTCTGGGAAACTTCGAGATCGTCCGTTTGCAGCCGAAGGGCAGATTCCCTTGGGCGCGCCGTTATCCAGGCGCAAGCTGGCGGTGGAGGCTCGGCATGAGCCTGCTGCCGGTGGCTTTCATCGGGAACTGGTGAGTGCTTTGAATCGGGGCAAGGTGGTCAAGTTCGAGCGGGTAAAATAAGAACGCAGGCGAAAGCGCCTGCGCACCGATGACCACGGTACTGATTCGCGGTGACGGCGTGGCTGCCTGTTGCTGTGCCCGTTTGCTGGAGCGGCCGGGACTGCACGCGGTAGTCGAGACTCTAGATCGGCCTAAAGTGCCGGCGGTCATGCTGAGCGAAGCGACACAAAAGCTTCTCAGGGACGTTTTCGAGCGGGAAGATTTGTTTGAGGGCCTCCCCCGGATTCACAAGCGGGTAGTGGCCTGGGGCGCGGATTCCAAGGCGCTGGCGCTGCCGCATTCGGCGATCGTGGTTTCCGAGCAAGCGCTCCTCGATCGCCTCGCCAAATATCGTGACAGCGGCGGTACCCAACCGCCGCGCAGGATGCCATCCCGGATGCCATCCTGCCCCACACCGGAGTGGACCATCCTGGCATCGCGTCCCTTGCCGGCGTCGGTGGAGCACCACTTTGGTTCACGAATCGGAACCGCTTGGAGCGTGAAGTTCAAGGCGGGACGGGATCCCCACACCTGTTGGGTGGAATCTCTCGATCGCGGATGGTTGTTTCTGCTGCCGGGCGAAGGACAAAACGGTTGGCTTCTTTCGGTGGGAGATACGTCCGAGCGGCTGCTGGGGCAAAGCCGCGTGGTCGCAGAGCAGATTGTGGAAACCGTTGCGGCCGCCGGGAGTTTCCACTGCTATCCTCGAATAACGGAACCTCTGTGCGGACCGGGTTGGCTGGCCTGCGGCACCGGCGCGGTGGGATTCGATCCGCTGTGCGGCGACGGCGCCGGATACGCTACCCGGGAAGCGATCCTGGGATCGGCGGTGGTCCGCGCAGCCGCGGCTGGTGCGGATGCCGACGCCGTGGCCGCTCACTACCGGGCGCGGCTGGTGGGAGGCTTCCAGCGGCACCTCGAGGTTTGCCGCCAGTTTTACGAGACGGGCGGCAGCGGACCGTGGTGGAACCAGGAGGCGGACTCATTGCGCCGGGGTTTGGATTGGTGCCGGGTGCAGTTGGATGGGGCGCCCGCATTTCGTTATCGGTTGAACGGGTTTGCACTCGAAGCTATCGATCAGGCTTCCGGCGCAGTAGAGTAGTGGGAATGAGGACAAATGCGTTTCGCTGGGTTTGGTTGTTGGCAGGGCTTCCCGTCTTGCTGGGAGCCGAGTCGGCGCAGACGGTAATTCTGGTGCGGCATGCCGAACGGGCCGGCGGTATGGCTCCGGAGGTTGGGTTGAGCAAGGCGGGACGATGCCGCGCCCAGGTGCTCACGGGGATGCTGGCCGATGCCGGCGTAACGCATATCTTCACCAGTGACGTGGTCCGCACGCAGCAGACCGCGGAGCCGCTGGCGAAGAAGCTCGGTCTCCGCCCGGAGGCGGTTGCGGGGAAGGACTACGACACCTTGATCGGTAAGCTGCGGGTGGCGGGTGGAGTGACGCTGGTGGTGGGGCACTCCAATACATTGCCCGAGATCATCAGCCGGCTCGGCGCGGGCACCGTGGCGCCGATCGCGGACAGCGACTACGACCGGTTGTTTGTGGTTACGATCACAGGGGGCCAGGCTTCGGTGGTGATGCTGCACTATTCGGGCTGCGGGCGATAGACAGCAGGCAGATCGTACCTGCCAGCCAGGCGAGCCACAACGCGATGAGCAGCGGCGCGGAGACCGGCGGGTCCTTGAAGGCCGCGAGGCGGTGAAATACGCCGCTCAGACCCACTGACTGGAAATCGGCTATGTGCAGGGCGGCAATGGCGCCGTTGGGCTTGTGGCGAATCATGCCGGTGTAATAAGGGATGGCGACTGCGTGAACGGTGTACAGATCGAGCAAGCCGAGTAAGAGGACTCCCACGGGCGCCGCCCAACGATGGAACTGAGTCAGTCCGGCGACGCAGATTACCACTTCCGCGGCGACCACTGCGTACATATACCAGCCCATGGAACCCGGTAGTCCCTTACTGACATAGAGAAGCAGCACGTTGTAAAGTTGCCCGATCCAGAACGCGGCGTATATGGCGATCGGCCACCAGAGGAGGGGAGTGCGACGAGCACGCAGGAGGCCGAACGAGGCCGCGGCGATGAGCAGGTAGAAGACGTGGTACATCCAACTGCGGACCATGAGGGAACTCCAGCCTCCGAAGTAGATGTGGGAGAAGAGTATGGAGTCGATGGCTGTCATCCAGTTCAGGTGGGCGCCGCGGAGTAAGAGGGCTAGCGGGCTCAAGTCGCGCAGAAGCACTGACTCGCTGAGGCCCGACAACGTGCCGGTGGCCTGTAAGTTCCGCAGGTACCACCATGCGGAGACGAGAGCGGACACGAGCAGCGCGAGGGAGCCGGCCTTGAATCTGCGCCGGCAGACAAACAGCAGAAGGACAGCGGGGACCGCGCTGAGAAAATACGCCTTAGTGAGCAGGCCGAGGCCGAGGACGATACCGGCGCCGATCCCGGAGGGCCGATGGTCAAGTCCAATCCGGATCAAGAGCGTGAATAACAAGACGCCCAGGCATTCGTTCCCCACGCGGGCGACGTCGATGGCAAACCCGGGCATGACGGCCGCGGCCGCGGCGCAGCAGAGTGCGATCCGGTTGTCGCGAAAGATCAGTTGGGCGATCTGGAACAGGATCGGAATTGCCAGGGAAGCGATCAGGATGCTACACCAGCGGACGATCATGACTTGCGCCGCGAGGGATCGAGAGGTGAGCAGGCGGAGTATGGGGGCCATCATCCAGTAATAGAGCGGCGGCTGGAGCGCTTCATAGGCGGTCAGTCGGCCGGCGCCGGTTTCGCGGCTGATGGAGCGAAAATCGGCTTCGCGCCGCGCCCGGGCATCGGCGGGGAGGCTCCAGTAGGCGTCGTGGGTGAGGGACGGCGGCGGCAGAGCGCGGAGTTCCCAGGGGACGGGAGCCAGTTGCAGCGACGCCTCCACATCGCGGGGCACGGGTTGGTCACGCGCGACCAGCAGATCGCCGTGAAGAGCCATGGTGCGAATGACGGAGAAGTGCGCCCACTCGTCGTAGCCTTCCCAGAGCGGGAGCATGGCCGCATAGAAGGCCAGGCGCGCGAGGAAGCAGGCCCAGACGAGGGCGACGGGTGTGGCTCTGAGCGGCACTGAGTCTCTCCAGCAGCCATTATGGCGCGAGCCGGGGCCAAGCTAACGTCCAAGATAAGAAATCCAACCCGGCGGAGCCGGAACCGAACAGGGAGTGTGTATTTGACGGG
>JBGPKH010000398.1:0-8229 GCA_041485845.1 Bryobacteraceae bacterium
CGAGAGGTTAACGCCGATTCCGAGCGCCAACGAGACCACCGCCACAGTGGTGAAGCCGGGACTCTTTGCCAGAGTACGGATCCCGTAACGGACATCCTGCAGCAGGCCGGATACCATATCGACATTCTAGTCTGCGGATCTTCCATGCGCTGGCCAGGCAGCCGGTGGCAAAAATCCCGGCAGGATGAAATGCCTGCCCCACCAACATCGCAATCTGTTGATGCGTGGTGGTGGCGCAGGCGGTTTCGCCTGCGTTCGTGACTCTCGGCTACCTACGCAACGGGCTGCCAGGCGGCCATGCCCCTCGCGAATCCGTATCGCAACTGAATAGCCCGTTATTGACCTCGGCGGCCAGCGTTCCGCTGCCGTGAGTTGCTCCTCCGCATCGGCCGCCGCCGAACTGGCGCACTCAGGCACTTGCGCGCTCAACGCGGCGAGAGAAAAGAAGGAAACCAATCCGTCTCATTTCGTTCCGCCTTTCTTTGCCGGGCTGGTGAAAATCGCGTGGTAAATCAAGTGGGTTGCGGAATCGATCCACCGGTTCAACTCCGCTTTGGGCATTTGCGCGGCGCGCCCGAGCAGGCTCCAGAAAAAGGTGTCCATCACCCGCGCCAGCCCGCGAATGTCAACTCCCGCCCGCGCACCGGGGAGTTGCTGCAAAGCCTGAAACACCGCTGCGACGCGGGTCGTGGTCCAGGCATGAATCTCCTCCTGTTTTCGCGCCAGGTCCGGATCGGAGAGCGCCGCTTCCTGCCACGCGCGGTATGCGCCCAGGTACCGGAGATCGTGCGAAAACGCGCGCGACAGCAGTTCCCGCAAACCCGCCCGAACATCCGCCGCAGGCCTGGGGCTAAGGCTGAGCCGGCTCAGCTTTTCCAGCAGCTCGTCCATGAGCGCCAGCAGCAACTGCCGCTTGGAGCGATAGTGCTGGTAGAAGCCCCCCACCGCGAGTTGCGCGCGGCGGGCGATCTCCTCAATCGAAGTACCCTCGTAGCCCTTCTCACCGAACAACGCCAGCCCGGCCTCCTTCAGCCGCGCCCGCTTGTCGAGACTTCGTTTTTGACGCGGTTCCTGCGGAAGGTCCTCGCCGGCCAGCAGCTTCGGACGCGCCTTCACCACCTTCTTCATCGGCGGATGGCGACCCCCGCCAGGGCGCCCGCGCAGCACCACAGCATCCATCCCCCGAAGACGCCCGCCACCTCCGGCGCCATGTTCGGAAAGACAAGCGGAAAGAACGCGCTGGAGAACGGGTCGAGCAGCAGCGTCGGCAGCGCAACCGAGACCGCGCCGGCGAGCCACTGCTCCCGGCGCAGTTGAAAACGCCCGCAAAGACGGCGCACCAGCCAGGCCATCAGGGGAAAGCTGACGGTGAACAGGATAAGGGTTGCGCGCCAGTCGCCGGGATGCAACAAGCGCTGTCCCGCCAACCGTAATGCGATGGTGGCGGCGGTCCAGATCCCCAGGCCGCAGAGAATCAGTCGAACATGCATAATACGAACCTGAATTCAGATTCGCATATGAGCGGCCCGAATGCAACCAAAAACCGGTGGGCCGGTCATCCCCAGGTCATCCCCCATCACAAACCGGACAGGCCAGGAGGCCTGTCCCACTCCGCTCCGCCCGCCCACAGATACGTGGCCGCGTAACCGCGATACGGGCGCCAGGCCGCTCCCATGGGTCCATGGTAGTAGGCCGAAGGGCGCGCAGCGATCCGCTTCTTGCGGCGCCGGCACTTGCGCGGCGGGCGCGCAAGCCCTAACATACGTGGTGGAGGGTTCATGAGGAAGCTGTCTTTTCTGCTGGCCGGGGCGCTGGTCTCCGTTAACCTGTTCGCCCAGGCCGTCCCGCCGCCACACACCAATCTGAAAGAGGGCGATATGGCGCCGGACTTCACGCTGACCGCTACTACGGGCGGCAAGGTTACACTCTCGGAGTTCCGCGGCAAATCCAACGTGGTACTGGCGTTTTTCCCGGCCGCGTTTACCGGTGGTTGAACGAAGGAAGTGATTGCATACCAGGCTGGTATGCCAAAGTTTGACGCAGCGGACACCAAGGTTTTTGGAATCAGCACCGACAACACTCCTTCCCAAAAAGAATTCGCGGCCAAGAACAATGTGACTTTTCCTTTGCTCAGCGATTTCGCGAAACGGCAGGTGGCAGCCGCGTATGGGGTGCTCATCCCCGATGCCGGTGTGGCCAACCGGTCCACCTTCGTAGTCAACAAGGAAGGCAAGATCACTTACATTCAGGAGGGCAACTCGGCTATCGATCCGACGGGCGCGGCGGATGCGTGCAGCCGGGCGGCGCACAAGCAGTAAGGTACGGCATTACCCAGGGGCAATCTCCGCCAATTCGAGGACGAGCACGGCGCCGCATTTCCGGCAGACCACCGTGCCGTCCTCGGCCATATACACTTCGATCGAGTCGCAAGCGGCGCAGGCGGCCGTCGGATCGGCGGCTTCGGGCGCGGGTTCGGGTGGCAAGACACCGCTGAGCCTTCCACCCGTTTTCCTCGTGATTGGTTCGAAAGTGGTCTCACAGTCGGCGCAAACGTGATTGAAGCAGCAGTTGGGCGTGCAACTGTAGAAGACCTCGCCCGAATTGCAGACCGGGCAGTGGATTTCCAGCTTGCGCGTGCGCACCTTATTGCTTCGCCAGGTTGAAGAATTCGGGGTCGAGCACCACGTTGGCCTTTTTCTGCAATTCCTCCAGCGCTTTTTGGGCAAGGTCGGGTCGCAGGCGGCGCTCCAGTTCCGGCCGGACCTCCTCAAAACTCTTGAAGTCGTGAGATTCGACACGGATCAGGTGATAGCCGAACTGGCTTTTCACGGGTTCGCTCAGTTCTCCGGGTTTCAGGGTGAAGGCTGCCTGATCGAACGACGGGACCATCTGACCTTTCTTGAAGGTTCCGAGATCGCCGCCCTTCGCGGCGGAGGCCGCGTCATCGGACTCGGCAGTCGCGAGAGCCGCGAAGTCCGCGCCGCCCACCAGCTTCTTCCGCAGGTCGTTTGCCTTGGCCAGCGCCTCGGCCTCCGTGAGTTCTTTTTGCCCCGGCTTTACGGGAGTGGGCGAGCCCTGCATCCGGACCAGGATGTGGAGGGCGTGGACCTGTTCGTACTCCGGCTTGTGGTCTTCGTAGGACTTACGGACCGCCGTGTCGTCCAAGGGGAGGTCCTTGCTGATCTGTTGAAACGTCAAACCGGCCAGCGTATTGGCGACCAGAAACATGGTCTGCGTCTGGAACGCGGGGTTTTCATTCAGCTTGCGCCTCTTGCCTTCCTGCGACAGCACCAGGATGCGAACGATGTTGTCGGCGAACTGCTTGCGGCCGGCGCCGCGTGCCGGCGCGCGATACTGCTCGGGAAGGGCTTCGACGATCTGGTCGAACTGCGCCGCGGTCAGAGAAACGTCGCCAACCTTGACAACGATTCGGTCCGGCGGCACTACGAGCATCGGTTTGGAGCTCGGGTCTTCGACGCTCATGGTGACGGTGGGCTGATTGGCGGGCGCGGGCCTGGGCGGAGGAGGGGTTTGCGCCAGCACGCAGGACATAGCAGAGAGACACAGAAGACCGCGGAAAAACTTCATTTGTTCATGATACCAGCGGGGGCAGAGGGTCCCTCAGTCCGGGGCTCTTTTTCGCCGCGGGTTCCAGATTTGGAAGAAACGCGGTGAGCAGCCCGATCATGGGAAGAAACGAACAGACTCGATAGACCAGCGCGATGCTGGTGAGGTCGGCCAATTCGCCCAGAAGCGCAGCGCCGATGCCGCCCATCCCGAACGCCAGGCCGAAGAAGAGGCCGGAGATCGTGCCCACCTTACCCGGAATCAGTTCCTGCGCGTACACCAGAATCGCCGAGAATGCCGACGAGAGCACCAGGCCGATGATCACGCTGAGGATGCCGGTCCAGAACAGGTTCGCCGAGGGCAACAGCAAAGTGAACGGAAGCGCGCCCAGGATCGACCCCCAGATGACGTACTTGCGGCCGATGCGGTCGCCCACCGGCCCGCCGGCCAGGGCCCCTACCGCCACCGCTCCGAGAAACACGAACAAGTGGATTTGTGCGGCCCGCAACGACACGTGGAACTTGCCGATCAGGAAAAACGTATAGTAACTCGTCAGGCTCGCGAGATAGAAGTATTTGGAAAAAATGAGCGCGCTCAGAACCGCCATCGCCGCTGCGACTCTCCCCGAGGAGAGAGGCGTGTGAAGTCCGCCGTGCAGGTCGCGGTGTTTCCCCTCGAAGAGCCCGTGCGCTTTGTACCAGGCGCCCACGCGGGCGAGGATGATCATCGCCAGCACGGCCGCCGCCGAGAACCACGCGATGCGGCGTTGTCCGCCCGGAAGCACGACCAACGCCGCCAGCAGCGGCCCCACCGCCGACCCCACATTGCCACCCAGCCCAAAGACCGATTGTGCGAGGCCGTATTGCCCCCCGGAAGCGGTCCGCGCAATTCGCGCCGATTCCGGATGGAACACCGCCGACCCGACGCCCACCAGCGCCACGGCAGCCAGAATCGCGACGAAGCTCGGCGCGGCCGACAACAGCAGCAGGCCGAGCAGCGTAAACCCCATCCCCGCCGGCAGAGAATAGGGCTTGGGCCGATGATCCGTGTAGAGCCCCACCAGCGGCTGCAGAACGGATGCGGTGAGCTGCGCCGTGAGCGTGATCAGCCCGATCTGTCCGAAGTCGAGTCCGTAGGTGCTCTTGAAGATCGGATACACCGCCGGGATCACCGATTGCATCGTATCGTTCAAGAGGTGACATACGCTGATCGCCGACAGAATGCCGAATGCCCTGGGAACGCGGATCTCGGAAGACACTCACTCCAGTGTAGTGGAGGATCTCTATGAAGCTGATGTCCCTGATCGCCGCTGCGACGTTAACGCTCGGCACGGCGAGTGCCCAGCGAGTGGAAAGAACATTCGAGCGCACGCTCAACCTCGCGGTTCCGGTGAACCTCGACCTGGCCACCGATTCCGGGGGCATCACGGTGACCGCCGGTCCCGCCGGCTCCGTCCGGATTCGCGGCATTCTCTCGGCGCAGTGGCGCCTGTTGCGCAGCTCCGATGTCGAGGATCGAATCCGGCAGATCGAGGCCCATCCGCCCATCGAGCAAACTGGGGACACGATCCGTGTCGGCCATGTGCGCGACCGCCATCTGCTCCGCGACATCTCGATGCGCCTCGAGATCGTCGCTCCCGCCGACTCCCAGGTACGGGCTCGCGCCGACTCGGGCGGGATCCTCGTGGAAGGCATACGCGGCCCCATCGACTGCAAGACCGACTCGGGCGGTGTGGAAGCCCGCCACATCGCGTCCGAGGTCCGCGCGGAAGCCGATTCGGGTGGCATTCACTTTCGCGACATCCAGGGGCCGGTGCACGCGCGAACCGACTCCGGCGGAATCGAGGCCCTGGAGATCGCGGGCAGCATCGACGCCCAGACAGATTCCGGAGGCATCCGGCTCTCGCAGACCATAGCGGCGCCAGTCCGCGCCCGCGCCGATTCCGGCGGAGCGAGTGTCACACTGGCTTCTGCGGGCGGCTACGACCTCCGGGTCCGCACCGGCAGCGGCCGGCTCAGGCTTCCCGAGATGACCGTGCGCGGCACACTCTCGCGCCATTCGGCGGAAGGCAAAGTGCGGTCAGGCGGCCCGCTGGTGGATGTGCAAGTCAGTTCCGGGAATGTCGAGATCCGGTAGGTCGCCGGCTAGAAGCCGACGGGTGACAGACGACAAAAACCGATCGTCCGTCTCACCCTACTAATGCGTCATGGAGTAGATCACGTAATTCACGCCGATGCGGATTCCCAGCGCGGCATACCTCGCCGGATAATACGGCGCATCGGCCCACTCCCATGAATCGCCGACGTCCGATTGGAACGTGATCGCCACCATCAGGCGGCCGTTATCGTCGAAGATCCCACGCCAGTGGTCGGGACAGCCTTCGCACTTGTAGCTTCGGCCTCGCTGCACGGAGCCTTCGCTGGCCACCTGATAGCGGTCGTCCAGATCGTAGACGACATGGAAAATGGGGTCGGTGTTGTCGAGTTCCACCACCTGGCGTTCGGGGAAGACCTTGCGCATGCTGGTCATGAATACGTCCCACTCGCCTTCACCCCAGAAATCGTCGGCCATGAAAAAGCCCCCGCGCAGCAGGTATTCGCGCAGCGACTTCGCCTGCGAGTCGGTCAACTGCCAGTGACCGGTCTGCACGGCGTAGAGCCACGGCCAGTCGTACACGGCGCCATCGTCCAGATTCACCGGCTGCTCCACCGACCGTACATGAATTCGCGTCAGCCGGCGGACCGCCTGCACGAAATGACGGTCGGCCCGCGGATAGTCCTGGGTCCAGATGGCAAACCCTTGGTTCCACGACCCGCCGCGAAAGCCGAAGCCGTAGCCGCGGCTATACCGGCCTCCCGGAGCGGGCGGATACATGAGCCGCGCGAAGGCCCACTCGGTCTTCTCCTGCCAATCCGTGGGCAGGGGAATGTCGCCAACCCGGTACTCCACTCCAGGAAACTCGCGAAACGGCAGTTGGAAGGCGAGTAGCGTGCCGGCAAGGGCAACGCCCATCCCCACCCCGAAGCCTTTGCGGAAGATCATGCTGGCATGCCCAGTATAGACTAAGACCATGGAAACGCAGAATTACGCCAATCACACGCAGATAGTCCCCGTGTTCCACCGGGTCTTGCTCCCCATTCTCGCGCTGACGCTGATCGGGTCCGTGGTAAACCTGGTCCAGTCGCTGGGCGATCACCAGCGGCTCTACAGCGCATCCCTGATCGTCGTGCTGACCTTCAGCGGAGTGATGGTGGCCCTCTTCTCCCGGATGTTCGCTGTGAAGGCGCAGGACCGCGCAATCCGCGCCGAGGAAAACCTGCGCCATTTCGTCCTCACGGGGAAACTTCTGGATCCGAAGCTCGAGCCGCTCCAGATCGTCGCGCTCCGCTTCGCGCCGGACGCGGAGTTCGTGGCGCTGGCGCGGCGGGCGGCCGACGAGAACTTGAAGCCCGACGCCATCAAGCGCGCGATCCAGCAATGGCGCCCGGATACTTACCGCGTGTAAACCGGCTATTCGTAACGCAGCGCCACCAAGGGGTCCACGCGCGACGCCCGGCGAGCCGGCAGATATCCTGCCAGCACCGCGACCGCGGTCAAGGTCACGGCCGCCGCGGCGATGGTCACCGGACACGCTCTATCTTCCCATCGACCAGTTCCCGGCCGGGCCGGCGCGCACACTGCACCTGCGAACTTCGGCCGACCCCGTGCGGCTGGCCGCGGCGGTCCGCGAACAGGTGCGGACCCTCGACAAGAATCTACCCGTGAAAATCGGGCAAGGCCGCCACCGTTACCAGGAACGGGTGACGATGTCCGCCATCGTCAGCGCCAGCAGGATCGCCAGCCAGAGAAGACCGCCGAGCACCACCAGGCGCGTCAGCTTGGTGCTGTGGCGGATGTGCATGAAGAACAGCGCCACCAGCATGGTCTTCGAGAACGCGATGACCAGCGCCACCACCACGCTGAAGGAACCGAGGTCCACAAAAGCAACCGCCGTGGTGACGCCGGTGAGGATGAGCAGCACAATCCAGACCGCCGCGTACGTCTTGATGGAGTCAATGTGTTCGCTCATAACTATTTGGGTAAGTGCCGGTCGATCAGATAGAGCAGCGGGAACAGGAAGATCCAGATGATATCGACGAAGTGCCAGTAGAGCCCGGCGACGTCCACGGGGGTCATATACTCCGCCGAGAATCTTCCCTTGTTAGCCTGAATGATCAGGAAGGTGAGGATTCCCACGCCGATCACCATGTGCAGCGCGTGCAGGCCGGTCATGGCGAAGTACAGGGAGAAAAACAACTGCGCGTGGCCCTGGAGATCGGGCGAGAGTTTCTCGAAGTGGAAGGCCGGGCCGGGCACGTGGTGTTCCTCGAACTTCGAGTTCCACTCGTAGGCCTTGACGCCCAAGAATGCGAATCCCAGGATCAGGGTGAGGATCAGGAACAGGACGATGGCCTTGCGCCGCCCGAGTTGCGCGGCGCGCACCGCCAGCACCATGGTGAAGCTGCTGCACAGGAGCACAGCCGTGTTGGCGGCGCCGAGCACGACGTCGAGGCTGCTGCTGGCCACGGCGAAGACGTGGGGATACAGGTGGCGGTAGACCGTGTAGGCCAGAAACATGCCGCCGAAGAACATGACCTCGGTGACGAGGAAGAGCCACATCCC
>JBGPKH010000399.1:0-8212 GCA_041485845.1 Bryobacteraceae bacterium
ACGCCGCCCATCGCGTAGTGCGCGGCCGGATGCACCGGCGCCGGCTGCGCGGAAATGTCCACTCCGTAGCGAAGGCAGGTTTCGTACACGCGCGGGAAGCGCCGCTGGATGAATTCCGCGCCGCGGTGCGTGAGGTCGAGGAACACGTGCGGCGCTCCGGTGCGCCGCATCTCGGCGACGATGGCCCGGGACACCACGTCTCTGGGCGCCAGTTCCTCGGTGAACCTCTCGCCGGCGGCGTTGCGCAGCACACCGCCCTCTCCTCGCAAAGCTTCGGAAAGCAGGAACCGGGGCGCGCCCTCCACGTGCAGCGCGGTGGGATGAAACTGCACGAACTCGATGTCGCTGATTTCGGCCCCGGCGCGATACGCCATGGCCACACCATCGCCGGTGGCCACCTCGGGATTGGTGGTATTGAGAAACACGCGCCCCAGGCCGCCGGTGGCCAGCAGCACCGCGCGTGCATGGACCGCTTCCCCGCCCAGCAACGCTCCCGCTGCGCCATCATCCAGCAGCAGATCCGTAGCGCCCGCGAAGCTGCGGAACGTCACGTCAGGCAGAGACGCCGCCTTGTGGTACAGAGTGCGCGAGATCTCCCGCCCCGTGGAATCGCCGTGCGCGTGCAGGATGCGGTTGCGGCTGTGCGCGCCCTCGCGCGTGAACGCCAACTTCGTGCCTTCGCGATCGAACTCCGCGCCCCATTCGATCAACTGCTGGATCGCCGCGGGGCCTTCTTCCACCAGCGTGTGCACTGCCGCGGGGTCGCAGAGTCCGTCACCGGCGTAGAGCGTGTCCTGTTCGTGCAGTTGCACCTCATCGTCGTCGCCCAGGGCGACCACAATCCCGCCCTGCGCGTATTCGGACGAGGATTCCCGCAGGCTGTCCTTCGCGACCACGAGCACCCGGCCGGCCTCCGCCAGTTCGATCGCGGCGCGCAGGCCAGCCACTCCGGCTCCGATCACGAGAAAGTCCGGGTTCATTCCCTACTGCGATGATAGCAGTGTGGTGCAGGCGCCCCCGTCCGCACGCGCTGCTCCTGCTCAGTCATCGAGTGCTTCAGCGTCCGCCAGATCTTTGGTTCGGCCGGTAGCCCGCTTATTGGCGATGAGCGCTTCCCGGCCGATGAAGAACACCGGGATGTCTCCGTAGGTTCCGGATCGCCGGGATGCCCACGCCTCGTCCCAGGCGATGCCCGTGATGCTCGTCATCAGATGGATTTGCACGGGAATGCGCCCCAGTTGAAGGATTTTCTGCCGTTCCAGCAAGCAGGCGGCATGCACTTCATGGGCCGGGAAACCAAGCTCGCGAACCGCGTTCAGCATGCGATCGATCTGCTGGACATCCGGACGGATCAGAATATCGAGGTCGCCCGTAAACCGCGGCGCTCCGTGGAACGCGACCGCGTATCCCCCGATGATTAGGAACTCAACGCCATGAGCGTTCAACAAGGAGCAGAGATCGGCAAAGTCCTTCTGGACGTCCATTCGGCTGCGCTCCTCGCATGGATGTCAGGTATTCCTTTCGGAGCCGCTCCACCTCGGCGATTCGTTCTTCAGGCGATCGGCTCCGCCAATAGGCTAGCCACTGATTCTCATCCTGCTCTTCCCGAAACGTCGTGAGTCGGAGCACCCGATCCATCTTTTCCCAAATGTACCATGTGACCGGTTGCTAGATCTCCCCGAACTCGGTCTTCCACACGGCCTCGCCCTGCCGGTACATGGCGGTGCGCCCGAGGATCGCGAACAGCGTGCTGATGGCCGAACGCTGGGCGACGTTCTGCGGCTTTTCGGTCTCGATGCGGGTCAGGAACGCTTCGATGCCGTCGTAGGTGATGTCGCGAGGCGAAGGAATGGTCTCCACGTCCCTGGGGCCCTTGTGGTGGACCATGCGGGCGCGCGAGGTCTCGATCGCGCCTTTCGTCCCGGTGAACTCTTCACCCACCCGGCTGAAGCCCGGCGGAGAGATCTGGTTGGCTTCGTAGTTCACGTGGATGCCGTTCGGAAACTCGAACGTCAGGCTCAGGTGGTCGGAGATCTCCATCGACGTTCGCACTTTGCGGCCGCTCATGCCGTTGACGCGAACCGGCCGCGCGTTCAGGAACCAGTGCAGCACGTCGAAATTGTGGCAGTCCTGCTCCACGATGAAGTCGCCGGAGTAGTCTTTGTAACAGAACCAATTGCGCAGCTTCTCCACCTTGGGATCGGGATAGGGCACGCGTTTGAACGGATCGCCGGCAATCCAGAATCCGCGGGCGTTCACCAGTTCTCCGATCTGGCCCTCCTGGATGCGTTTGAACGCTTCCAGGTAGACCGGGCCGTAGCGCTGCTGAAAGCCCACGGCGACGTCCTTCTTGGGGTCGGCCTTGCGCGCCGCCGCGATCACGCGCTCGACGCCGGCCAGGTCCACGCCCATGGGCTTCTCGCAATAGACGTGCTTGCGCGCCTGAATGGCGGCCTCCAGCATGCGCGGATGCTCGAACGGCGGGGTGGCGATCACCACCGCATCCACGTCGGACGCCAGCAGCTTTTCGAAATCCGTGTACACCGCCGGATTCTGCGCCTTGATCTTCTGGGTGGCGCTCTCGGTGCGGTCCGGGAACAGGTCGCAAAGCGCGGTCACGCGGGCGCGCGAGTCGGCGTTGAAGATGCCGGCGTCATATGTGCCACGGCCGCCCGATCCGATGAGACCTACTGTGATCTTCGAGTTGGCTTGCGAGCCGCGCACCGTTTGCGGCGCAACGATGGAGAACGTGGTGGCGGCCACCGCGCCACCCGTGCGGATCAACTCCCGCCGTGAGATTGGATTCATCGTTAAGAGACCTCCTTCACTGAGTGTTTGCGCCTACTTCACGTTGGCGGCGAGGGCTGTCGCCAACGCCAGCGGGTCCTGCCCGTCGGGCACGTTGGCCCATCCGGCCACATATCGTCCTTTTCGAAAAATGCAGATCCTTCCGAGGTACCGGTCGTTCACCTGGAACGCTTCGTCGGCGACCTTGGCCGGCGCCGTCTCTCCGAAACGCGTTCGCAGCTTCTGCATGACGTCGCCGGCCGAGCCGGGCGATGCCTCCAGGACCACGAAGGCCTTGCCAAAATCGTATTGCGCCACGTAACCGCGCTTGAGCAGCCGTATGCCGAGCACGCTTTCCGGCACCAGGCGCAGCGATTGCTGCTTCTCCGCCGGGAACCAGGAAAGCGTGGGAGGCAAGGACGTCCCGCCCTCCACCGTTTTCTCGAGCGCCGCCGCCCATTCCTTCAAGGCGGCGGAGTGATCGCCTTCCGGATTCGCGGCGATCTCCACGTAGTACTTCCCCTTGGCGAAAATCGCGCGCCGCGGCACGATCTGGCCGCCCATCCCAATCTGGAAGGCCGGCTGCCGCGGATCGCGGTTGGACGTGAAGATGCCGTATGCGGAATCGGCGTCGCTCATATCGGAGATATCGATCACGAACGTGACCCCGCCCTTGGTACAGGTGACGCCGCGCATCGTGTCGAAGCCGTAGATCAGGTAGCCCTCGGCGTTGCCGTCCATGTACTCGAAGAGGTTTTCGGCGGTGTAGCTGCGGGCGTCGCCGCTCTGCGCCCAGCCCGGCACAAGATTGCACGCGGGCGCCGGCCCGTCGGTTGCCGCCGCCAGCCCGCAGGCCAGAAGACCGATTCCGCAAATCAGCTTCAGCATGCGAACAGTTCCTGCGCGCGGATGAGACGTTGCGCCACCTGAACTCCATGCGGGCATTCGACCGTGCAGCCCGGGCAATCGCCGCAGCGGACGCTGCCGGATTGCGGACCGAGTTCGGCGAAGCGCTCGCGTCCCAGGGCGAACTGGCCGTAGCCGTCGGCGTAGGTGAGGAAGCGCAGCACGTCGGCCACCGGCAGTCCCTGGCGGCACTGGCCGTCGCATTGCCCGCACATGTTGCAATAGAGCGGGCGAATTTGTTCCAGGTGCGCGCTCAGCAGTCTCTCGTCGGCCGTGCCGAACGGCTGCGACATGGCCTTCAGGTTCTCGTCCAACTGGTCCATGTCGGTCATGCTGGGGATGGTGGTGTGGACACTGGGATTGCGCGCCGCCCACTTGAGCGCCGCCAGCAGCGCGCCATCCTTCTTCAGGCGGTTGTAGTTCGGGTTGTTCGGCCGAATCGTCCGGAATCCGCCGGCCATCACCTTCATGGCCACGATCCCCTTTCCGGCCTTGGCCGCCTCCTCGATCACCGTATTCATGACCGGCTCCATGGTGAAGTTGTAGGCCGTCAGGATCACGTCGATCTTCGGGTGCTTCGCCAGGAACGGGATGAGCTCCGGTTGCCCGCTGTGGGTGCTCACTCCGGCGAACCGGATCTTGCCGGCCTTCTTGGCGGTCTGCTGCGCGTCGATCAGGTCGTCGGTCACTTCGGCGGCACGCTGCTTGGCGTGCAGATACCAGATGTCGAGGTGGTCGGTGCCCAGTTCCTTGAGGCTGGTGTCCAGATCGCGCAGGGCGTCTTCGCGAGACCCGGCGTGCGACTTGCTGGAGAGCGTGATCTCGTTGCGCTTCCTTTTGAGGGCGACCCCCACCATGCGCTCGTTGTTGCCGCTCTGGTAGCCTCGAGCGGTGTCGAAGTAGGTGATTCCCAGGTCGGCGGCGCGCTCGACCACGCTGCCATCCGACGTGATCATGCAGCCGAAGCCCACGGTGGTGACCTTCAAGCCGGTTTTGCCAAGGGTCCGGTAGCGAAAGCCCGAGCCGGCAGGCGGCGGCTGCGGGGGAGCCTGCTCTTCAGACGGGCCGGTGCGCGTGGCGGATGCCGCGACGGGCAAGGCCAGGCCGGCCGCCAGGAAATTGCGGCGGGAAGACGTGAGATCCATAAATGCCTCCTGTAGACGAAAATCAGATTCTAAGACCTTATTCTAGCCTGTAAGAACCGCGATGCCAACTACCGTTCCGGCCCGGCGAGGCCGGGAACAAACAGAGAAAATCGAGTCTCACCGCGGAGACGCGGAGTTCTACGCGGAGAAAACCCAAAGTCAAGACCTGAGAGCGCCCGCGACGGGTAAACGCCGGGAGCGGAGAGCGCCGGGAAAACCGCGCCCGGGTGGCGCGAAATTCCGTTCGGCGCGATGCGAAACCCGGCCGGCGTCGTGGGCGGCGACCCTTCGGCCGGCTGGCTGGCCGCGCCGCCCCCCCGGGTTCGGTTGCGGCAAGAGTGCCGGTGCTACGCCGATTCGAGCGAGAGCGCTTCTTCGGCGTCGCCGTTTTCGGCCAGACGGGTTATCAACTGGAGCCCGTAATCGAATCCTTTGTCGAAGGCCTGGAGGTTCAGTTTTTGCATGGCGGGGGGCACGGAGTCGGCGACGGCCTTACGGAGCGCGTCCGGGTCGAGCAGATTGGCGACCGCGCCGAAGAACCCGACCATCACGATGTTCAGCACCACTTTGCGGCCGAGCTCCTCGGCCAGGCGCGTGGCGGGAACGCCGAAGGCACGGACACCCGTTGGGTACTTGTCCACGCGCACCAGTTCCTGCTCCGTAATGAGAATGCCGCCGGGCTTCAACTGCGGGGCGAAGCGCGTGTACGCCTCCTGGCTCATCACGATGAGAATGTCGGCTTGGGTGACGTAGGGATAGAGGATGGGTTCGGTGGACAGGATCACCTGTGCGCTCGAAGAGCCGCCGCGGGCTTCGGGGCCGAAGCTCTGAGTCATGGTGGCATAGTCGCCGTGGAAAATGGCGGCGGCTTTGCCGATGACGGCGGCGGCCAGGATGACGCCCTGCCCGCCGAATCCCGCGATCCGAATCTCGGTCAGCAACTGCATAGGACCTCCGGTTCCGCATAGCGATCGCCCAGCGTCTCGGTCATCTGGGAGCGAAGCAGCTCCAAATAGTCGGGACGTTCGCGGTCCACAAACTTGCCGACCACGATTTCGCCCGACTTCGTCAGGGCGCACTCGCTGGTAGGCGCGCCGTGGCGTGTCCTGCTGACTTCTTTGTAGAACTTCATGGCATCCAGGCCGTCGCCCATCTTGTTGCGGCGCTGGTAGAGCGTGGGGCAGGGCGAGAGCACTTCGATGAAGCAGAAGCCCTTCTTCTGGAAGACCTCTTCCATGGAGCGGCTGAGCTGCTTGACGTGGTAAGTGGTCCAGCGCGCTACGTAGGAGGCGCCGGCCGCTTCCGCCAGGGCCACGAGGTTGAAAGACGGCTCGAAGACGCCGTAGGGGGAGGTGGCGCTGATCACCTTGCCGGGAGTGGTGGGGGCGGTCTGGCCGCCAGTCATGGCGTAGGTGAGGTTGTTGACGCAGATCACCTTGAGGTCCATGTTGCGGCGCGCGGCGTGGATGAAGTGGTTGCCGCCGATGGCGAACAGGTCGCCATCGCCCGAGTAGACCACCACCTGCAATTCGGGATTGGAGAGCTTGAGCCCGGTGGCGAACGGGATGGCGCGGCCGTGGGTGGTGTGGAAGGAATCGAGCCGCGCGTAGCCAGCGACGCGGCCGGTGCAGCCGATGCCCGAGACCACCGCGACCTTGTCGAGGTCCTGTTTGGAATTGAGCAGGGCGCGGGTAAAGCAGTTGACGGTGGTGCCGATGCCGCATCCGGGACACCAGATGTGCGGCATCCGGTCCATGCGCAGAAACGGCTCCACGGGGTTCTGGGCGTCCGCGGGGATTTCGTAGGGAATTTCGAGCGTCATTGCTCGCATCGGATCGTTCGCTACGCTCACTGGGCCGGTCATCGGGCTGCCTCCACAATGGCCTGCAAAATGGCATCGGGATTGTGAACGCTTCCGCCCGCGTGGGTCACGGGAATGACGGCGGCCTTGCCGCGGGCGGCTCGTGCGACTTCGTGTACCATCTGGCCGAGGTTGAGCTCGGGCACGACGAAGGCTTTCACGCGGCCGGCCAATTCCTGGATGTGCTGTTCCGGGAACGGCCAGGCGGAAATGAGGCGGAACTTGCCGGCGCGGATCCCCTGCTTGCGGGCGAGTTGGATGGCCCGCTGCGCCACCCGCGAGGTGATGCCGTAGGAGACCACCACGACGTCGGCATCCTCCAGGTTTTCGGTATCGCACAAAGCGCGCCCGTTCGCCAGCGGCTTGAGCTTGTCCTGGAGGCGGCGCACCATGCGGTCCTGCGTTTCCACGTTCATGCTGGGATAGCCGCGCTCATCGTGGGTCAGGCCGGTGACGTGGAAGCGATAGCCGTCGCCGGCGCGCACCATGTCGGGGACGGCGTCGGCCTGAGGCTCGAACAGGCGAAACTCCTCGGGAGTCTTCTTGGTGTAGCGCCGGGGAGTGACTTCGATGCGATCGGCCTCGGGGATGACCACTTTTTCGGTCATGTGGCCGACGCACTCGTCGAGCATCAGCATCACCGGGACGCGGAATTCCTCGGAGAGGTTGAAGCCCTGGATGGTGAGATCGAAGCATTCCTGCGGCGAGTTGGGACACAGCGCGACGATCCCGTAGTCGCCATGCGAGCCCCAGCGGGCCTGCATCATGTCGGCCTGGGCGGGCAGAGTGGGCAGGCCGGTGGATGGCCCGCCGCGCTGCACGTTGACGAAGACGCAGGGCGTCTCGGTCATGGCGGCGTAGCCGATGTGCTCCATCATGAGGGAGAATCCCGGGCCGGAGGTGACGGTGAAGGCTTTGGCGCCTCCCCAGACCGCGCCCTGGATGGCGATGGAGGCGGCCAGTTCGTCCTCCATTTGAATGAAGATGCCGCCGACTGTGGGAATTCTCAACGCAAAGCGTTCGACGACTTCGGTGGATGGGGTAATGGGATATCCTGCGGCAAATCGCGCACCTGCTGCGAGGGTTCCCTCACAGCAGGCGTGGTCGCCGTCGAGAAAATGGACACCCGTAAGAACTCCTTTAGGATCAGCGTGCATGGCGTGCTCCGAAGATGGCGAAATCGGGACAGTACATACCGCAGAGGTCGCAGCCGCTGCATTTTTCAGAGGCGACGACGTGGGGAGCGTGATAACCCTTTGAATTAAAAGCGGAAGATAAAGCCAGGACGTGGGTGGGGCAAAACTCAACACAGAAACCGCAGCCCTTGCAACGTTCGACGGTAATCGCGACGAAACCCTTGGCCATGGGAGCCCTCCAGATGTGAGTCGGTGAAAGGTAAGCACGCCGGGTGCCGTTTCGGAGTAAAAGGTCCTATTGGAGGGGCCAGGGGCCAAGGGCCAGGGCCGGGGGCCAGGGGCGGGGGCAGGGGGCCAGGGGCCAGGGGCAGGGGGCC
>JBGPKH010000400.1:0-8205 GCA_041485845.1 Bryobacteraceae bacterium
CATGCCCTTTGGGTGGGCCGCCGCGGCCCATCGGGACCTCCCTATGGTCGCGGCTCCGTAACGATCTGCAAACACGCGACATTCGGTATATGATAGAAGTTCAAGGAAATTTCATGCAGAACGCGCTGTTGACGAAGTTTATTCAGAAAAACAAACGCACCGACATCCCCACTTTTCGCCCCGGCGACACACTTCGTGTGCACGTCAAGATCAAGGAAGGCGACAAGGAGCGGATTCAGCTCTTCGAGGGCACACTCATCGCCCGTCACAATACCGGACTGGGCGAAACCATCACCGTGCGCAAGGTCAGCTTCGGCCACGGCGTGGAACGTATTTTCCCGTTGAATGCCAGGGTTATCGATAAGATCGATGTCGTGCGCACGGGCCAGGTGCGGCGCGCCAAACTATATTACCTACGTAAATTGAAGGGCAAGGCCGCCCGTCTGAAAGAGCGCGAGTAGTATCGCGGTTCCGCATGCGCCCCGAGCCGGCGGGTGGCAAATTCCGATGTGAAGCCACGCTGGAACGAGAGTTGCGCGCGCGCGGTTTTCACGCCATCGCCGGCGTGGATGAAGTCGGCCGGGGATGTCTGTTTGGTCCGGTCGTCGCGGCGGCCGTGATCCTCTCGCCAGATCGCCCGGTGCGTGGACTCAACGACAGCAAGCTGCTCGAAGCGGAGCGCCGCGAAGTGCTGGCGGAACGCATCCGCGAGCGCGCGGTGGCCTGGGCCGTCGCCGCCGTGGATGCCGCCACCATCGACTCGATCAACATCTACCAGGCGTCGCGTGTAGCCATGCGGATGGCGGTCAACCGTCTGCAAACGGCGCCCGACTTTCTGCTGGTCGACGCGGTGCCCATCGAGCTTCCGCTGCCGCAGCGCCCGCTGATCAAGGGCGACGCGCGCTGCCACGCCATCGCCGCGGCATCCATCGTCGCCAAGGTGCATCGCGACGCCCTCATGCGCGTGTGGGACGAAGTCTTCCCCGAATACGGCCTGGCGGCCCACAAGGGCTACGGCACACCGGAACATTGCAAGGCCATCGAGAAGTTCGGCCCCACGCCGCTGCACCGCCTGAGCTTCGAGCCGGTGCGCGCGCATTGCCGGTTCCCCATCGACTACAGTCCCCAACTGGAACTTTTCGATACAGCAGGCGCCGCATGATGCCCACCGAGCCGCAGCCCCCGGCAACCAGCGAACCCCTCGCGGGACCGATCCCGGTCCGCCGTCCCGAGTATCAGTGGTATCACAAGATGTCGGCCGTCCTGTTCATCACCTTCTGTCTCGAGGTCGGCATCTTCCTGGTGGTGTTTCCGTGGACTCCCTGGTGGGAGGGCAACTACTTCTCCGGGATGGTGCCGCAGTGGCGACCATACTGGGACAACATGTACGTTCGCGGCGCCATCAGCGGCCTGGGCGTGGTGAACCTGTACATCTCCTTCATCGAAGCGCTCCGCTTGCGGAGATTCGCGAGACATTAGACACTGAACGAAGCCAGCTATGCCACTCGCAGCCGGTGACCGCCTGGGCCCCTACGAGATCCTCGCGCGGATTGGCGCCGGAGGTATGGGCGAAGTCTGGAAGGCGCGCGACACACGGCTCGACCGCGAAGTGGCCATCAAGACCTCCGCCGAACAGTTCAGCGATCGATTCGAGCGCGAAGCGCGGGCCGTGGCGGCGTTGAACCACAGCAACATCTGCCATCTGTACGACGTCGGGTCGGACTACCTGGTGATGGAATACATCGAGGGCACGCCGCTGAAAGGCCCTCTGTCTCTGTCGAAGGCCCTCGACTACGCCGCACAAATGCTCGATGCCCTGGACTCCGCGCACAGCAAAGGAATCACCCACCGCGATCTCAAGCCCGCCAATATCCTGGTCACCAAATCAGGAATCAAGCTCCTGGATTTCGGCCTCGCCAAGCAGTCGGCTCCGCTCAAAGACACCGACGTCACGCAGGCTCTCACGCAACGCGGCCAGATCGTCGGCACGTTGAGCTACATGTCGCCCGAGCAAGTGCAGGGCAGAGATGCCGACGCGCGCAGCGACATCTTCTCTTTCGGCCTGGTGTTCTACGAGATGCTCACCGGCCGGCGCGCGTTCGACGGAGAGAGCGCGGCCAGCGTGATCGCGGCGATTCTGGAACGTGAGCCGCCGTCGGTGGCGGAAGTGGCGCCGGCGGCGATCGACCGCGTGCTGCACCGCTGTCTGGCGAAGGACCCGGACCAGCGCTGGCAATCGGCGCGCGATCTGAAGGCCGCGCTGGAAGTGGCGGGCCAGAGCCAGCCGCAAGCTCCAGCCGGCGCCGTACGCGCGTCACGACTGCCGTGGGCCATCACTGCGGCGGCTGTTATTGCCGCGGCTGTCGCCGGATGGTTGATGTGGCCCCGCCCCACAGGCGAAGAGCGCATGCTGCAATTCCAGGTCGAAGCCCCGCCGGCAGCGGAGTTCGTCCTAGGAGTAGGCGGCGGCAGCGCGATTTCCCCGGACGGCAGCATGATCACCTTCGTGGCCACCGCGGGCGTCCCGAAACTCTGGATCCGTCATCTGGACTCGGCCACCGCCCGGGACTTGCCCGGCACCGAGGGCGCGCAGTATCCCTTCTGGTCGCCCGACAGCCGCTCCATCGGCTTCTTCGCCAGCGGCAAGCTGAAACGCCTCGATATCGCGGGCGGCCCCGTGGTCAGTCTCGCCGATGCGCCTTCCAACCGCGGGGGAACCTGGAACCAAGAGGGAACGATCCTCTTCGCCCCTTCGGTCATCGGCGGGCTCATGCGCATATCGGCCTCTGGTGGCAGCGCGGTTCCCCTCACCACTCCGAAGCCGGCCCGGCAGGGCGTCAGCCGCCGGTGGCCGGAATTCCTTCCCGGCGGCCGCCAGTTCCTCTACTTCGCCGGTCTGGGCGATGTGCAGCTCACGGGCGTCTACCTCGGCTCTCTGGATCGGCCGGACGAGCGCCCACGGCTGGTCGCCAGCCCCGCCGGCGCGCACTATGTGACACCCCGCGGCAAAATCCCCGGGTATCTGCTCTGGCTCCGGCAAGCCACGCCGACGGTGCAGGTGTTCGATCCCGCGCGGGGACAGCTCTCCGGTGAGGCTGTGCCCCTGCCCGGCGCCGGCGCGGTCGCCATGCTTGCGCGTAACAACTACCCGGGTTTGTCGGTCTCGAACGACGGCACGATTCTCTTCCAAAGCGGGCGCGATCTGTTTCAAATGACATGGCTAAGCCGGGAAGGCAAGGTATTGGGAAATGCGGACCCTTCCGGCCAGGCGGATCAGTACAACGCGGTGCGCATCGCCCCGGATGGCAGACACGCCGCGGCGGCGGTTCTGGACGCCTCGGGCAGCTACGATATCTGGACGATCGACTTTGCTCGCGGCGTCAAAACGCGTATGACCACCGCTGGCCGCGGGCTCATGACGATTTGGTCGCCCGATGGCTCCAAACTGGTCTATTACCCGCCTAGCGGGACTGCGCTGTTCGAAACGAGCGCCAGCGGCGCGGGCTCCGAGGACGCGATCCACAAATCGTCGAGCCCGGTTTATGCGGATGACTGGTCTCCGGACGGCCGCTATGTGATCTTTGAGGAGTTGACCCCCGAAAGCCACCTCAATCTCTGGCTTCTTCCGATGGGGCCTGGCGATCGCAAACCGGTCCCTTATCTTCGGACTTCATCCAACCAATCCAATGCGCAGGTCTCACCCGATGGCAAATGGCTGGCCTACGCGTCGGATGAGTCGGGCCAGTATCAGGTCTACGTGAACAGCTTCCCAACCGCCGGCGACGCGCGGGGGCAGGTGTCGAACGGTGGGGGAAATTATGCGCGCTGGCGACGCGACGGAAAAGAGTTGTTCTATCGCGCGCTGGACGGAAGATTGATGGCCGCGTCGGTCCGCGCTACGGCTGAGGGCCTGGAATTCGGCGTTCCGGTTGCTCTTTTCCGAACTGTGGAGCCGCTGGGACCGCATATCTATCCCTATGATGTCGCCCCCGACAATCAGCGCATACTCGCCCTGGTGCCCACCAGCGAACACACGGCGCCGCTGACGGTGCTCTTGAACTGGCAGTCCCGGCTCAAGTAGAACAACCGCTCCCTTTGGTCGCGGCTCTGATGGGAGCAGCGGTCGCGGCTCCGATCGGACCGCACGGCTGCACCACCGAACCGCGACCATAGGTGCGGCTCAGCATGCCGATCCCGTTTCTCAATTCTTAAACTAAAATGGTCCGCGCCAGCAGGACCAGCATCACCACCACCTCGCAAGCTTGCCTGACGCTGAACAGTATCGCCGAAGTAGGGCGCGCGGAACATTCGCCCCTTCGCGGGGGTAGCATAAGGAAAGGAGTAGCGGTATGCGATTCGCCATTCTTGCTCTATCGATTTCTGTGCTTCACGCCGCGTCGGAGATTCCGCAAGGCAGCCACGTGCTGCTGCGCCTGGTGAACTCCATCAGCACGCGAACCGCCCGCGAGGGCGATTACGTGTACATGAAGACCGCCACCCCCATCGTGGTGAACGGCGAGTTTGTCGTCCCCGTCGATAGCTACGTCCAGGGCGTGGTCTCGCACGCGCGCCGCAGCGGCCGGGTGAGCGGCCGCGCGGAACTTGCCATCCGCATCGAAATCCTCACACTGCCCGGGGGCAAAGTGATCCAGGTTTCGCCGCACCTGAGCGCCATCGATTCCGAGGGCACCGACCAGAAGGTGGAGACCAGGGAGAACACCATTCAGCAGGGCGGCACCAAGGGAGCGGACGCCGAACGGGTCGCCATCATAGCGGGCCACGGCGCGGCCATCGGTGGAATCGCCGATCGCAGTTGGAAAGGAGCCGGCATCGGCGCCGGCGCGGGCGGCGCCGTGGGCCTCGCCACCGTCCTCCTCACCCGCGGCCGCGAAGTGGACCTCCGCCAGGGGTCTACCATCGACGTGGTATTCGAGCGAACCGTGACGGTCCCGTAGGCGCGAGTCCGCCGGAGAATCCACTCAACCCTCGAGACACAGGCCGGTTGAAGCCACCCACAGTTAGGTGATGGAGCTACCCAATCGCTCAGACGGCCAGCGAGTCGTAAACGTACTGCGCCAGCACATTCAGGACCGCGGCCGGAGTGGTCGGAGGCGAAACCAGCGGCGACAACTGGTCGTTGATGCGGTGGCCCTTGAGGGTGGCGGGCGCGGTTTGTGGGGGCAAGTAGGTCCGGCCATTCTCTTGCATCCAGGCCTCCCAGATGCGGTCCTCATTGCAGTGATTGAGGAAGAAGACCGGGTCGTTGGGGGACGACGCGGGGCTCATGCCGCCGCCCACCCACACACACGTGTACCAGGTTGTAAAGGCCCGGGGGATTCGGGCTCCAACCCTCCACCTGATTGCGAAATCCGCTGGAAGAGGTGTTCCACTGTGGAGCGTCGTAGGGCGTCACCGTGAGCAAGATCGCGTTAACGCGTACAGCGGGTGGGACTGTTGGGCCGGTGAACGAAAGCGACTTCCTACAGCCGTCAGATAATGGCTCCAACTTCCGGATCGACGTTGCCAGTATGCTCATAACCTAAGCACCGGTTCGCTCGGAGTGGGTACCTACAAGATCCAAATCCAAATCGGTCCCGTAGCCGTGGGAGGCGCGGTCTTTGGACTAGTGACGCAGGCCCACTAACTCACAGAATGGTCCCGCCTACGTCATGGTGCGCGACGCCGTCAAACTGGAGAACCGTGAGCTGTCCGGTCTTCTTGCAGGCGGTCGGGAAGAGGGGAGTGTCCCTGCGGACATTTAACTCGCCGCCACATGCCAGGTATGCCAGGTATGCCAGGTAAAGCTTGCGGCCATCGGCAAGGTTGTTGATCAACAGACCGGAGCCGCGAGCGTGAGGACTTGATGTGGCATTTCAATCAATGGCGGTATCCTCCTTCCGGAGTATCCTCTGCAGATCGCGTCTTCCATGGAGAGTGCGAATGATCCGAACCACCCCTCGTGTTTCCACGTAGTACACTCGGATGTCCTCGAACCCCGGGATCGGCCAGGACCGTAATCCCGGCAAGTTGGGAAGGAACCGTGGGGATCCGATCCCGGGATCGCGGGCGACTGCATTCAGGGCTTCTTCGACAGCATCCAGAAAGCGTAGCGCCACTTCCGGCGCATCCTGCTCAACCAGGTAATAGCGGAACTGCCGCTGGATATCCTGGCGAGCCGAGGAACGGACGAATCGTCTCACTTGCGCCGAATTCGCTTTTTCTTCTCTTCGATCATGGCGAGCGCTTCAGTCCGAAGCCCCTTCCAGAACTTCGCGTCGAGAGGAATGTCCTCGCCCGTGTTCAGTCCTTCGAGCAGTAGTTCCTCGAGGCGCATTTCGCGTTCCTTGTCCTGAGCTTCCCGCAGTAGGGTCCGGAAATACTCGCTGACGTTGCCGAACCCCCTGGACGCCATCTGCCGGTCTACGAAGTCCTTCAGCGGATCTGGCAACGAAATGGTGATGTTCGGCATCGGCAAGCTCCCCGTCTCGATGGTAGCACCTGGTAGGATCTATTCTCAATAGATCATATCTGAAGAATCATTTGATGCCGCTCACGGAAAGAGCTGCGTCACGGTTTTCATGTGGAACAGAATCTTTTGCTGTTCCGAGATGCGGGCTTCGAGCCGTGCGCTCTTGGTGTTGGATTGTGTGGCTTCGTTCTCTCAGGGGCTCCTGAATCTCCAGACAATTGTACGGCTGATCGCCGCACACGTCCAGGGCGAGCGCCCGCCGCCTCCGCCTGAATCTTCCATCCGTCCCCCGGCCGGGATGCCTGTGCCACACTAACGGAAGATGGACGAGCCTTACATCCGCGCCCGCAACCTCTCCAAGGTCTACAAGTCCGGCGCCACCGACCTGGTGGTCTTCGCCGGCCTCTCACTCGACGTTCAGCGCGGCGAAATGCTGGCCCTGGTCGGCGAATCGGGCGCCGGAAAATCCACGTTGCTGCACCTGCTCGGCGGTCTGGACAGTCCTTCGAACGGTACGATATACTACGGTAGTAAAGAGATCTCTGGACTCGCTCGCTCGGAACAGGCGGATTTTCGGAATCGAGAGATTGGTTTCGTGTGGCAGATTCACTATCTCCTGCCGGAGTTTACCGCGCTGGAGAATGTGATGATGCCACTGCTGATTCGGGGATGGACGCACGCGCGTGCTTCCTCGGAATCGCTGACGAGGTTGGATGAGGTGGGGCTTCGCGCGCGGTCGACACACCGCGCCGGTGAATTATCGGGAGGGGAACAGCAACGGGTGGTGCTCGCCCGCGCTCTGGTCGGGAAACCGTCCGTCCTGCTGGCCGACGAGCCCACGGGAAACCTGGATTTCCGGACGGGCGAGATGATTTTCGATCTCCTCGAAGGCCTTCACCGTTCCCATCAGCTCACGTCGGTTTTCGTCACTCACAATCTCTCGTTTGCCCGGCGCTGCGACCGGGTTTTCAGCATGGAAAAAGGCAGCTTGGTGCCGGGCGGCGCGTTCGACTCGCAATCCGGAGGCGAGCCGGGGTATCTTTAATCTTAGGGGGCGTCACATTCTATGTTTGAGCGATACACGGAGAAAGCGCGAAGAGTGATTTTTTTCGCGCGCTACGAGGCTAGCCAGTTCGGCAGTCCCTACATCGAGACCGAACACCTGCTCCTCGGGCTCCTGCGCGAAGACAAGGCGCTGGCCAATCGGTTTCTGCGTTCTCACGCCGCCGTGGAATCGATTCGCAAGCAAATCGAGGGCCATACAACGATCCGTGAAAAAGTTTCCACTTCCGTGGATCTGCCGCTCAGCCATGAATGCAAGCGCGTCCTGGCCTATGGCGCCGAAGAAGCCGAACGGTTAAACCACAAGCACATCGGCACGGAGCACCTCCTGCTGGGCCTGCTCCGTGAAGAAAAGTGCTTTGCGGCGGAAATCCTCCACGAGCGCGGCCTGCGCCTTTCCACCATCCGCGAGGAACTGGCGAGGTCCCAGAGTGAAAAGGTCGCGTCCGCGCGGCCCAAGGAAAGCTCGCTGCTGGCCGAATTCAGCCGCGACCTGACCCAGGCCGCCATGGACAATACACTCGACCCGCTCATCGGACGCGACTACGAACTGGAGCGGGTGGTCCAGATCCTCTGCCGCCGCACCAAGAACAACCCAGTCCTGATCGGCGAGCCCGGCGTGGGCAAGACCGCCATCGTGGAAGGTCTGGCGCAGCGCATCGCCGAGGGTGACG
>JBGPKH010000401.1:0-8194 GCA_041485845.1 Bryobacteraceae bacterium
CGAAGACATGCGCATGGAGCGCCCGCTGTGGGCCGAGCAGCGCCCCGAGAACTGGTGGGACGCCGCCGTGGACGCCATCCGCGGCGTGCTCGCCGCCGCGGGCATCGCGGGCGGCCAGGTCAAGGGCATCGGCCTCTCCGGCCAGATGCACGGCCTGGTCATCCTGGATGCCGCCAACGCCGTCATCCGGCCGTCGCTCATCTGGTGCGATCAGCGCAGCCAGCCGCAAGTGGACGCCGTCAACGCCAAGGTCGGCCGCGGCAAGATCCTGCAATACATCGCCAACCCCGTGCTGACCGGCTTCACGCTGCCCAAGCTGCTGTGGGTCCGCGACCACGAGCCGCAGAATTTTGAACGCGTTCGAAAACTGCTCCTGCCCAAGGACTACGTGCGCTTCCGCCTCACCGGCGAATTCGCCTCGGAAGTCTCCGACGCCTCCGGCACCGCGGTGTTCGACGTGGTCCACCGCCGCTGGTCCTTCGAGATGATGGACGCGCTCGGCCTCGACCGCTCCATCCTGCCCTCGTGCCATGAATCCAGCGACGTCACCGGCAAAATCACGCCCGAAGCCGCCTCGCTCACCGGTCTCCGCGCCGGCACGCCGGTGGTCGGCGGCGGCGGCGACCAGGCCTCCAGCGCCGTGGGCAACGGAATCGTGGAAGAGGGCATCGTCTCGTGTACGCTCGGCACTTCCGGCGTGGTCTTCGCGCACATGGAAAAGGTGGCCTACGACCCCGCGGGCCGCGTCCACACCTTCTGCCACGCGGTGCGCGATAAGTGGCACGTCATGGGCGTCACGCAGAGCGCGGGCCTCAGCCTGCAATGGCTGCGCAACCAACTCGCGCCCGGCACGGATTACGACGCGCTGACTGCCGAGGCCGCGAAATCGCCCGCGGGCGCCCAGGGTCTGTTCTGGCTGCCCTACCTCATGGGCGAGCGCACCCCGCACCTCGACGCCACCGCGCGCGGCGGATGGATCGGGCTCACCAACAGCCACACCCGCGCCGACCTCATCCGCGCGGTGATCGAAGGCGTCTCCTACAGCCAGCGCGATTGTCTCGATATCATCGAGGAGTTGGGCGTCGCCGTGAATTCCGTGCGCGCGTCGGGCGGCGGCGCCAAAAGCGTATTCTGGCGGCGCCTCCTGGCGAACATTCTCAACCAGCGCGTGGTCACGCTCGAAACCCAGGAGGGCTCGGCCTACGGCGCCGCGCTGCTGGCCCTGGCCGGGACCGGTGCGTACGCTTCCGTACCGGAAGTGTGCCGCGCCGCCATTCGCGAAACCGATTCGGTTTCCGCGGAAGCGCCGGATGCGGCATTCTATGAAAAAGGGCACCGGGTGTATCAAGCCCTGTACCCGGCGCTGCAGCCGATTTACCGCCGGATCGCAGCCCTTTAGAAGGAGGTTCGGATGCTGCACGTGACCAACGGCGATTCGGTGTCGCTCGATCGTTCGGGACTCGGTGGAGAAATCCTCGCGTGGCAGGACGCGCTGCACGAAGGCCCGGTACCCGCCGGCCTCGCGCTCGACGACCTCAGCCGCCTGCGCGGCGAATTCCTGGACGGCATCTGGCCCGGCCGCCCGCACTCCGCCGTGGAATCTCTCGCCGGACGCGATGCAGTCCTGGCCCGCTTCACCGAACACGAAGAAGTGGCGCTGTGGTTCGAGCACGATCTGTACGACCAGTTGCAGCTTATCCAGATCCTGGACTGGTTCCACGAACAGCAGAGCGGCGCCACCCGCCTGAGCCTGATCTCCACCGATCGCTATCTGGGCCAGTTGACCGGACCGCAACTCGCCGGACTGTGGCCGGGCAGGCACGCGGTCACGGCCGCCGAGATGGACCTGGCTGCCGCCGCGTGGCGTGCCTTCCGCTCGCCCGACCCCAGCGGAATCGAAGAGTTGCTGCGTCAGGATACTTCCGCGCTTCCCTTCCTCGCCGGTGCCTTGCTGCGGCACTTGCAGCAGTTTCCCTCGGTGGACAACGGCCTTTCGCGCACCGAGCGCCAGATTTTGCAACTGGTGGAAGCGGGCGTGCACCGCCTTCCCGAACTCTTCCTTGCCGATCGGCAGCGCGAAGAGCGCATCTTCATGGGCGATGCCGGCTTTGAGCGGCACGTGCGCGGTCTCGGCGATTGCCGCCATCCGCTGCTCGTCGACGAGCACGGCTACTATACGCTCACGCCAGCGGGCCGCGACGTGTTGGCGACGCTGGTCGACCACGTTGGTCTCAACGGCATCAACCGCTGGCTCGGCGGCGTACACCTGAGCGGCGCCGAAGCGCTGTGGCGCTGGGACGAGCGGCGTAGCTGCCTCGTGCCGCATTAGCAGAAGCCCCACCGCTCCCTGGCGGCATGCGTCGCCGATTTCTGATGAGCCCTTTGTGTTCCCGCGACCGCCCCTTCGAAATGACGCATTCATGCGTCAAACTGAGGCCGCCTATCCTGGCCGCAGCGGCATTTTCCAGGCGGCTTTGCGAAGTGTCTCCTCGGCCGCTCCCCGCCGCGGCCTGCATGTGTGACACAATAGTGCTTCCCCTATGCGATCGGCTCCCTTTGTCTTTTTTTGCTTCGCCCTCAGCGCGTTTGCTCAAACGCCTCTGGGCACCGTCACCGGCCTGGCCGTCGATCCTTCGGGCGGCGTGGTCCCCGGCGCCTCCGTCAGGCTGACCAGCGAGGAAACCGGCGTCCAGCGCACCGCCTCCACCAACAACGCCGGCGCCTATTCCTTCCCCGGCCTCCCGCCCGGATCCTACCGCCTGGCTGCCGAGGCCAAAGGATTTCGCCCGCTCGAGACCCGCGCGCTCACCGTCGCCGCCTTCCGCATCGTCCGCCAGGACCTCCGTCTCGAGCTCGCCGCCGCCATCACCGAAGTCGTGGTCACCGATTCCGCATCCGCCGTCGTTCAGGTGGACACTCCGTCCGTCTCCTCCAGCCTGCTCACGCGCCAGATCCTCGACCTGCCCACCAACCTGCGCTCCATCTCCAAAAACTCGGGCGATTCCGGACTCATCTCCGCCATCATGCCGCTCACCGTCCCCGGCGTGGTGCAGGTCGGCAATGGCGCCAAGTGGCTCACTCCCGGCGCCGGCGCCAGCAGCACCAAGGTCAAAGTGGACGGCATCGAAACCACCTTCGGTAACTTCGGCAGCCCCGACAACGTCTCGCAACCCTCCGTCGAAGCCGTCCAGGAGTTCACCGCCAACGTGCTCACCACGCGCGCTGAGTTCGGCGGCATGGGCACCATCACCACCGCCACCAAATCGGGCGCAAACACCTGGCACGGCGGCCTTTTTTGGTACCTGCGCAACAGCGCCCTCGACGCTCGCAACGCGTTCGCCATCGCCAAACCCTTCCAGAACATCCACAACTACGGCGGCACCGTGGGCGGCCCCATCCACAAGGATAAGACCTTCTTCTTTTTCGATTTCGATGGCGCGCGCGGCGTCTCGGCGTTTCTCTTCACCCCCAACGTCCCCACCGCCGCCATGCGCCAGGGCGACTTCACCGCCTTCCCCGCGCTCCGCAACCCCTACACCAATGTGAATCCGTTCAACGGCAACACCATTGCGCCGCAGTTCATCGCCTCGCAGGCCGTCCAGGCGCAGAACCTCTTTTTCCCCCAGCCGAATTTCGGCGCGCCGTCGCTCACCGCCGGCAACTACCGCGCCTTTTTCAACGGGCCGGAAACGCATCGCACCGAAGAGATCCGTCTCGATCACAACTTCAGCGCTCGCCACACGGCGTTTCTGCGCTACGAGAATCGCAAGGACGAGTATCACATTCCCGGCGCACGCTCGCCGCTGCCGCTCACCGCGTTTGGCCCCTCCGACAACTTCCGCCGCGTGAATTTCTGGACGCTGGGCGACGTCAAGACCTTCCGCCCCGACCTGGTGAACGAGTTCCGCGCCGGCGTCGTGATCCTGGTTTCCGCCAGCGGCGCCCGATTCACCGGACAGAACCTGCTCCAGCAGATCGGGATTCAAGGACTGCCCGACCGCGGCCCCATCAATAACCTCCCCATCTTCAGTATCTCGGGACTCAGCGGTAACACCCTCAACTTGCTCAACCCGGTCAACGACGGCCACACCCAGTTCGCCGATAACCTGAGCTGGGTGCGCGGCCGCCACTCCATGAAATTCGGGATCGAGGAGATCGACTGGTTCGTCAACCGCTGGATGCCCAATACCTCGGGAAGTCCCGTCTTCGGCAGTTTCGCCTTCACCAATAAGTTCACCGGCAATGCCTACGCCGATTTCCTCCTGGGATTGCCGGCCACCGTCACGCGTATCGAGCCCTACCCGCCCCAGTACGACCGTTTCCGCGATTGGGCCGCCTACGCGCAGGACGATCTCAAAGTCACCTCGCGACTGACCTTGATCTACGGCCTGCGCTGGGAGTACAATGGGCCGGCTTACGCGTTGAATGACAACTTATACTCGTTCGATCTCGCTACCGGTAAGATTGTAGTGCCGAATCAGAACGCCACTAAGTACATCAGTCCGTACTTTCCCGCCACCTTGCCGGTCGAGACGGCCGGCCAGTCGGGCCTGGGCCGCTCCCTGCGCAACGGCGACAAAAACAACTTCGCGCCGCGCTTCGGCTTTTCTTATCAGCTCGATTCCAGCGCGAAGACCGTCATCCGCGGCGGCTGGGGCATCTACTATTCGCATTACTCGGCGAATGTCGCCGTCGGCCTCGCCGCCGGACCGTTCTCTGCCACGACCGTAAGCACCAACGTCATCGTCAACAATCAGCCCACCTTCACTCTGGCCAATCCCTTCGCCGCGCCCGGAACCCCAGGAACTCTTGCCATTCGCGCCGTGAGCCCGAACTTACTCAATAGTTATACCCAGCAGTACAGTCTTTCGATCGAGCGCGAAATTACTCGTAACATCGGCCTGCGAGTCAGTTACATCGGCTCCAAGGGCTCGCAACTGGCCTGGCGGCGCGACGTCAATCAACCCGTGGCCTCCACCGTGGCCTTCAGCAATGCCCGTCGGCCCTATCCGCTGTTCAACGCCATCAACTATGCGGATAACGGCGCCAACATGCTCTACAGCGGACTCCAGACTCAGGTCCAGAAGCGCGTCAGCCGCGGTCTGATGTTCACCTCCACCTGGATCTGGGCCAAAGAAATCAGCGACACCGACGACACCGACGACTTTGAGCTCAACAACACCATCGAGAACACTTACAACCGCCGCCGCGACCGCGGCAACGTCTATTCCGTGCCGCGCCACCAGTGGATGAACCAGGCCCTGTATGAGCTTCCCTTCGGCAGAGGCAGAGTGCTCGGAGGCTGGCAGCTCAACGTGCTCCTCAACCTCAGCACCGGAAACTGGTTCACTCCGCTGATCTCCGGACCCGATCCCACCAACACCAACCAGACCACCTTGCGTCCCGACCTTGTGACTCCGGCCATCTCCATGCCCAAGACCGTGAGTCAGTGGTTCGATCCTGCCGCCTTCGCCACCCCGGCCAATGGCAGTTGGGGCAACGCCGGCCGCGGCATCATCCAGGGGCCGGGCTACGTGCTCTTCAACCTGGGGCTTCAGAAAACAATTCTCTTGGAGAAGATCGGATCTCTGGAAGTAGTGGCTTCGTTCACCAACGTTCTGAACCACGCCAACCTCGGTGAGCCCCAGGTGACCGTGAATAACGTGAACGGCGGCAAGATCACCAGCACGCACATCTTTCCTCCGGCCGGCAGCGCGCGCACCGGTCAGGTGGGAGTGCGCTGGAATTTCTGATGATCGCTTCCACCAACCCCGCCACTGGCGAAGTCCTCCGTACCTTTGAGCCACTCACCGATGCGCAGATCGAGGACCGCCTGGCCCGCTCCGCCGGCGCCTGGCGGAACTACCGGCATACTTCGTTCGCCGAACGCGCCCGCTGCCTGTCGACCGCCGCCGAAATCCTCGAATTGGAAAGGGACCGGCTCGGTCGGATTATGACCCTCGAAATGGGGAAGCCCATCGGCGCCGCCCGCGCGGAGGCCGCCAGGTGCGCCCTCGCCTGCCGTTACTACGTGGAGCACGGCGAGCGGTTGCCGATGAGCCGGTGGATGCCGGCGCCGGCCGCAACGTCTTCAATCCCGGTCATGTGAAGTCTGGTGCCAACCTGTGAGCACGTCCGAAACCCGATGGAGTTCGTCAGCACACGCCGCAATGCTACGCCGTCGGCGGCTCGAAGTACATCTGCGCTAACTCCGGCTTCTGCCGGATCGCCTTCCGCCAGTACGACCGCGCTTCATCCTCCTGCCCCGTCGCCATCAGCGCGTGGCCCAGATTCAAGAGCGCCTCGGCGAACTCCGGATCCTCGTTGAGCGCAAGCTGGTAGTAAAGGATGGCGTCGGTCGCCTGGCCGCGCTTCTGGCAGATCAGCCCCGCATTATAGAACAGCTCGGGGCTCTTCTCGCCCAGTTCGATCAGCCGCTGGTGGAGCTCGTAAGCCTCCTCGAAATTCTGCTGCTCGAGCGCCAGCGCCGCCAGGCCGCGCACCGCGTCGGAGCTCTCCGGATGGTACAGCAGCGCGTCGTGGAAGCAGCGCTTGGCCTCCTCGGAGTTGCCCGACCGCGCAAACGCGATCCCCGCGTTGAGGTAGGCTTCGGCCCAGTCCGGCCGCTTGCTCAGGCAGGCCTGAAACGCCGCCGCGCTGGAGGTGTAATCGGCCCGCAGCAGCAGCAGATAGCCCAGCCGGAACGACGCGTCGCACCACTCCGGCGCGTCCTCCGGAATCTTGGCGTAGAGCCTCTCGGCCCAGCCCCGCTCGCCCTGCTGTTCCAGGACCAGGGCCAGGTTCCACAGCACGTCCGGCTGGTTGGGGTTGATCTCGATGGCCTTCTCGTAGGAAGCCCGCGCCGCCGGCAGATCGCTCAGCTCCTGGTGCGCCACCCCCAGATTCAAGTGTACCTGCGCCGAGTCCGGCTTCAGCGCGGCCGCCTGCTGGTAGGCCTGCGCGGCCTTCTGGTAGTTGCCCGTTTTGTGGCAGGCCACCCCCAGATTGAACCAGTTCTCGAAACGGTCGGGCGCCGCTTCGGTCAGGCTGCGGCAGTAGCGCGCCGCCGTCGCGTAGTCTTCATCGGCGAACGCCAGGGGGGCCAGCGCCTCCATGGCCACCGGCGATTCCGGTTGCAGCTCGGCCAGCATCGCCGCATAGCGCCTTACCGACGCCGAATCCTTCTTCTCCAGGAACATCGCCACCAGGTTGGAGAGCGCCTCTTCGCAACGCGGGTTGCGCGCCAGCACCCGCCGGTAGTACTCCACGGCCTCCGCGTGCCGCCCGCTTTGCTGCAGGATCACGGCCTTGGCAAACAGCGCCTGCTCGTTCTCCGGAACCAGAACCAGGTACTTCTCCAGCGGGTTCATGGCTTCGCTGGCCCGCCCGCTGTGGATCAGTGAGACCCCCAGTCCGAGCAGCGCCTCCGAGCGCGTTCCGTCGGCCTCGATGGCGTGGTGAAACGCGTCCGCCGCGGCCTTCCAGTTCTTTTGGTGGCCCTGGCACACCCCCAGGTTGAAGTGCGCGGTGCGGTGCGGCGGCTCCAGTTCCGCCAGTTGCCCATAAGCCGCGCCGGCAGCCTCGTAGTCGCGCATTTCATAGTGGATGAAGTTGCAAGGCTCGCACCACAAATAGGGTTGCGGTTGCACCTACTACCGCTGGCTATCCTTCTCCACAAAGACCTTCCCGCCGAGATCCAGGTCCGAAAGAACCTGCTGGATCTCCATTTCAAGCGATGGCAGTGCTGAGGTTTCAACTTCAACGGTCAGTTCGACCCGTGCTTGGAGTTGCTCGGCGGACCTTAGCTTCGGTATGATTTTCGACCCAAACCGATTCCACAACTCGGGTGGCACCAGACCCTTCACGCGCAGTACAGTCTTCGTGGGCGTTTCCGAAACCTCGGGGACGGCCCCGGGACTGACGAGAGTGAATACGGAAGGCGCCGGGCTTGTTTCCGGCTGACTGCTCTGGACGGCAATTGCCGCCGCCACCACGCTGTCGCGGAGTGCCTTCGCCCGATCCTTCCGGACAACGAAAACGTCGTAGACGAAATCAATCTCTTCGGGCGGAAGCTTCTCGTTGAACCACAGACGATTGAACCCGCCTTCCGGCCGCTCACCGGCGGCGAAGCCCAAATCTCCGCGAGCCACCAACTCCGGGATCTTCTCGCGCAAGACCTTGTCCGGATCGACCA
>JBGPKH010000402.1:0-8178 GCA_041485845.1 Bryobacteraceae bacterium
ACTGTAGCCGTCGCGATCAATCCGCGCGGCGCCGGGAAGTTCTTTGCCGCGAGCGGCCACACCTTCGAGGAGATCCAGAAGCTCGCAGCGGCTAACGCGCCGCTTCCCACGTTCCCGCTGGCTGCCTCCCTGCGGGCGAAGATCGTGGTCAAGCGCGATACGCTCGAGTCGCCGAACGTGGTGGGCCTGTTGCCCGGCTCCGATGCCCAGCTCAAGAGCGAGTACGTGGTGCTCTCGGCGCATCTCGACCACGTGGGTGTCGGCCGGCCGGTCGGCGGCGACAGCATCTACAACGGCGCGATGGACGATGCGTCGGGCATCGCGACGATTTTGGAAATCGCGCGCATGATGAAGGAATCCGGCGCCAGGCCGAAGCGCTCGGTGGTGTTCCTGGCGGTCACCGCGGAAGAGAAGGGCGAGCTGGGGTCGCGCTACTTCGCGGCGCATCCGACGGTCGCGGAAGACAAGATTGTCGCCGATATCAATCTGGACATGTTCCTGCCTCTCTATCCGTTGAAGTACATTGAGGTGCAAGGCCTGGCGGAATCGACGCTCGGCCGCACGGTGGCCGCGGCCGCCAAGAGCCTGGGCGTGGAGGTCCAGGCCGACAACGAGCCGGAGCAGAACCGCTTCATCCGCAGCGACCAGTACAGCTTCATCCGGCGTGGCGTGCCGGCGCTGGCTTTCAAATTCGGGTACGCGCCAGGATCGCCCGAGGCGAAGATCCGCCAGGATTGGGTGAGAGACCGCTATCACCGGCCCTCGGACGATCTCGATCAGCCGGTCGACAAGGCCGCCGCGGCGTTGTTCAATCGCGTGATTCTCGGTTTGGTGGAGAGAATCGCGGACGACGCCGCGCGTCCCCAGTGGTACCAGGAGAGTTTCTTCCGGCGGTTCGCGAAGTAGGGCGGTGACCGGGCCGCAATCCGGGCCGTGCTGCCCGAGGGGTCGCGGTCCTCGGCGGTTGGCGACACCGAGGAGGAGCCACAAAGCTCCGCGCATGGCGGGCGCCGGACAGGGGAGGCCGGCGCCGCGGGAACCCGCCGGCTATTTCTTCCCCGGCAGGAAGTTCTCCAACGCCCACACCTGGGCGTGGCTGGCATAGGAAACCGAACCTGCGTGCTTGCCATCGGGGCTCAGGCTCAGTCCCCGCAATTCCACAGGCGTAGCAAAGCGGGCCGGCTCTCCGCCGTCCACCGGGAAACTTCGGATTTCACTCCTTGCGCGCCCCGCAAAGTCAAGGCGTACCAGCGTGACCAGGTATCGATCGTCCGCGCTCCAGTCGGAGCCAGAGAACGCCCCGGCGGTCTCCCCCTTTCCCCGGTAGAGATCCTTCAGTTGCCCTGTAGCCAGATCGAAGACACCCAGGTAGTTCGATCCCCGGAGCGCCAGCCTTTTCCCGTCGTGGGAAAACCGGATCTCATTCCGGGGAGCCTTCTCGGACTGGCCGATGAGGATTCGTTCGGACCCCGAGATCACCTCGCGCGCTACGATCGCTCCCTCCTTGTTCTTGTAGTAAAACGTTTTGCCGTCACCCAGGGAGACGACCTCCCACCACGAGAGCGCGGGCAGGCTCGCAGCCAGCAAGGTCGCCACGCCCGTGCGCAGGTCCACTCGGTACTGTCCCTCTTTGCCGTCATTCCCCACTCCCAAGATCAGAAGGGAGCCGCCATCCGGCGACCATTCTGCCCGGCTCATTTGCGCGAGTTGGGGCATGATCGTCCGTTCCGCGCCCGTAGCCATCGAATGGATCAGGATGCCCTGGTGTGGCACGCCGCACAGGAACTCCTTGCCGTCCGGAGAGAATTTCAAACCGCTGCTAAACATGAGATTGCCAATACGTTGCGCCGGGAATTGCAGCAACCGCCTGCCGAGCCGCCCGGTTCGCGCATCGATCTCGGAAACCCAGGCTTCCATCTGCACATTCTGCGATCCGTAAATGAGTGTGCCCCGCGGTGTCACGCCCATGGATTTTCCGGCGGGCAGCGGCGCCGTGCGGATCAGTCGCGCCTCGCCGGTGGGTTTGCCCTGCGACACCGGCAATACATACACGCTGTCTGCGCCCTCGCGCTGCCTTGCGAAAAGAATTCCGCTGCCATCCGGCGTCCAGCCCACCATTCTGGCATCCACCGCGGCTTCCGCCTCCGCTGCGCCGGAACCGTCTGCCCGCAGCGTGTATAGGATGTACTTGCCCGAGCCCTGCGTGGTTTCGGACGAATAGGCCAACCATTGCCCGTCAGGCGAGAAGGTAATCCGCTGTTTCCACTGCTTCCGGCTCTCGGGCAGGACTTTGGCTTTCCCATCCTCGGTCGAGATCAGCATCACCTCGGTCTCCTTCTGCAACGGCGCCTGGACCGCGACTGCGATCCATTTTCCGTCCGGCGACCACCCCTGCGGCTCCAGGTAGCCCTTTGTGCGGTGCAACACCTTCTCGCCCTTGCCGTCCGTGCCAATCACCCGCAGTTCGTAAGAGCCTTCCGTCTTGGCCGGGTCCCAGCGGTCCCACCCGAATGCGACTCTCTTCCCGTCGGGTGAAATCGTGTTCGCCTCGGCCTCCCCCAATGCCTTGTCATACCCGCCCTTGTCCGTCAACCTTCGGTTCTCGCCCGTCTGCAAGTCGCGGATTGCCAGGTCCCCCGTGCTCCAATCCACGAACGACAAGTACCTGCCGTCGGCCGAAACCGTACCCCACAGATCGACCGCGTTGTCCCACACCAGCCGCGCGGCGGGCTCCGCCGCCCCGCCCGAACCCAGCGCCGCCAGCCGAGCCTTGGCCGCCGCGGTGTACTGTCCGGCCCCCGCGTAATCGCGCACAATCCTCTCGTACGACTTCCGCGCATCCGCCTGCCCCAGCTTCTCCTGACACTGCCCCATCTTCAGCAGGGCCTGCGCCGCCACGTCCGGCTGCCTGGCAAACTGCGCCGCAATCTTCCGGTACTGCTCGATCGCCCCCTTCAGATCGCCATCCACTCTCTCTTTTCTTGCGGCCGCCTCGATCATCAGCTCCGCCGGGTCCGCCTTCTGCGCCTCGGCGAGTGCCACCACCAGCACCGCAGTGCCCAGTACCGTGATCCATTTCTTTCGATTCATTGGCATCCTGTGCCTCCTCAGGAACCAGCTTGCGGTTCCAAAGTCACGCGACATGGGTGGTTTCGGTCATGATTCGGTTTGCCGGTCCTCAAAACGGTAGCCCGTTCCCCGCACGCTGATGAGGTGCTTCGGCCGCTGTGCATCCAGCTCGATCTTTCGCCGCAGGGTCAGAACGTGGTTGTCCACCACCCGGTCGGTCACGTGCGTCCCCACGCCCCAAACCAGGTCCAGGATTTGGTCGCGGCTCAGGAGCCTGCCGCGGTGGCGGATGAAGGTGGTGAGCAGCTTGAACTCCAGTTGCGTGGTCTCCACGGGCTGGCCGCCGCGCCGCAATTCTCCGCGCGCGAAATCCACCTCGACGTCGCCGAAACAGTACGACTCCAGCGGCTCCCCGGCCGTCCGCCGCAACACCGCCTTGATCCGCGCGCGCACCTCGCGGTGGCTGAACGGCTTGGTCACATAGTCGTCGGCGCCCACCTCCAGCCCGAGCACCTTCTCCGCCTCGTGTGTCCGAGCCGTCACCAGGATAATCGGGGTCCGCGACCCCGCCCTGCGCAACTCCCGACACACCTCGAACCCGTCCTTGCCGGGCAGCATCACATCCAGCAGAATCAGGTCGAAAGGCTCCGCCAGCGCCCGCTGCGTGGCCGTGACGCCGTCTTCCACCACCGCCACTTCGTAGCCTTCCATCTCCAAATCGGTCTGTAGCCCGAACGCGATGCCGGGCTCGTCTTCCACGATCAGGATCCGAGTCATGTCTCCTTTTCCTCCGGCAGCAGAATCGTAAACGTACTCCCCCGGCCGGGCGCGCTGTCCACCCGGATCTCGCCGCCGTGCCCTTCGACGATGTGACGCACCATCGCGAGCCCGATCCCCGTGCCCTTCACCTTGAGTTCCTTCGCCTCGCTGCCGCGGTAGAACTTCTGGAAGATCCGCGACTGCTCCTCGGCGGGAATGCCCATGCCCTCGTCCCGTACCCGGATCGCCAGCCATGCGCCATCCCGCGCGGCTTCCACATGGACTCTGGCCGTCCCCGGCGAGTACTTCACCGCATTCTCCATCAGGTTCCAGAGCGCCCGCCGCAGCGCCTCGCCGTCCGCCCGGATCCCGGGCAAGTCTGCGGATACCTTCAGGTCTAATGTAGCCCCGTTCGCGCCCGGACGGAATTCCTCGACTACTGCTCGCACCAGATCCTCGGGCTGTACCGGCTCGAGCCTGTACCCCGCCGTCCCCGCCTCCATGCGGGTGAAGTCCAGCAGTCCCTCCACCAGCCTCTTGAGCCGGGCGCTCTCGCGGCTCAGAATCTCGTACCCCTTCCGCTTGCGCTCCGGCGAGGGCCACCGGTCTTCATTCAGCAGTTCCGAAATCTGGGAGATCGACGACAACGGGCTGCGGAACTCGTGCGACACCGCCGCGACGAAATCCGCCTGCAGGCGCGCCACCGCCATCTCTTTCGCCACCGCACGAGCCACGATGAAGCTCACTCCCGCCAGCAGCGCCACCAGCAGTGCGAACCCGCCCCCCAGCAGCCGCCGCCTGCCCGCCAACTCTCCCGCGGCGTCATCATCCGAAGCAACCGCCAGCGTCCACGGCAGCTTGGTGGATGCCGGCGACCGTTCCACGCGCAGCTTCGCCGCCTCCGGGGACCGTCCCACCAACGGCCGCCCTTCCCCATCGGCCAGCGTCGCGGTAAAAGGCCCGGCCTCACCGAGCGTGGACTCCAGTGCCGCCGCCGGCGCCAGCAGCGCCGCCAGTTCCTGCCGGTTCGAGGTCCAAACGGCGACCACCGGCCGCCCCGCTGCAATGATCTGACGGCCCTTCCCGAACTGCTCCCGCTCCCAGCCCGCCCACAGCGCCTCCGCCGCCGCCGACAGCGCTGCCTTCCCTTCGTCCTGCCGGGTCTTGGCATCTCCACCAAGCCAGCGTGTCGCCTGATCGAGCTGGCTCTCCCACGTGGCGTGCCGCAGGCGTGCCTGACCGCTCATGAGCTTCCTGGCTAACACTTCCGCCTCCCGCCGCAACTCCGCCCGCCGCCCCATCTGCTCCAGCAGCGCGCATCGCGACTCCAGGGCCGCCAGATCCGCCGGCAATCCGTCCACGGTGGCCGCACCCATCCCCGCCATTTGGTCATAGGCGTGGAGCGCCTCCGCCACGCGCCCGGCCTTCCGCAGATTCCTGCCCATCCGCACCAGTGCTGCTGCCCGCACCCCGGTATCCGGCGAACCGGCTAACTGCCGCAGGGCCGCCGCCGCCCCATCCGGATCGTTGCGCCGGAATTCCAGGTCTTCGCTCGCCGCGAACACTCCCGCGGGCGCGGTTCGCGCTTCCGGAACGACGGGGTAATACAGCAGTCCATCCGCCGGCCACACTTCCAGGCTGCCGGTGCGCGCCCGCAGCCGCACCGCACCCTCGGGCAGTTGACCTGCGCCGGCGAGCTCTTCAAAGTCCTCCAGCCGCCGGTACAACGCACCCGCCACGCGGTCCGCCGCCGCCTCGAGTTGCTCCACCCGCCGCTGCCTCGCCAGTGCCCGGTCCTGCTCCAGCAGCGTCCAGCCAAGCCACCCCACGGCCGTGGCAAACAGCAGCGTCACCGTTAGAAACAGCCCTTGCAGCCGCCGTGGGGAGAGCATCTTCAACCCCAGGTTATACGCGCGCCCGTCACAGCACAATCCCGGATCGGTCACGATTCTGTTTGGCGATCGGATCCGACCGGAAGCGGCTGCGGGCGGCGGGTGGAGACACCCGGCGCCCGCCGATACGCGCCGCCATCACTTGGCCGGCAGGAAGTTGTCCATGGCCCACCATAGTTGTTCCCCGGCGGACAAGGTCCAGGTCACAGTCTTCCCGTCCGGGTGGATGGCGAGTCCGTCCACATTCATGTGGGCAGGAAACTTGTAGTCGAGCTGGCGGGCTGGTTCGCCGTTGAGCGGGATCAACGCCATGCCTCGGGTGGTCATACCCCCAGTCGGGTTACGAAGAATCAAGAGGTGATTGCCGTCCGGCATCCACGCGAAGTGCGAGGGGGTATGCGAGAACCAGGCGGAATCCACTTGCCGCGCGGTCCCGGTCTCCAGATCCAGAATCATCAGCGGCGATGGCTCGGCTTGGGAGTAACCCGATCCCACGAAGGATAGGCGTTTCCCGTCGGGAGAGACCGCAAACGCGCGGACCGCTTTTGCATTCTCGAACGCCGTGCGGGTCTGACCCGTCCGCGTATCGGTGACGAGGATGTGGTGTCCCGAGGGACCACCGGCCTGGAAGAGGAGTCTGCCGTCCGCGGTCCATTCCATGATATTGCGGTCGGCGGCGATGGTCTGAATCTCGCCACTGTTCACGTCGATTCGAAAAACACCGGGGCCTTTGGGCGAGTAACCGGCGGCATGGAGGAATCGGCCGTCGGGCGACCAGACCAGCCGTGTCCGCTCCAGCATCCGGAACGGAATGGTCAATTCCCGCGCGTCGCCGCCTGCGGCCGGCTGAATGAGCAACGTCGTGCGGTTCTGGTCCTCGGTAAGCCGGTGAACGGCGAGCCAGCGGCCATCCGGCGACCACGAGGCCGTCGAGGTGGACTTCGGGTAGGGCGGAAACAAGGGGCGAGGTTCCGATGTCAGCTTACCCGTGGCGACGTCCAGTTGCGCCACCATGGCGTCACTGCGCGGAATCGACTCGCTGTAGAAGAAGGTGCCGTTCGCGGAGAGGCCGACAGGCTTGATCGCGGGCAGGTTGGCGCGCAGCTCTTCCGGCTCTCCACTTTGCTTGCCGCCGCTGATTCTGACGAGGTAGAGTCCGAGGCGGCCGGTGCGGCCACTCATGAAAACGAGATGGCCGGCGGCGGTCCAGCCGACCAGTTTGTCCGAACCCGGGTTGGAAGCGATCCGGACTTCCGGGCCGCACGGCGCGGGCATGATCACGAGATCCGTGTCCGGGCTGCCCGGCTGCACGGGATGGTCCCAGGCGATATAGCTGCCGTCGGGAGAATACAGGATCTTGGGAGTGTGGCGAACCGCGTACTCATACGTCTTCAGCACCTTGACCGCACCCCCGGTGCTGGCCACGGTCGCAATCTCCGCGGTGCCGCTTTGCGTGGACCCCGACTTGCTGTGCTCGAAGAGGACCAGGATCGACTTGCCATCCGGTGACCAGTCCGTGGGAATGGCCCACTCCGGCTGGCGCCGGACGTAAACCGTTCTCTCCCCCTTGCCGTCGGTGCCTACGACCCGGATCTCCCCGTCGTTGACCGCGCCATAGTGCCAGGAGGCCAGCCATTTGCCGTCGCGCGAAATGGCGCCCTGATCGACAAAGCCATTCTTTTCGTTCCACTTTCCCCAGGCGGTCAGGACACGGCACTCGCCCGTGACGGCGTCAACCACTGCCATGTTCCCGGTAAGGTATTCGACCGCTCCCATGAGGCGGCCATCCTGAGAGACGTTCCACGCGACGCAGCTCTGGTCAGCATTGACCATCAATTGCCGCGTGGAGACCGTCGTCGATCCGCCGCCCATCGCCGCGATCCGTGCCCGTGCCTGAGCCACCATCTCTTTCTGGTCCGAGTAATTCTTCACTACGTTCTCAAACGCATTGCGCGCTTCCTGGCTGCCGAGTTTTTCGTAGCAGATCCCGATGTGATACTGCGCTTGCGCCGCCAGCGAGCGTGAGACGCCCTTGCTCGCTAGCAGCCTGCGGTAGCCGTCAATGGCGGCCTGTAAGTTCCCGGTGACGCGCTCCTGGTGGAGTGCCGCTCCCAGCATCGCCTCCGGCGATTGCGCGGCCTGCGGCAGCGCCGGCGCGGCCAGTAGCACGGCCATCAACAATCCCAATCCGTGTTTCGTTCTCATGTGTTTCTCTGCCTCCTTGGCAAGTAGTGACAGAGGCAGAGTAACCGGGACCCCTGCTCAATAGCCTCGGATCGATGTGGAGAGTAGTTCAAGAGTGGTTCAACCTCACCCGTCGAAGCGGTAGCCCAGCCCGCGCAGGCTGACGATGTAGCGCGGCTGCGCCGGCGCCGGCTCGATCTTGCCGCGGTTTTCGAGAAACATGTGCAGCAGGCGGAACTCGAGCGCCGTCATTTCCAGAAGCTCTGCGCCGCGC
>JBGPKH010000403.1:0-8156 GCA_041485845.1 Bryobacteraceae bacterium
GGACTGACCGAGATATGTTGCGTTCCGCGGCGGATTCCGCCGCCCATGCACTTTCGGACAGAAGTGCCCACTCAAACGATACGGGTTAAGCCGTCAGTTTTGCGCCAAGAAGTAGCTAGGCCTCGAATTCTTCGCAGCCTCGCCATCACGCAGTGCCGGCACGACGTGGGGCTGGTGGTCTTGCAGTCGCAGGTTTGCGGCTTGCCGCGATGTGGGGCGGCTTGGCAAGCTGCGCGCCGGTTGGTTACCGCGCTGCGTTTCCCCAATCCCGTCAAACGCCCCCCGCGCTTTCCCGCACTCCAGCGATCCGCCATTCTACGATAAGATACGGACTGTGCCGAAATCGTAATCGGGAATCGTATGCCCTCGGAAATGGATCGCTCCACGACCGCAAAAGTGGTCGTGGCGACGACCGTCGCCCTTTCATTCATCTCTTTCTGGCGCGCCGCCGCGGTCGTGCTCAGCGACCTCGCCTCATCCGCCTTCTATGCCGGCGGTATTGCCGAACACGCTATCGGAAAAAGCGCCCCGTGGTTCATCTTCGCCGTCATGTTGTTCAGTTACGCCGTCCGCTCGATCTACATGGAATCCAGCAGCATGTTCGTGCGCGGCGGCGTCTACGTGGTCGTGCGCGACGCCATGGGTCCATTTGTCGCGCGCCTCTCGGTATCCTCCCTGATCTTCGATTACATCCTCACCGGCCCCATAAGCGTGGTCAGCGCCGGGCAATACATGGCGCATCTCCTCAACGAAGTCTCCGACTTGAACCACCTCGGCCCCCACGTGCCGCCCGATCTCTTTTCGGCCGGATTCGCCGTGCTGGTCACCATCTACTTCTGGTGGGCCAACATCAAGGGCATTCACGAATCCAGCGGCAAGGCGCTGCGCATCATGCAGATCACCACCGTGATGGTGGTCGCATTCCTGATCTGGTGCCCCATCACCCTGATCCTCGCGCCCAAGGTGCAATTGCCGCCGCCCCCCCTTCCGCGCAACTTCCATTTCGCCCCCGAGGCTCTGGGCTGGCTCGAGGGGACCATCTGGCCGCAGCTCGGCTTTGTCGCCGTCGTCATCGCCTTCGGCCATTCGATCCTCTCCATGAGCGGTTTTGAAACGCTGGCGCAGGTCTACCGCGAAATCGCTTATCCCAAACTCAAGAACCTCCGCTTTACCGGCAACCTGGTTTGCACCTATGCGCTCGTCTCCACCGGAATCATCACGCTGTTTGCCGGGATGATCATCCCCGACGAGATCCGCGGCCAATATGTGGACAACCTGCTCGGCGGGCTGGCCATGCATCTGGCGGGACCCGCTCTGCTGCGGCTCGTCTTTCACGTCTTCGTGGTGATCGTGGGGGCGCTGATTCTTTCCGGGGCGGTCAACACTGCCATCATCGGCGCCAACGGGGTGATGAACCGCATCGCCGAAGATGGCGTCCTGGTGGATTGGTTCCGCAAACCCCAACGCCGCTTCGGCACCACCTACCGCATCATCAATCTGATCGTCCTGCTGCAGATCGCCACCATCATGCTGAGCCGCGGAAATGTCTACCTGCTGGGCGAAGCCTACGCGTTCGGCGTGGTGTGGAGCTTCTTTCTCAAATCTCTCGGCGTGCTGGTCCTGCGTTACCACCGGCACGACCAGGAATATAAGGTGCCGCTCAACTTGCGGATTGGCGGCAAAGAGATTCCGGTTGGCCTGGCTTTGACCACGTCGGTCCTTTTCCTGGTCGCCATCGCCAACCTTTTCACCAAGCAGATCGCCACCATCTACGGCGTGTCCTTTACCGTCGTCTTCTTCGTGATCTTCACGATTTCCGAACGCATCAATCTGAAGAAGCTGGCAAACAAAAAGGCGGGGCTCGAAGAGTTCAACCTCGACATGCGGCCCGACGTCACCGCCGAGTCCATCCACGCCCGGCCCGGCTCGGTCCTGGTGGCGGTTCGCGACAACCACCACATGGCGCACCTGCAAAGCGTGCTCGACAAGACCAACCTGAAGCGGCACGACATCGTGGTAATGACGGTGCGCCCGATTTCCGCTGGAGCCGGCGAATACGAACTGTCCGACAAACAGCTTTTTTCGGACTATGAAAAGGAACTCCTCTCGGCTGTCGTGACCATGGCCGAGAAGGCTGGCAAAACGGTCGAGCTGCTGGTAGTGCCGGGCGTCGATCCATTCGATGCCATGGTGCAAACCGCCGCCAAACTCAAGGCGTCACGCCTGGTCACGGGTGTCTCGCCCAAAATGGATTCCGAAGAGTTGGCGCGCCGTATCGGCATGGCCTGGGAGAAACTGCCTGAGCCGCGCCATCCCTTCTCGCTCGAAATCATCACCCCCGGCCGGCCTTCGGTCTACGTCAACCTGGGGCCCCATCCGCCCCGCCTCTGGCCCGAGGACCTGGACCGCGCGCACGAGCTCTGGCTCAAACTTTCGGAGTCCTTCGGTTCCCGTCTGCATCATCGTGACGTCGTGGGCGTCGCCTTGCGGCGTCTGCAAAAGGACCTCGAGAGCGAGCGCCACGACGAAGTGCTCAGCGATCTGAACAAGGAGCTGCGCAAGTAGTGGGACAGGCCTCCCGGCCTGTCCAAGCCGGCTTTCAGCCGGCCCCGGACTTTGGCCATTTCCCAAGGTGGGGCGGGTTGTCAACCTACTGCCACTCGTTTTTCCGCAGGGTAGTAGATTTTCTAAGCCCGGCCAATAAGTGCTTACACGTTGTCGGGATTTCCTCGGCCGGTCGCGGCTCTGTCGCGACTGCACGTGTTTGCAGATAGTTACCGAGCCGCGACCGTCAGGGAGCGGTCAGTGTAACCGGACTTTCCCGACAACCTGGAAGCACCCCCGGCCAATTGACCACTGGACTTTTTGTTGGTCATCAGCTATAGTCCGGTGGATGGGTCTATCGATCAAATCGCAACGACGGAAATAGGCCAGGCACTTCTCCAACAGTCCAACTTACATCTTTTCAGTAAGATCGCGACCACACACCGAAAATCGTGAATTGTCAAATCACGGGTCACGCAATCGGGAACTATTTTTTCAACCCGTATTTTCGCTGATTCTAAGCTATTTATTCCCACGTACAGGGCGTCCCCACCCCCGCCTCCGCAGGTTCGTCTGCTAGATTGAAATTGGGAAGAGATCTATCGCCCCGAGTGGCGCGCGCGGTTTCAGCGCAACCGGGAGGAGCACCGAACGGCCTTTCCGGGCGCATTTTTCTGGAACCACCCAAACCGCAAGTATCCCTGCCCGAAACATCGTAAGTGCTTCGGACCGTGCCGTGAAAACCGCTCACTCGTGAGCGGTTGCCACTCGTAAGCTGTTGATTCTAAATCAAACCGACCGCTCATCTTTGAGCGGTTTTTCTTTTTGGGGGAACATTTATGGAACCGATCAAGACGACCGTCGGCAGCTTCGACCCGCGAGCCCGGTTGGGGCGTAATCCAGCCTTCCAAGCAGGTGACCGGATTACCGATCACCGCGATGGCGGGCAGGAGTTTTGTGACGCATCGTTCCCCAAAAACCCTCCCCATGCGTCACAAAATCTCTACCAATCCTCGCAACCCACAGAAAAAGGGAAACTTAAAGCACGAAAAATAATAACTCGACACCCCCGAAACACGTTCGTCACAGGAACCCAACCGCCAGCCCAACCCCTGTTCTCCGGGAGGCGCATCTTTTCCAAAAAGCCCTCCAGATGCGCCTCCCGATTTCCACACCCCTCCGCAACCCACAGAAACAGAGGAGGTTAGAACGTCATGAATAATAACTCGACACACCCGAAACAGGTGCGCCTCCCGGGCTGCGCCGGACCTCTGACATCATCCACTCACCAGCGCCAGCACCCGGCACGGACTCCCCGACCCGTTCACGATCTTGAGCGGCGGCGTCACCAGAATCGCGCCTTTGGGCGGGAGTTGGTCGAGATTAGCCAAACTCGCCAGTCCGAATTTGTTGCTGCCGTGCATGATAGTGTGGCAGGGGAACGGCGGATCGAAACGGTAGGCCTGGCCGGCGTCCGTGCCGACGCCCTCGGAGCCCCAGCCGATGACGTTGCGCTCTTTGGCCAGGAAGGGAATCAGGCCGGGATGCGGACCGGGTACGTGCGAGCCGTCCTCCTTCATGTTCAAAAACGCGGAAGCGTCTTTACGTCTCGACCAATCCGTCCGCATCAGCACCCAGGAGCCGGCTTCCACGCGGCCGTGGATCGCTTCCCACGTCTCGACATGCTGCGGGGTGAGCAGGAAATCGGAATCCGCCGCGGCTTCGCGCGAGACGTCGATGACATTGGCCGCCGCGAAGAATTTTTCAACTGGGATGCTGTCGGTCGCGTTTTGCGGATAGTCTTTGCCGGTCACCCAGTGGATGGGCGCGTCGAAGTGCGTGCCGGTGTGCTCGCCGCAAGAGAAGTTGTTCCAGTACCAGGCGGGTCCGCGGCTATCGTACTTGGAAATCTCTTCCAGTCGGAAGGGCCGCGTCTTTCCAAACTCGGGCGGCAGTTGGATGATCGCGGTCGCGGCATCCAGAGGCTGGGTCAGATCGACCACCCGGATGGTCCCGGCGGCGAGGGCCTGCGCGAAAAGGGCGAGGATCTTATTTTCCATGAGCTATGTTCCTTGTCTCGGTTGCACCAGGAACCAGACGGCGGTCAGGATGAGAAGCCACGGCACGCCGGCGATCAGGGTGACGCGCATGCCTTCGACCCACCACGTGGTGGCCATGATCGCCAGGATCGCGGCGGCTCCGAGCAGCGAAGTGTACGGGTAGCCGATCATGCGCACGGGCAGGCGCGGGCGGCCCGAGGCCTCCCATTTCGGGCGAAAGAACAGGTGCGCCACGAAAATGATCAGCCACCCGAAGAGGCCGCCGAAAAGCGAAATGCCGAACAGGTAGACAAAAGCGCTGTCGGGGTAGACCAGCGCCGCGACGATGGCGAACGCCAGTCCGGCGGCCGAGGCCGCGAGCGCGGGAACGGGCGTCCCGCGCGAGGACACGCGGCCGAAGACTTCCGGGGCGTAGCCGCCTCGCGAGAGCGAAAACAGCATGCGGCTCACCAGGTAGAGGTTGCAGTTCATACTGGAAGCGGCCGCCGTGATCACCACGAAATTCACGATGTGCGCCGCGGCGGGCACGCCGATCAACTGGAAGACTTTGACGAACGGGCTGGCCGTGACGTCGGAGCCGGCCTGGATCTGGTTCCACGGAACGATGCAGACCAGGACGATGATGGAGCCCATGTAGAACAGGATCAGGCGGCCGATCATGGAGCGCATGGCTCGCGGCACGGCGACCTCGGGGTCCTTGGCTTCACCCGCAGTGACCGCCACGATTTCCGACCCCATGTAGCTGAAGATGACGAAGACCAGCGCCATCCAGACGCCCCGCCATCCGGTGGGGAGGAGTCCCCCGTGCGCGGTGAGGTTGGAAAAGCCGATGGCGGGCCGCGGCGTGAGGCCCAGCAGAAGCGCCAGACCGAGGACGATGAACAGCACGATGCCCACCACTTTGATCATGGCGAACCAATACTCGAAGCTGCCGAAGCTGCCGACCGCGCGTCCGTTGACGTAGAGCAGCGCGCAGGAGAAGGCGAAAATCCACAGCCACTTCGGCGTCTCCGGAAACCACCACTGGCAATAGATGGCGATGGCGATCGCCTCGCCGCCGGTGGCGATGCACTGCGCCGCCCAATAGGTGTAACGGACGGTGAACCCGGCCCATCGGTTGATATAAAGCTCCGCGTAGACTCCGAACGACCCGGCGGTGGGATGGGCGATGGCCATCTCGGCCAGAACGCCCATCAGCAGAAGCGTGATGGCGGCGCCGATCAGGTAGGTGAAGATCACGCCTGGCCCCGCGGTGTGGACGGCGAGCGAGCTGCCCAGGAACAGGCCGGTGCCGATGGCGCCGCCGATGGCCATCATGGCGAGTTGGGCCGGCGTGAGCTGGCGGGAGAGCTGCTCGCCTTTTTCGATGGCGCCCGGTGTCACGAACGCACCAGCAGATCGAGATGGTCTTCCAGGGCGGACAGAGCGGTGTGGACGTCGTCCATCGTGTTGTAGACGTGGAAGGCGAAGCGCACGCCGTCGCGCCGCGCCGAGACCACGATGCGCCGCTCGGTGAGCTTCGCGACCAGCGCGGGCGCGTCGTGGGAACCGAGGACCACCAGCGGACCGACGCTGTCCTGCGGGGTCTTGGACTGGATGCCGAGATCGCGGACGCCATCGAGAAACGCGCGGGTCAGGCGTTCGATCTGCGCGGCGGCGTTGTCCATGCCGACGCCAACCAGGAGGTCCAATGCGGGCCTGGCGAAGTAGATGTTGGGAATCGCGGGCGTGCCGGTTTCGAAGCGGCGGGCGGCGGGCGCGGGGTCCAGGTGTTTGGTGTCAAACGCAAAGACGTCGCGCTGCGAAAACCAACTGGTCACCGTCGGGGTGAGCGACTCGATGAGTTCGCGGCGCACATAGAGGAACGCCAGGCCGGGCGGCCCGAGGAGATACTTCAACGTGCCGGTCACGAAGAAGTCGACGTCCAGCGCGCGGACGTCGATGGGGCGGGTTCCGCAGTCCTGATAGCCATCCAGGAACACCAGCGCGCCGTTGGCGTGGGCGATGCGGGTGATGGCGGAAACGTCGGAACGGAATCCGTTGACGAACGAGACGTGTGTCAGCGGCACGATCCGCGTGCGCTCATCGATGGCGCGCTCGTAGGATTCCGTGGGAACGGCGTTGTCGACGCCATCCAGGAACTGGACCTCGGCGCCGCGCGGCCGCTGCGCGAGCCAGATGTGTCCCATGGTAGGGAACTCGTACTCGCTCATGATGACTTTGTTGCGGCCGTCGAAACACAGCGCGTTGGCGATCGGGTTGATCCCGGCGGAGGCGCTGGTCACGATCGCGACCTCTTCCCGCTGAGCGTTGATGAAGCGCGCGAAGCCGTCGCGCAGCGCTTCATAGGCTCCCACCCACTCGGCCCAAGGGTCGGACGAGGTGCGCCAGCTCTGGGCGTACTCGCGCATCCCGGCTTCGACGGCATCGGAGAGCGCGCCCTGCGAGCAGTTGTAAAGGTAGGTCTTTTCCTGAAGGATCGGAAAGTGCGATCGCAGCTCGGAGATTTGCGCGTCGGTCAGCATGCGGCTTCCATACTATATCGCAGAAGTTCTGAGCCGCGACCACAAGGAGCGGTCCTGTTACAGCAGCACAATCCGGAAGCCGGCCGAATGATACCCCGACCTTGACCTTACCCGTGCTCCGCGGCGCGGCTGACGGTGTCGTCCTGTTCTTCGGAAGGGCCAGGGGGATGCCGGCAGGAGCGAGGTAGCCGCCGCGGTCGTGGCCCCAATGGATAGGCGAAACGCTTCGGGGCCGCGCGCGGCCTTTTCCACTGCGCTTCCGTGGGCAGGGTAACGAGCCGGTTGGTACCCTTGCTCAGCCAGGCGCAGTACTTCCGCGCGTCGTTCCAGGAGACCCACAGTACGGTTCTCCAGTGGCGCCCGGCGGGGAGTGCCGGCGCGGTTTTCAGGATGGCGCGTCGCGTGGGCTGCATCGCATCAGGAGTTGGCAATCTTCAGCATCGCGCTGGCTTGCGTGTTCTTGCCGGCCACCGATGCGACCACCGCGTTGTCGCCATTGTTCACTCCGGGCGGCACCATCACGTTGAGCTGGTAAAGGCCCGGACCCACCAGGCCGGCAAAGGAGACGTTGGCCGCGATCCCTCCGATGGTGACGGTGACGGGATTGGTCGTAGGGTACGCGCCGGTGAAGACCGGGCCGGGATCGATGCTAATAGCGGTGGGGCCGAAACCGGTGCCGTAGAGCTCGACGAGGTCGCCCGGCTTCACGGCCACGCCGGTGACGATGGCGCTATCGGAAACGCGAACCGCTTGCGCGTAGTTCGAGAGTGCGAACAGTCCCGGGAGCACCGGCTGCAGGTTCGCGGCAATGGCGCTCGAGGTGCCGGCGGAGTTGGTGAGGGTGACCGCGACCGAACCACTGCCGCTGTCGGCGGGCGCCAGCACGTTGACCTGCGACGGGCTGACGTAGTACACGAACGCGGGCTTGCCGCTGATCTGCACGCTCACGCCGCCGAGCGCGGTGGGCAGGGAGTTATTGACCAGGTCGGACCCCGACAGCGTGCGCGCGGAAGTCGCGAGGTTTGAC
>JBGPKH010000404.1:0-8119 GCA_041485845.1 Bryobacteraceae bacterium
AAGCGCGCGCGTTCCCGTCCCCATCAAATGCCGTGCCCCCGTGAGCGAGCCGGCGAGCGCGCCCAGCATGACCGGCATCGCGAGACCGGGTTCAATGTAACCGCGGCTCAGGTAGATTCCGGCGCTGGCGGCAGCGGTGACCCCGATCATGAAGTTGCTGGTGGTCGTGGAGACCTTGAACGGAATGCGCATCACCTGGTCCATGGCGATCACCTTCATCGCGCCGGAGCCGATGCCCAGCAGTCCGGAAAGCACGCCGGCTCCGAACATGAGGCTGAAACCGGCCTTCACGCGGCTCACGTGATACCGGACGCGGCGATCCGCTTCCGGATAGTCGCCGTCCAGATGGAGCCGGACTGCCTGCGGGCATGGCGGCGCGGACCTCCGATCGGAATGCTGCCGGAACGAGTGCCACGCCGAGTACAGAAGCACTCCGCCGAAAATCACGGCCAGCGTGGAGGCCGGAACTACGGTTGTGAGGTGCGCCCCGGCAACCGCGCCGATCGTTGTGGCGATCTCCAGAAACATGCCCACGCGAACGTTGGTGAAACCTTCCTTCACGTAAGCTGCGGCGGCTCCCGAAGAGGTGGCGATCACCGAAACCAGCGAGGCCCCCATGGCGTAGTGCAGATCCACACCGAGCAGCAACGTAAGGGCCGGCGTGATGATGACCCCGCCGCCCAGACCCGTCAGCGAACCGAGAAAGCCCGCTATGACGGAAATGGCGAATACGACACCGGAGAATGCCAGTACGTTCATGGGGAATCCGCAGCTTCAGTGTAAGGCGTTCCGGACTGCGGCGGCGGGCGATGGCCCGAAATTGAAAAGGGCAGGATCAAACCTGCCCTTCGCGGTGCTTGTTGCCCGGGAGGCAACAACGTTCACTTAGCTGTGTCATCACAACCCCGGCGCCATTGCGGGGCCGTTCGCACAAGTAGTTACTTCTTATCTTATGTCGGGATGTTCAACAGCCAAATACGGCCAAGATCGTATTTCTGAAAACCCCCGCCGGGGAGCTAACATAGTCGTAGGATTCCAGCCGCCCGCGACCGCGGCGTGGACATCGGGGGAGTAAGGGTTTCACACATGACCAAGGCGTTCAGCAAGCGCGCCGTGCTGCGGGCCGGATACGGCGCGGTCATCGCGGTTCTGGTACTCTCAGCCGTCGAGGCGTATCGCATCCAGGTCAGCGTTTCGCGGCAACACCTGGAGATCTACCGGCACTACGTCGATCAGGACGCCGCAGTCGCGACGCTGCGCCGCAACCTGTGGCTGGCCGGCAATTACGTTCGAGACTTCTTCATCAACACCACTCCGGAACAGGCCGGAACGCTGCGCTCCCAACTGGACACCCTGAAGGCCGAGGATGAGATCGCCCTCGATCACCTGGCCGGTGTATCGACGCGAAGCGATGTGGTGCCCAAGTTACGCAAGAGCCTCGGCGAGTTCTGGGCCGTGGCGGAGCCGCTGTCCCGTACCATGCTCTACGCAACGAACGCCCGCCAGTTCGACTTCCTGCAACGCGAGATCGTGCCGCGCCGCGGCGAGCTGTACACCGTCCTGCTGGATCTCTCCGCGGCGGACCAGCAGCAGTTGCAGGAGAGCGAAAGGGAGTTTGCCGACGCGCGGCGGCACGCCGCCGAACGTCTGATGATCATGCTGGCGATCAGCGTTCTGCTGAGCTTCATAGTGGCTCGCCTCAGTCTCCAGCAAGCCGAGAACCTGGAGCGCCAGGCGGAGCGCCATTACGACGAGGTGGAACGGACGAAGCACGATCTGCAACAGCTCTCCGCCCGTTTGCTGGAGGTCGAAGAAGAAGGCCGGCGCCGGCTCTCGCGCGAGCTGCACGACGAGATCGGGCAGACCCTGGCCCTTTTGCAGATCGAGATCTCGCACGCGCAGGCCATGCTGGCCACCCAGCCCGCGGGAGCTCGCGATCGTCTGCAACGGGCGCGGGAACTCGCCGAGCGAACCGTGCAAACCGTCCGCAACATTTCCGTTCTGTTGCGACCCGCGCTCCTCGACGATCTTGGCCTGGTGCCCGCTTTACAGTTTCAGCTCGAGGATTTTCTCCGGCGCAGCGGCATCGCCTGCGACTTCGCGGAGAAGGACGTGGCCGACCAGCTTCCCGACAACGTGAAGACCTGCGTGTACCGCGTGGTGCAGGAGGCCTTGCACAATTGCGAAAAACACTCCGGCGCGAAACGGGTGCGGGTGGCTGTGCGGCAACTCCCGGAGTGCCTGGTGGCCGAGATCGAGGATGACGGCCGCGGATTTTCGATGAACGAACAGCGTATGACATCGAAAAACACGGGGCTCGGGCTGCTGGGAATTCGTGAACGGGCCGCCAACGCGGGGGGCTCTCTGGTCATCGATTCCGCGCCCGGGCGGGGAACCAGGATCGCGCTGCGCATTCCGCTGGTCCCATCTCCGGCCGCCACCGAGCCCAATCGAAACGAGGTGACTGCATAATGCCGGTGCGAATCCTTCTCGCCGACGATCACACCCTGATGCGTCAGGGCCTGCGGCACATTTTGGAAGAACAGCCCGATTTCGACGTGGTGGCTGAAGCCAGCTCGGGAATCGAGGCGGTGGAAGCCGCGCGACAGCACAAGCCCGACGTCGCCGTGGTCGACGTGGCCATGAAGGAGCTGAACGGAATCGAAGCTACGGCGCAAATCCTCAAACACTCGCCCCACACCGCGGTATTGATCCTGAGCATGTACAGCGACGAGCGCTACGTGCTGCGCGCGGTGAAAGCCGGCGCCCGCGGATATCTGCTCAAGAACTCGGCGGGAGATGAATTGATCCACGCCATCTATGCCGTGCAGAAGGGCATGGCGTTTTTCAGCCCGGCGGTCGCGCAGATTTTTCAGAATGGATTCGCGCGCCTGAAAGACGTGGGAGGCGTCAACGACCGCTTCGAACTTCTCACCGACCGCGAACGGCAGGTGTATCAGCTTCTGGCCGAGGGGAACAGCAACAAGGAAATCGCCAACCGCTTGAACCTGAGCCTGCACACCGTGGAGACGCATCGCTGGCGGATCATGGAAAAGATGGACCTCCACAGCACGGCCGACCTGGTGTTGAGCGCCGTGCGCCGTGGAATGGTTACGTAGCTACCGCACCACCGGATTCATCACTGGCGGTATCGTCACGGGACCCCGCGCGCCCGGAGTTGGACCGAAGCCCGCAGGAACCGGTGAGCAGGTGCCGCCGGAGAACGGATCGGTCGGTACGCAACCCGGCTGCTGCCCCGGTGTGCTTCCCAATTGCGACGCCGGTGTGCCCATTTGTGACGCCGGCGTTCCCGGCGCCCCGGTCAGTGGATTCGGTATCGGCCTGACCTTGGTCGGGTCGTAGATGAATTCCCACTCCTTGTAGTTGGTGCGGTCGTTGTAGACCATGATGCCTTCGGAGTCGGCGTTGCTCGCCACGCCGGCGATGCCCGCGCCCATCGCCGCCTGCCCCGCATTCGATGGCATCCCGCCCGGCCGCGGAGAGGTCAGGATTTGCTGGATCATCTGGGTCGCCGCATTCGAGCCCGGCTGCGGATTCAGGCCCGGCTGCGGATAGGTGGGCTGAGGGCCATTCGCTCCCGGGTAGGTCGGATATGGCGTCGGCGAAACGCCCCCGGCCTGCGAGTTGACGGGCTGTCCGGGCAGACCCGGATATTGCACGATCTGCCCCGGATACTGCCCCGGCTGACCGGGATATGGTATAGGCTGGCCTGGATACTGCACCGGCTGACCGGGATACGGTACAGGCTGGCCTGGATACTGCACCGGCTGACCGGGATATTGTACAGGCTGCCCGGGATATTGTACCGGCTGCCCTGGGTATTGCTGGGGCTGCCCGGTATATGGATAGACCCCGGGTTGCCCGGGAATCGGTACGCCGGGCGGGGGAATGAACCCCGGCGGATATGTCTGTCCCGGCCGTGGCGTCACTCCGGGCGGATACGTCTGCCCCGGTTGCAGCGCTCCCGGCGCATACGGCTGGCCATTGGGGAACCCCAGGGGCTGCAGATTCTGCAGATTCTGCGGATTATTCGGATCGGCCACCCCTTCGCCCGGACCGCCTACACCCGGCGTCATGCCGTCACTGGCGCGCCGGCGCATGGCCGGATTCGCCCCCTGCGTACCGGGAGCAATGTCTGCCGCGGTGGCCGGCATTTCGCCCACCAACTGGCTCTGGCTGCCGGTAGAGCCCGCAACACCCTTCTGCTTGTTCGTCACCGAATCGATCAGAATCCCGTTTTGGATGTGGATGAAGCGCCACTCGTCCTTCCCGGTCATGGGGTCGGTGAAGCGCTTGCGCAGAAAGCGCCGGTTGTTGAAGCTCTCCAAATCCTCGATTTTCGCCGGCCACCGGTTGTTGGCCTTCATGAACATCTGAATCGCGCGCTTGTACTGCTCGCCGCGGGAGACCAGCAACTGCTCCTTCTGGCGCTGCGATTCGAAGGCCACGCGGGGAATCTCCATGTACAGCGAGATGGCGATCGCCGCCGCCATCAGGAACACCAGCAGCAGCGCAAATCCGGATTCCTGTCGCCGTCGCATCAGCTTGCCGGCGCCTCCTGCGCCAGCGGCAAACTCTGCTGCCGCTTCGATTCCGTATCTTCCACCAGCGCGGAGCCCGCGGTGATGCGCACCAGTTTGTAGCGTCGCTTCAACGTTTCTCCTTCCGACGCGATCAGAATGTCGTCGCCATCCAGAAAATAGGCGGACTTCTTTCCATTATTGCGCACTGTAGAAAAGCCGTAGAACTTCAGCGTGATCGGCGGCGGCGGGGGCTCGACCGGAGGGCCTGGGGGCGGGGGCGGAGGAGGCACGGCCGGCGGCCCAAAAGTAATCCTCGGCTCCGGCCCGGCCGGCTTCTCCGCGGCCTTCGGCGGCGGCTGTCCGAACGCAAACAGGTTGCGGCTGCCGCCGGACGGTTCGACCGCCGTCACTTTCGCCAGCAGACCCATCTGCAACGTCGGATCGACCTTCATGGGGTCGATGCGATCTTCCGGCCGCTTCGAGCGCAGCACCGGATGGAACTCCTCGTTGCGCGCGCGCGCGGGCGCACGCTTGGTGGCGGGCTGTTCGGCGGGAACCGGGATCGCAGGTGACGGCGTGCCCGCGCGCGGCGCCGGGTCCGACGGCGCTCCCGAAGGTCCCGAAAGGAGATTACTGTACACCATGTACAAGGCGAACGCCCCGAGGACTACCAGCGCGCCGACCTTCTTCTTATCGTTCGCGCCCAGGTTCATAACGCGGCCCCCGTTTCGTCGCGGACGAACGTATCGATCCGCAGCGTGACGTTGAGCGACTTATCGCCCTGGCCGGCCGCCTGCCCGGTCCCTTGCGGCGCGGCCGCGACCATGTTCTCGATAATCAGGAACCGCGGCGACCGGTCCAGCAGGTTCACCAGCTTCGCCAGGCTGGCGTACGAGCCCTCGAAGCCGGCCGAGATCGACAACATGCTGAGCGTATCGCTGCCCTCGATGGGCTCCTGGCTGTAGGTCTGCTGGCCCGGCTTGACGCCGGCTTCGGTCACCAGCTTGTTCAATTCCTCCAGAATAGTGGACGCCATGGCGCGGCGATCTACAATATACTTCGTCAGGAACTGGTCGCCCTGGGTGCGGGCCGCCTGAACCTTGTCCACCAGCCGTTTGCTGGTCGCGAGGTTGGCCTCGGCTCGCGCCAATTGCGCGCGCAACGCTTCGGTTTGCCGCCGCAGATCGTCGGCCGATCCGCCGAAGGGCTTGAACGCGATCACCGCCGCCGCCAGGTTCGCCACCAGCAACGCGCCGATGATCGCCCGCATGACCACACGCGGGTCCCTCACGGTCATGCCCTTCCAGCGAAAGTTAAAGTTTCTGGGCATAAACCACACTCAAGTGATAGCGGTAGATGGGCTCCGCCTGGGTGGGCGGCAAGGCGCTGTGGTCCAGCACCGAGCCGAAATTCGGCGACTGTTCCAACGTTTGCAGGAGTTGGATCACCGGCCCCTGCGTTTCGGATCCCACCGTCATGTCGAGCAGCACCTGGTTCGACGCGTTGAGCGTGGGATGAATCTGGATGATGCGCACGTTATACGGCAGCACCTTTTCCATGTCCGCCAGAATCCGGGTCCAACTGATGCCCTTGCGAAGGAGTAGCGAGTTGATGAACACGCTGCGCTCCAGCACCTCCGCGTTTTCCGGCTTGCGCAGCACCGCATCCATTTGCGATTGATTGGCCCCTGCCTTGCGGATCTGCGCATTGAGCCGGCTCACTTCGTTGCGCACGTCGGCAAGCTGTCGGTTGTCCGCCGTGGCCAGCGAAATCAACGTGGCCAAAGTGCCGGCGAGCAGCAGGCTGACCGCGATGGATGCCACCAGCATGGCGCGGTCGCGCCGGAATGGCTGGCTGGCGAGATTGATCGGAATCTTCATCTCGGTTGTTCTTCGCGCTCAGTTGTTCTTAGCGATGGACCGCAGGTACCCCAACAGTCCCGCGTTATTCTCCCCGCAGGTTCCCAGCGGCGAGCGCATCGGCTCCACCTCGACGTCCAACTCCTCCCGATACCTTCTCTGCGCTTCCGCCACCTGCGCGCCGAAGCCGCACAGGATGAGGCGCTCGGCTCGCCGGCCGAAGTTGTCTTCCACGTATACGAACGTGGGCAGCAGAACCGCCGCGATGTCCTCCAGATCGCCGGAGGGCAATTCCAGGCAGCGCACCAGCTTCAAGAGGCCCTTCTCGCGGACTACTACTGTCAGGACGTGTCCGGTCACCTTGGCCATCACGTTCAGCCCCGCGTCCGGCGCCAATTCCAGCGCGGCTATCGACGAGGTGGTGACGAGCCCCGGGATCATCCCGGCCGCGCGGAACGGCGCTTCGTAGCGCGCCACGATCTCGAGCGGCGCCAGCACCACCACCACCTCCACCCGCTTGTTGCCGGTCGACTGGGGCCAATAGCTCAGCGCCGCCGATTCCACGTCGAACGGCACGCTGCGCTTCAATCGAAACCGCACCAGGGAAACCTGCTCCTTGAGGTCGGAGGGAAAATTGTCGAAATCCAGGACCGTCATGCGCGTGCTGAAATCCGGCAGGATCAGCGCCACGTCCTTCCGTTTCCGTCCCGACTGCGTATTTGCCAGGGCACGGACCGCGAGCGTGAATTCGTCCGGATCGATGACGTTTTCCTTAAGCGGCGAGACCGAAAGCGTGCCGCTCTTCAAAGCGTGAAACTCCAGCTCGGCCTTGGCGCCGATGCGCGCCGCGGCAATCCCCGCCTCCGAGATCTCGAACGCCATCCCCGGCGGTGGGTCGCGCAACAGCGATTTGAGACGGTCTAGCAGCATGAAACCTTCCTGGGGGCCGGGGGCCAGGCTCGCCAAAACGCGAGTGGGCCGGGGGCCGGGGGCCAGGCTCGCCAAAGCACGAGTGGGCCGGGGGCCGGGGATAAACCGGGGGCCGGGGAAAGACATTCCCCCGGCGGTGGGTCCCGCAAAATCGACTTGAGCTTATCTAGCAACATGAAATCTCGTCACCGGGCCGAAGGCCACACAACCCCAACCCCTAATCCCCAACCCCTAGCCTTCAATAAAGGTCACCTTGTTGATTTCGCGCAACGTGGTGATTCCCGCCCGCATTTTCGCCACCGCGGATTCCCGCAGGAACGTCATGCCGTCTTCCTTGGCCGCCCGCTTGATCTCGGAAGTCGGCCGCCTGTTCAGAATCATTTCGCGGATCCGGTCCGTCAAATCCAGCAGCTCGTGAATTGCCGAGCGCCCACGGAACCCGGTGCCGCCGCACTCGAAGCAGCCCGCTCCTTCCATGAACTGGAAATCCCGCCACTCGTCCGGATTGAGCCCGCTCTCCACCAGCACCGAATCCGGATAGCGCACCGGCCGCTTGCAGTGCTCGCAGGTCACGCGCACCAGCCGCTGCGCCAGGATGCAGTTCAGCGCCGAGACGAAATTGTACGCCTCCACGCCCATGTTCAGGAACCGCCCCAGCACGTCGAGCACGTTGTTGGCGTGAACCGTGGTGAAGACCAGGTGCCCGGTCAGCGCCGAGTTGATGGCGATCTGCGCCGTCTCCTGGTCGCGGATCTCGCCCACCATGATCTTGTCGGGATCGTGGCG
>JBGPKH010000405.1:0-8106 GCA_041485845.1 Bryobacteraceae bacterium
GGGCTGGCGTGGGGGAGAAGGCCCATCAGGAGGTTGAAGTGCGAGGGCGAAGTCCAGGAGGCATACGACCAGCGGCGCTCCACCTGACCCAGCTTCCTCATGTGGCGCGGCCGCGCGCGCTGAAAAGAATCGTAGCGGCAGCTATCGAAGACGATGAGGATATAGTGATTCGGCACGGACCGGCGGGTAGTCCGCCGCGGTGGCATGGCGGTTCTCCTGAAACAGTATCGTACGCGATGTGTGTTCCGGTAGCAAGGCGGGATCGCCGCTCTTCGTGAGAGGATAGCAGCATGGGGACGCTCGCCGGCCGCATCTGCATCGCCTGGCTGCTGCTTGCAGGCTCGCAGGCTCTCTGCGAACCGCCTTTGCGCCGGATGAATCTGGTGCTCGTCACCATCGACACGCTGCGCGCGGACCGTCTGGGGTGCTACGGCTATTCCAGGATCGAAACTCCGAACCTCGACGGGATCGCAAAGAAGGGCGTGCTGTTCGAAAATGCAGTCACCGCTACGCCGCTGACGGCGCCATCGCACGCCAGTATCTTCACCGGACTCTATCCTACGGTACACAAGGTGCGGGACACGGGCGGCTTCGTGCTCGAGGCGCCGCACACCACATTGGCGCAGATCCTGCACCAGCAGGGCTGGGATACCGCGGCGTTTGTGGGGTCGTCGGTGCTGAAGAAGCAGTTCGGTTTCAACCAGGGGTTCGCCGTCTACGACGACGAAATGCCAAAGCCGGATCCACGCCGGATGCCGGGGGAATATGCCGAGCGCCGCGCCGATGCGGTGGTAAACAGGGCCATCCGGTGGCTCGCCTCCCAGCCGGCGAGACCTTTCTTTCTTTGGGTGCATGTGTTCGATCCGCACTCTCCCTACGATCCGCCAGCTCCTTTTCGCGAAAAATACGCGGGACGGCTTTACGACGGAGAGGTGGCCTATGCGGACCAGCAACTGGGGCGCTTGTTCGCGGCTGTAGCGAAGAAGGCGCCACCGGAGAATACGCTGATCGCGGTGTTGTCGGACCATGGAGAAAGCCTGGGAGAGCATGGCGAGTATACCCATGGAGTCTTCCTTTATGACTCGACGCTGCGGATCGTCTTCCTGCTGGCAGGGCCGGGCGTCCCGGCGGGGTTGCGCTTGAAGCAGCAGGCGAGGACCATCGACGTGCTGCCTACGCTGCTCGAGCTGATGGGGGGCACGATACCCCGAGGCGTGCAGGGCGCCAGCCTGGCGGCCGGCTTCAAAGGCAAGGTAGATCCGGCGGCATGGTCTTACGTCGAGACCCTGTATCCCAAGATCAACATGGGATGGGCCGAGTTGCGTGGGATTCGGACGAATCGCTGGAAATACATCCGCGCGCCAAAACCCGAGCTTTACGACCTGGTCCGGGACCCCGCCGAAGCCAGCAACGTGATCGCCAGTCACGCCGCCGAGGCGCAGCAACTGGAAATTAGCTTGAAAGCGGTGAGCGAAGGCGTGGAAAAGGTCGAAACCAGGATGGTCGATCGGCGCACGCTGGCACAATTGAAATCCCTCGGATATCTGGGCGGATCTTCGTCGCAGGAATATACACTGAGGGGCACAGGCATCGATCCGAAGGACCGGCTGGACGTGCTGAAATCGCTGTATCTGGCGGTATCGCCCGACGCGAAGATTCCCATTCCCCGGCACATTCCTCTACTGCTCGGGGCGCTGGCGGAGGATCCGGCCAATCCGGCCGTTTACTACCATCTGGGGGATGCCTATCGAAATGCGGGCCGCCAGGGCGAGGCCATGAAACTCTACCAGGACGGCATCCGCCATGGGCTGCGCAACGCCTGGCTCTTCTCGCGCCTCGGTTTCTTATACCTGCAGCGGGGCGACAAAGACGAGGCCATCGCCGCTTATGAGAGAGCGGCGCAACTGAACCCGTCGGATTGCGAAAGCCTGAGCGATCTCGGTATGGCCTACCTGGAAACCGGAAAGCTCGCGGACGCCGAGCGGGTTTTCAAATGGAGCCTGGCAATCGACGACAAATATCCGCTGGCTTACCACGGGCTGGGACTGGCAGCCATTCAGAAGCAGGACTTCGCCACGGCGCGCGGTTACTTCGAAAGGGCGGTGCAACTTGACCCGGATCTGCTGGAGGCGCAACTGAACCTCGGGCGCACCTATAAGATCATGGGCGCTACGGCGCAGGCTCGCGCGTGCTTCGAGGCATTCCTGGCCAAGGCTTCACCGGCCGAATACGGCCAGATCGTCGCCCAAGTCAAGGAAGAGCTGGCGGCGATGCGATCGGGACATTGAGGACATGAGGACATTCGCTCCCTTGACACGATTGCCCGCCTGGGCATAGACTCTCCTTAACCTAGCTTAGGCGTACAGACAGGCTCGATCCACCAGGGGGTGGTCACATCGGTGTGACGGGAGGTTGCCATGCTTCGACTTAGGAACGCGCAGAGATTTTTCTTCTGTGTTCTGCTTACAGCTTTGGTCGCGCCATCCGCGTGGCCCCAGGCCAGCACCGCCACGGTGAGCGGGACCGTGCGCGACCAGACGGGCGGGGTGATCCCCACTGCCACTGTCACGCTGACCGGCCAGGACACGAACGCCACTTCGAAGACCACTACCAATTCGGTGGGCTACTACGTCTTCCCCGGCATTGTGTCGGGACCATACCTGCTGGCGGTCGAAGCACCTGGCATGCAGAAGTTCGAGGGCAGCCTTATCGTGCAGGTGCAACAGAGCGCCGTGGTGGATGTGACCATGAAATTGGGGCAGACGTCGGTGCAGGTTTCGGTACAGGACGTCACTCAATTGGCGGCGACGGACAACGGGACCCTGGGTGACACGCTGGAGTTCACTCGTCTCGAACAGTTGCCCCTCAACGGCCGCGCGGTGATGAGCCTGTTGCAGAGCGTGCCCGGCATGGAGGGCACGCGCGCCTTCGGCATCCGGGATGGCTCCGAGGACGTGGTGATCGACGGAGCCACGATCATGGATCGCTCCGGCTGGAACACGGTCAATCCGCGGCAGCCTGGCCTGGATTCGATTCAGGAGTTTACAGTTGTTGACAACGCCGCCCCAGCCAAGTACGCGCGGCCTACCACGATAGTGATGAGCACCAGGAGCGGCACCAACCAGTTGCACGGCTCGGTGTTCGAGACAAACCGCAACAATGCCGTCGGGCTGGCAAGGTCGCGAACCGATTACTACACCAAGCCGCCATTCCTGAACCGCAATGAGTTCGGGGTGAGCGGGGGCGGGCCGGTTTACGTTCCGAAGCTTTATAACGGCAAGAACAAGAGTTTCTGGTTCTTCTCCTACGAGGCGTTGCGCCAGATCCAGAACACGTCGCAAGGCTTCCCCGTACCAACGCCCGCGATGCGGAACGGCGACATGAGCGGCATCATGGATGCCAACGGCATTCATTCCACGATGTACGATCCCTATTCGACCGATCCCAACACTTGGGCGCGAACCCCTTTCCCCAACAACCAGATTCCGGCGAACATGCAGAGTCCCCTATCCAAATATCTGCTCGCCGTCACGCGGTTGCCAACGCTGCCGAATGTGAATCCGATCGTAGCGCCCAACTGGTTTGGCGCGGTGCCGTCGTTCACGCGGAGTTGGACCACCAGCACGCGGGTGGATCAGCGCCTGGGGCAGAAGGACATCTTCTACGTCCGCTACTCGCAAGGCAACTACTCCACGCGGTCGCAGTTTTACAGCCAGCCAACGCTGGACTGGGAAAAGGTGCCCTCCGGCACCCAGGGTTACAAGGCCCCCAATAAGAACGCCGCGATTTCGTCGGTCCACACCTTCTCGCCCACCCTGTTCAACGAACTGGTAGTGAGCGGATCATACGGCCCCTGGTTTGTCGGCACCGGCGATCTCACCCATAATTACGACGCCGAATTGGGACTTCCCAATCCGTTTGGCGTGGGGGGCTGGCCGGGGATTTACAACGCCGGAATGGACAATGTGGGGAATGGATTCGAATTTGAAACGCAGAATACCAACGCCGCCTACGAGTTTTACGGTGTGTTGGATGACAATGCCACGAAGGTCCGCGGGAAGCACGAGTTTCAGTTCGGCTTCCATTACCGGTTTGACCAGCTCGACATTCTGCCGGCGCAGCAGCAGGTGGCGGGGAACAACAACTTTGCCACCAACGCCACCGCGCTGTATGATCCGAGCTCATCCCGCAACAATCCGCAGGCTCTTCCTTACACCGGAGACAACTTCGCGAATTTCTATCTGGGGGTCGCGAATTATTCCAACCAGTATGTGCGAGGCATGTTCTACGCGCGCACCAAGGAATATGCGGCCTACGTCCAGGACAAGTGGAAGGTTTCGCCGCGGTTGACGCTGAATCTCGGCCTCCGGTACGAATTCTGGCCGGCATTCCGCGCCAAGAACAATGCGGTGGTTAGTTTCGATAAGGCAAACCAGGCGATCGTGTTGGGCACGAGCATCCAGAATTTGGAGACGCTGGGCTACACTACTCCGTCCATCATAGCCCGCGAGCAGCAATTGGGCGTGAAATTCGAGACCTACCAGCAGGCCGGCATGCCCGAGACGCTGGAGACCAGCAACAAGCTGGACTTCGCGCCACGGCTGGGCTTCGCTTATAAGCTGACGCAAGGGTCGAGGCCCATCGTGCTGCGCGGGGGCTACGCGCTATCGTATTTCCACATTCCGACGAATCCGTGGGCGCAGAGGATGCGGCAGAATGCGCCAATGAACGCACGGTTCATAACCAGTGTGACCCAAGCCGCCTATTCGCCGGACGGTGTCGGCAACATTGGCATGCGCACGGCGCCGGCCGTGATCGCGGGTAAGAACAGCACGAACGCGGTTTCGACCGACACCGTGGGCAGCCTGAGCGCGGGGTCGGCTGTGGTCGACTACTTCGCTCTGGACCAGCCGGATCCGCGGGTTCACAACTGGAACGTAACCCTGGAAAAGGAAATCATACCCAACACGCTATTGCGTTTGAGTTACTTCGGCAACCACAGCAATGCGCTGGAACAGGTCAGCCAGTTCAACCTGTCGACGCCGGCCTACATCTGGTACACGACTACGGGTATGGCGCTACCCACGGGGCCCCTGGCGGCGGTGGCGACGAATGCGTTCAACCAGACAACCTACGGCTTCCTGGAGTATTGGCAGAATACCGGCTGGGGCAATTCCAACGGCCTCACAGTCCAACTGCGGCGCCTTTTCACCAAGGGCTATGCTTTCCAGTTCTTCTACACGCTGGACAACAACTTCGCGGCGGGGGGGCAGGGTTACGGCGGCACGTCAGTACTTCCCGCGTTCAATCAGTTTCTGCCGGGCGCCGTGCCGACCGATCCCGCCACCTTCGACAGGCTCTATAATTACCAGCGGGACACCAGCATTCCCAAGAACCGGTTCCGGTGGAACTGGGTCGCCGATCTGCCGTTCGGCAAAGACAAGCCCATTCTGGGTAGAGCCCGAGGATTCGTCGACAAGCTAGTGGGTGGCTGGCAAGTGGCGGGCAGTGGTTCCATCAACAGCACCTACTTCTCATTACCCGGCACTTACTTTCCGACCGGCACGCCGGTCCAGATTTACGGTTACCAGTACCCGATCCAGAACTGCACCAGCGGCACTTGTTTCCCCGGCTACCTCTATTGGAACGGCTACATTCCATCCAATCTGATCAACAGCCATAACGCGGCCGGGCAGCCCAATGGCTACGAGGGCGTTCCGTCCAGTTATCAGCCGGCGGTGACGCCGTTGATCGTTTATGGCCAGACCACGGCCCCGAATGCGCCGGCGGGCACCAACATGGTGGGGTTCTATAACACCAACACGGTCTGGGTGCCGCTGAAGGACGGCACGGTGCAGCGCACCACCTGGTCCGGCCTGGCTCCGTTGCGCCAGCAGTATTTCCCGGGTATCTGGCAGTGGGGCCTGGATGCCTCGCTGTTCAAAAGTATTGCGATCCGGGAGCGACTCCGCTTCCGCTTGCAGGCGGATTTCTTCAACGTGCTGAATCATCCGGGCAATCCCAACAGCTTCATCGGGAACACCGGAATTCTCAACGTGCAGTCGTCTGGCGTTTCGCCGCGCACGCTGCAGTTGTCGGGGCGTTTGACCTGGTAACAACGACTTAAGATCGGCCATTGCCTGCCGCCTGCGCCGTGGCTCCGCAAGGGGCAGCTCCCTCGTGGAGCCATGAAAGCTGCCGGCCACCCCGGGTCCGAGCCCATCATCCTCCTGAATTCCGCCGCGACCACGCGCTTCCTCGCAGCAACTCCCGGACTTGACCGAGTGGAGCGATTCTATCCCCGCTCGCCTCCGGTCGCAGGTTGCCCAGGAATCGGAAGGGCAAGCATAATACTCGATCTCCCCCGTCGTTGGCCCGGCGATTCGCCGCTTCCTTCCACCAGAGGCCCAGGGTGGGTCGCTGCCGGACGAGCTGTTCGCCCCGGCCGTTCACCGCACTCGGCTGTTGCGGTATCAGGCATGCGCCCCGGCGAGCAAATCGCGTAATTCCGGCCGGGACCAGGCGTCTCGTGCCCTCGGCCTGCGGGTACACTACAACCTGGCCGTCATCTTGCGAGTACCGCCAAGGTGGCGCGACTTGGATGCCGCGCCGCGAGAGTTGGCAGCCCCGGCGATTTCAGAGCTTGAAAAAAATCTTGCGCCGATAGAGCCAGTAGCACATGTACCACATCACCACCAGGACCGAACAGGCTTGGGCGACGGGCGCGAAATCGCCGAGGAAGGCAAACCGGAAAGTAAACACGCCGACGGCGCGGTTCAGCCAGGAGCGGAGAACTTCTTCCAACGAGTAGATGAAAATCGAGTTCGCGCCGATTACCACCAGCGGAAAGGTCCACTTGGTGTAGCCCTTCACTTCGACTACCCAAAAGAACGCGAGAAGCATCAACAGGACCCAGCCGGTGCTGAAAATCGTAAACGAGGTCGTGCAGATCCGCTTGACGATGGGGTTCCATGGGTGAATGAGAAAACCGGCCGCCAGACAGGCCATGGCCGAAATCCCGATCACCCGCATCTTGTAGCCCTGCGATCTCCGGCTTTGCAGAAGCTGGCCGGTCCACACGCCGAACAGCGTGGTCACGGTGCTGGTCACAAAGTTGAGGTTGGTCCAGTAGTCGGGGTTCATTCGGCCGAACACGAACTTATCGATGACCGCCCCGATATTGGTGGTCTTCGACAGGAAGGGACCCTCCGTCCCGGGGAACGCCACAAACAGCGCCCAATGCCCGATCAGGAGGCCGGCGGCAATCGCTGCCTGCCAGCGGAACTCGAGTTGCATGATGAGATAGCAGAGGAAATAAGTGAGCCCGATCTGCGCCAGGACATTGATGAGCTGGAAGTGTAATCGTCCGCCCGAGACCGACATCAGGATCTGGCTCATGAGGATCAGCCGGAAACTGCGCACGGCGACGTGCCGGAAGAGCTGGTGGCCGGTGGCTCCCTGCGCCTTGCGGATGACTAGCGCAAACGGCATGGCCACGCCCACCATGAACATGAACGCGGGCTGGATGAGATCCCAGAACGCAATCCACTCCCAGGGCCGGTGGTCGAACTGGCCGGCGATCCAAGAGAAAGCCGGCCTGTTTCGCGCCAAGGCCCGCAGACCGACTCCTCCCGACACGAGGATGAACATGATGAACCCGCGATAGGCATCCAGCGCCAGGTAGCGTTTCTGTGCCACCGCCGTGGCGGCCGGAGCGTGCCCGGATTCAACAACCGGCGCGGCTTGTATACTTGCCATCTGTCTTTCCTCCCGAAGGTTAATTGTCCCTGCCCGTGCGGGACATCGGCCTGGCTGCCGTCTGGACGATCGGATTAATGGTCCTTTGCGACACACCTGACCTCCGGTTTTCCGGCCGCGCTTCTGCCGCGGCCGGCATCCCGGCACTAACCGCTGCCTGGGCGGTAATGCGTTTCAGATTGGGCATGCGCGATGTTTACAGTATACAGATACTGCCGCGATTTGGATGCGCGAAGTCGACGACCCGCCGTCCGAATCGCATCAGGAGAAAAGTGGCGCCGCGGCAGCGGAGTGTTGAATCGTCGTTCGCCGCGGTTGGCGCAGAAAGGATTCACCAGAAACCACCAA
>JBGPKH010000406.1:0-8102 GCA_041485845.1 Bryobacteraceae bacterium
ATACAGCTTCAAACCCATTTGATGAATGGTCCAGGGCTGTGATCCCGAAACGCACGAACCGATATCTGAGGATAGCGTTGGATACCTGTCGCGAAATCCCCTTCGCACCAGCAAAACCTGCAAATGCCCATCCGGCCGATCTGAGCTGAGTCGTGGAAGCCCTGGGAAGCCCACAGTGTTCCACTTGGACCTGTAGTCGGCATGTCGTAGAAGTGACCTGCTCTTTGGCCGCTGGAGAGGCGTTGGACGATCCGGTTACGGTGCGCGAACTGAATGCACATCGGTAGGGCCGACTGACAGCCGGCCTTGCAGGCTACCAGCCGCCTGAGAGGCTGCGCCACGATCGCTTCTACTCGTAGCGCAGACACACGATCGGATCGAGGTTCGCCGCGCGGTTCGCCGGATAGAATCCGAAAAACAGTCCCACGCTCACCGAAATCGCCACCCCCATCACCACCCAGAACGGCGAAATTGTGGCCGGAATGGAAGCCAGCGTGCGCACCGCGAGCGAAATCAGCCCGCCCAGCAGAATGCCGAGCACTCCCCCGATGCCCGAAAGCGTCACCGCTTCCAGCAGAAACTGCACGCGAATGTCCGCCTTGCGCGCCCCGATCGCCTTGCGAATGCCGATCTCTCCGGTACGCTCGGTCACTGAGATCAGCATGATGTTCATGACCCCGATGCCGCCCACCAGCAGTCCGATCGAGCTGATCATGCCGGTGAGCAGCGCCATGGCGCCGGTGAGCTGATTCCACAGCGACGTGAAGAAGCTCGGGTCGGCGACATCGAAATCGTTCTCGGCGCTGTGCGGCACGTGCCGGCGGCGGCGCATGGTTTCGATCACTTGGTCGCGCACGGTATCGAGGTCGGCATCCTCGCGCACGGTGAAGATCAGCCAGATCTCGCGCACCTGCGGAAAGTTCTTGTGATAGTTGGCCAGCGGAATGCACGCGAACATGTCCACGCCGAATCCGCCGAAAAGCCCCGGGTCCTTCTCGAAGACTCCGATCACCTCGTACAGGCGTCCGTCAAGACGGACCTGCTTACCGATCGGGTCGCTGTGGGGAAACAGCGAGTCGGCGACGGCCGCGCCAATCACCACCACGTTGCGCGCGTGCTCTTCGTCGTACTGCGAAATGTACCGGCCGGTGGCCACGGTGAACAGCGGCAGCGCAATGGCGTATTCGGGTTGCGTGCCGCGGACGATCAGGCGCTCGACGTGCTGGTCGGCGTAACGGATCGAATCCGGCTGTGTCTGGGCGATATCGATGCGCTGCGCAAAGGCCGCCGCAACATCCAGTCCCGGAATGATTTGCTTGAGATACAGCGCGTCGACGATTTCCAGGTACTTCCTCACGCGGATTTTCGCGGGCAACCGGCCGAGTCCCGTGAATCCCGGCGGAATGCGGGTGACGAAAAACGAGCGCGACCCGAACGACTTGATGCGGTTCTGAATGTAGCCGTTCAACCCGTCGATAATGGCGGCCACCGAGATCACGCTGGTCACTCCGATCACGATTCCCAGAATGGTGAGCGCCGAGCGGATCTTGCGCGAGCGCAAGGTGTCCATGGCCACCAGCAGGTTCTCTTTGATCTCCGAGCGCGTCATCTTCTTTCACTCCGTACGCAGCGCCACCACCGGATCGAGCTTGGAGGCCTTCACCGCGGGATAGATGCCGAAGAACAATCCGATGATCGAGCTCAACACCACGCCCAAGACTGCGACCCACGTCTGCACCGCCGCCGGGAAGTCGGTGAGTTTGCGCAGAGCCAGGGCGCAGCCGAAGCCGAGCAGGACTCCGACGGTCCCGCCGAAGAGGCACTGGAGCACGCTCTCCGCCAGGAATTGGTGCAACACGTCGGCCTGCGTGGCGCCCACGGCGCGCCGCACCCCGATCTCCTTGGTCCGCTCGGTGACGCTCACCAGCATCACATTCATGATGACGATGCCGCCCACCACGGCCGAGATCGAGCTGATCATCACGAACACCGCGAAGAATGCCGCGCTGATGCTCTGCCACAGCGAGATGTAGGTCGCCGCCGTTCCGATGAAGAAATCGTCGTCCTTTCCGGCCGGCACGTGGCGCCGCGCGCGCAGAATCCGCCGCGCGTCGTCCTGCGCGAGTCCGAAGAGAGGCTCGCCGCCTTCCGCCTTCACCTGCAGCGTCAGGCTGGTGCGCTGGCCGCGCAGCTTCAGATACGTGCGCAGCGGAATCGCCAGGAAAGTGTCCTGGTCCTGGCCCAGCACCGATCCGATCTTTTCGAACGTTCCGATCACGGTGAATTCGGCGCCGCCCGACCGGATGAGGTGTCCCATCGGATCGGAGTCCGGAAAAAACTCCTGCACCAGGCGATCGCCGATGAGACAAACATCGGCCGCGTGGCGGTCCTCCACTTCGGTGAAGTAACGGCCAAGCGCCACCGTCCGGGTATCGATGTCCGACATACTGGGCGTATGGCCGTAGAGCGTGGCGTCTTCAATCTCGCGGTCTTTGTAGCGCAGCGACGTGCCGCTGCTCAACGTCGCGCCCACCGCCTGGCAATGCTGGCAGTTCTCCGCCAGCGCCTCCAGGTCCTCCGGGTAAAAGAAGCGGTTGCGCAGCGCCTTGGAGATCACCGTGAAATCCACCACTGCAAACGGCGTGCGCGCGATCTTAAAAACGTTAGTGCCCAGGTCCGCGATCTTGCGCTCCACGTACACATTGGCGCCTTGCACCAGGGTCATCACCGCAATCAGCGTCGCCACTCCCATCGTCAGCCCTAGCACCGTGAGAGCGGCGCGCAGTTTGTGCGCGCGGAGGGAGTCGACGGCCAGCGACAGATTGTCCGATATGCCGATCATGAGGGGAGATATTAGTCTCTCACACGATGGTAGTCTGAGTACATGGAGCTTCCCTCGAATCACTTGCTGGATCTCGCGCAAGCTGTCGTGAAACGCGCGCTCGCGGCCGGCGCCAGCGATGCCGAGTGCACCATGGCCGAGGGCGACGAATTCTCCGCCCACGTGCGCATGCGCGAGATCGAGAATCTCAAAGAGGCCGGCTCGCGGGGAGCGGGGCTGCGCATCCTGATCGGGAAGAGGACCGGCGCCTCCTACACCTCCGATCTCTCCGGCGAAGGCATCGAGCACATGGTGAAGTCGGCCATCGAGCTGGCCGACATTACCTCTGAAGATCCGCACGCGGGCCTGCCCGATGCGGAAGAGCTCGGCAGCATCGAAGGCGATCTGGATCTGTATTCGCCCGACGTGGCAAACCTCGAGACCGAGCTGAAGATCTCCACCGCGAAGCGCGCCGAAGAGGCCGCGCTCACCGCCGATCCGCGGATTGTCAATTCCGAGGGCGCCTCCTTCGACACCCACGTGGGCCGCCACATATTCGCGAATTCGCGGGGATTCGCCGGCGAATACCGCTCCAGTTACTGCTCCTTGAGCACGGTCCCGGTGGCCCGCGACGGCGATTCCATGGAGCGCGACTATTGGTACACCATCGCGCGCGGATTTGGCGGATTGGAATCGCCCGAAGAGGTGGGCCGCACCGCCGCGCGGCGCGCCCTCCAGCGCCTCAATCCCGTGAAGGTCGACACGCAAAAGGTCCCCGTGGTCTTCGAGCCGCGCACCGCCCGCACCTTGCTCGATAACCTGTTCGAAGCCGTGCACGGAACCTCGGTCTACCGGCACGAGTCCTTCCTCGCGGGAAGGTTGGGCGAAAAGGTGGCCACCGAAGACCTGACCGTGGTGGACGACAGCACGATTCCCGGGCTCTTCGGCACTTCGCCTTTTGACGACGAGGGCGTTCCGTCGCGGCGCACGGTGGTGATCGAACGCGGCGTTTTGAAAAGCTACCTGCTCAACACCTACGCGGCGCGAAAGCTGGGGTCGAAGACCACGGGCAACGCCGCCCGCGGCCTGACCGGCAATGCCGGGATCGGGCACGGGAACTTTTTCGTCGAAAAGGGCGTCCAAACGCCGGAGCGGATTATCGCGGCCATTCCCAACGGGTTCTACGTGACCGAGCTGATGGGCTTCGGCGTGAACATCGTCACGGGAGATTACTCGCGGGGAGCGGCGGGGCTCTGGATCCGCAACGGAGAGCTGGCATATGCGGTCTCCGAAGTCACGATCGCCGGAAACCTGAAGGACATGCTACTGGGCTTGGATGCCATTGGCTCCGACCTGGAATTCCGCGGCTCGGTGGCGGCTCCCACATTGAAGATCGGAGAGATGACCGTTGGTGGCAAATAACACGGCAGCCCGCGTCAAAAAGCAGTCCTCCATACCGCCGGCTGCGATTGTCATCGGCGCCGTGATGGTGGCGGGTCTGGCTGGCTTCTTCTATCTGCAAAGCGCCGCGAAGCGTCCGCCCGCGGCTCCTCCGCCGCTGACCGGTCCGGCCAGGGACTACGTCAAGTACCTGAAGTTCGTATCGGCCGACGGCCAGACGGTGGAGGCCCCGCAGATGCAGGCCCACGAGAGCTACATGAAGCTCTCCGTGGTGGAAATCACCGGCAACATTCAGAACACCGGCGACCGCGTGCTCGAACTGGTGGAGATCAACTGCGTCTTCACCGATCCTTACGGCAACGTGCTTCTGCGGGAGCGCGTGCCCATCGCCGGCAAGAAGATGGGCAAGCTGGCGCCCGGCGAAACCAAGCCTTTCCGCCTGGCGTTCGACAACGTACCCCAGAGTTGGAATCAGGCGATGCCGCAGATGGTGATCGCGCGCATCGACTTTTCGTAAGGGAAACGCGCGGGCCAAGCGCCTGCCGCCTCACCAAACCCATGTTTGGCAGGATTGCCTGAGCTCTCAAGCTGATGCATAACTTGCGGAAAGGAGTCGGTCGTTCGACTGGGCCTCGGCACGTTCTTTCTTTGCGCTGTTTCGGTAGCCCGGCGTGAAGCTTCTCGAGCACATAGCCGACAACAGACAGATTGAGCATCTGCTCTTTTTCCAGCCGATAGGTCCCAACCGCGATCGTTGGCTCATACGCGGCGGGGTCCCCGCGCTGACCAACGATCCTCAGAACGGCCCTATGACAGAATGCGCTCCAAATAAATGATCCAAAGGCGGCAGATCGCCTTCCAAAGTGTCGCAGACCAGCCCCAGATCCACGTCGAAGTATGCGTGAACCAGGCGGTTGCGCATGCCGACGATATCACTCCATGGCACTTCCGGATGGTTGGCGCGCAGGTCCTCGCTGATTCTGCCCGCAGCCTCGACGCAGGCGAACAGCGTCAGTCTCCAGCATATTGGACTTGTGCTGCCTTCATGACGTCGTCGCGAAAGTATCGGCTGAGCTCATCGCGAGTCCGCAGATCCACCCTGCGGCCGAAGATGGCTGAGAGGGTCAAACCATGACTTCGGCCAACCCGCGAACAATTAATGCGTATATTCGAGAAATCGAATATACTAATGGAATGCAGAATATGCTGCGGGAGTACAAAGCCAGCATCTTCCAGGCGCTCGCCCACCCCACCCGCATCGCCATCCTCGAAGTCCTGCGCGACGGCGAGATCTCTGCGCACGCCATCCAGGATCGCCTTGGCATCGAGCAGGCCAACCTCTCGCAGCACCTTGCCATTCTGCGCAGCCGCGAGATCGTCGCCCACCGCAAGGAAGGCAACCAGGTTTTCTATTCGCTGCGCAACCAGGTGCTGGTCCAGGTCCTCGACCTCATGCGCCAGCACTTCCAGGCGCACCTCAGCGAAGCCGCCCAGATGCTGACCGAGATCCAGGCGGAACGAGGCGCTCATTGATCGCGCTGTTCTCTGGCGGGCTGTGCGCCTACCTGGCAGGAGCGGCCGCCAGCCTGGCGAGTTTCGGCAGCCCGCGACGCGCGAGGATCGCAGCGTTCAGCCTGGCCCTCATCGGCGCCCTGCTCGAAATTGCCGCCGCGGCCATCGCCATCGGCCAACCCGCCGCGACCTGGAACCTGCCGCTCGGCGGACCATTCTTTTCATGGACCGTCCGGCTGAACGCGCTCTCGGCTTTCTTCAACCTGGCGCTGGGGATCCTGGCGGCCGCGGTCTCGGTCTATTCGTTCGGCTACATGCGGGGAAAAAAGGCCGGAGTCTTCGGCTTCTTCTACAACGTTCTGCTCCTCAGTCTCACGCTCGTTTTCACGGCGGCGAACGCGTTCTTTTTCCTGGTGGCCTGGGAAGTCATGGCAATTTCGGCGTATTGCCTGGTGAGCTTCGAGCACGAGAAGCCGGAGACGCGCCGCGCCGGAATCGTATTTCTGATCATGTCGCACGCGGGCAGCGGGCTTCTGCTGATCGCGTTCCTCATGCTGGCGCAAGCCGCCGGCAGTCTCGATTTCGCGAGTTTCCACCTGCTCGCCTCCAAACTCCCCGTCTGGCAGCAGGGCACGGTCTTCGTCCTCTTCCTGCTCGGCTTCGGCGTGAAAGCCGGGATCATTCCGCTCCACGTGTGGCTCCCGGCGGCTCACCCGGTGGCGCCCAGCAACATTTCCGCCCTGATGTCCGGGATCGTGATCAAGACCGGGATTTACGGCATGGCGCTGGTGTTTTTCGACTTCTTCGACATTCCTCCGGTATGGGCGGGAATGCTGGTGCTGGCGGTGGGCGTGGTTTCGGCGCTGCTCGGCGTGCTCTACGCGCTCATGGAACACGATCTGAAGCGCCTGCTTGCCTACCACAGCATCGAGAACATCGGAATCATCCTGATCGGGTTCGGCGCGGCCCTCGTGTTCCGCGCCCTGGGACACCCGGCGCTCGCCGGCCTCGCTCTAATCGCGGGCCTCTACCACACGCTCAACCACGCGATCTTCAAGTGCCTCCTGTTCCTCGGCGCGGGCTCGGTGCTCCACGCCACGCACACGCGCAATATGGAAGAGATGGGCGGGCTGATCCGCCGCATGCCGGCGACGGCGCTCTTTTTCCTGATCGGCGCCATCGCGATTTCCGGCTTGCCGCCGCTGAACGGATTCGTCAGCGAATGGCTCACCTACCAGGCGCTCCTTGCCGGATTCGGCAGCACGGAGAAGCTGGCCCGCATGGTGTTCCCCATCGCCGGCGCGCTGCTCGCCCTGACGGCGGCGCTCGCCGCGGCGTGCTTTGTGAAGGCGTTCGGCATTTCGTTCCTGGCTCTGCCGAGAAGCGAAAAAGCCGCGCAAGCGCGGGAAACGGCGATCTCCATGCAGATCGGCACGGGAATTCTGGCCGCCGCTTGCATCGCTCTCGGGCTGGGCGCCACCTGGTTCCTCCCGGTCTTCGACCCCATCACCGAGCAGACCATCGGAGGCCGCTTCAGCGCGAGCCTGATCGCCGGCAACGGCTTCGTGCTCACCGCGGGGACGGTGCGCGGCGGCACGATTTCGACCGCGGCCATCGCCGCCATGCTGGTGGTGCTGTCGGCGCTGCCGGGTCTGTTCTGGCTGGTCTGGGGCCGCTCGGGAAAGCGCGCCACCGGCCCCACCTGGGATTGCGGCCTGCCCGGGCTCACCGCCGACAACCAATACACCGCCACGGGATTCTCCAAGCCCATCCGCATGATCTTCTCCGCGCTCTACCGGCCGCGCCGCGAGATCCAGGCCGAGTATGAAGTCTCGCCCTACTACCCCACCGCCATCCGTTTCGAAAGCGAGATCGAACCGACATTCGAGAAGCACGTCTACGATCCATTTCTGGAATGGCTCTTCCGCGTGTCGGGCCGCATGCGAACCGTGCAGGCGGGCAGCATCCATGCGTACCTCGCCTACATCTTACTGGCGCTGATCGCGCTGCTGTTGTTTGGAGTCCGCACATGATCGGGCTCGTCCTCGAGGTCTTCGCGCAGCTTCTTCTTCTTCTTCTTCTCGCGCCGCTCGTCACCGGCCTCATCCGCCTCCTGAAGGCGCGCCTCCAGATGCGCCGCGGCCCCGGCGTGTTGCAGCCCTACCGCGACATTCACAAGCTGCTGCGCAAGGGCATGGTCATTCCCCAAACGGCGTCGTGGCTGTTTTCCGCCACTCCTTACGTCCTGTTTACCGCGACCCTGCTGGCCGGGCTGATGGTGCCGTTGGTCGCTGCCGAGACGCCCATCGGCTTATTCGGCGGTGTCCTCGCCGTCGTCTACCTGCTGGGGCTGGGGCGCTTCTTTCTG
>JBGPKH010000407.1:0-8097 GCA_041485845.1 Bryobacteraceae bacterium
TCCATCGCGATTGGATTTCGTCCCCACCAGCCGCAGCGAGAGCCAGTGATTCTGGCTCCGTCCGTCGTTGCGGTACAGGTACGCGGGGCCGTTGTTGGTCGAGATCAAAACGTCGAGGTCGCCATCGTGGTCGAAATCGGCATAGGCGGCGCCGCGCGCGACAATCGGCCGATTGAACGCCGCGCCCATCGCCGCGGTCACGTTCTCGAACTTGTGATTGCCGAGATTGCGGAACAGCAGCGGCGCTTCCTTGTAGCTGACCTTGGGCTGCACGCGCCCGATCTCGTCCTCGATGTGGCCGTTGGCCGCGAAGATGTCGACATACCCGTCCAGGTCGTAGTCGAAGAAGAAGACGCCGAACGCCAGCGACAGCAGGCTGGCGCGCCCGACCGCCGACGACGGCGCTTCGTCCACGAACAGGCCGTTGCCCTCGTTGTGGTAGAGGCCGAGCATCTGGTTGGAGAAGTTGCCGACCAGCAGGTGGGGCCGGCCGCTGCGGTCGTAGTCGGCCGCGTCCGCGCCCATCGCGCCGCGCGCCACTCCGTCTTCCCCGTACGCCACGCCGGCCGTCATGCCCTCTTCCTTGAATGTCCCGTTGCCCTGGTTGCGGTACAGCTTGTTGGGCTGCGTGTCGTTGGCCACGAAGAGGTCGGGCCAGCCGTCGCCGTTGTAATCGAGCACGGTAACGCCGAGGGATTTGCTGGTGGGATCGCCGGCCCCCGCGCGCTCGGCGACTTCCTCGAAGCGTCCGCCGCCCAGGTTGTGGTACAGGCGCGAACGCGTGCCCTTGTAGGATTCCGGCGTGCAGTAGGACTTGGTCGAGCCGTCGAGCGAACACCACAGGTCGTTCTCCGGCTTCCACTGCACGTAGTTGGCGACGAAGAGATCCACCTTGCCGTCGCGGTCGTAATCCAGCCACGCGGCGCTGGTTCCGAAGCTCGCGTTTTGGATGCCCGCCGATTTGGTGACGTCGCGGAACTTGCCGCCGCCCTCGTTGTGAAAGAGGCGGTCGCCTTCGAGCGCGGTGATGTACACGTCTTCGCGGCCGTCGTTGTCGTAGTCGGCGATGGCCACGCCCATGCCGTACATCTCGATATCGAGGCCGCTCGCCGCGGTGACGTCGGTGAACGCGCCGTTGTGGTTGTTGCGGTAGAGCGCGGGCAGCGACCTGCGGCCGCCGGGCGTCCAGTTCCTGCTGTTGATCAGCAGGATATCCGGCCAGCCGTCGCCATCGGCGTCGAAGAAGGCGCAGCCGGAGCCGAGGGTTTCCGGCAGGTACTTCTTGCCTGCGCGGCCCGCGTTGTGGGTGAAGCGGAGGCCGGCTTGCGCGGTGACGTCGGTGAAGGTGATGGGCGGAGGGGCGGCCAGGAGAAAGAGCACGCCAGCCAGGCCGATTGACAATCGGCCGCAGGTTGCCAACCTGCCCCACATAAGACCACCAGCCCCACGTCGCGCCGGCACTCCGCCATGGCGAGTGAAGGTAATCGTCGCGGCGCGCGAAGAAAACAACGCATAGCAGAACATCATGGCTTCACCGCGCTCTCGTGATCGTGGATGGTCTGCCGCTCGTTGTTGTCCTCCGGGCTCAGAATGCGCCGCCGCTCCGTGATGGCCTGCGAAGACTCATCCGCCTTGAAGCGCCGGAACAGCGTCTCCTCGCGCGCGGCCGAGGCCGCGTCGCCCAGGCCCCGATAGCACAACATGAGCGTGTAGTGCATCTGCACGTCCTCGGGGTCCACGGCGCACACCTGTTTCAGGACCTCCACCGCGGCCGCGTATTGCCGCTTGAGGAACAGAATGCGCGCGATCTGGTTCAACACCACGCGGTCCCGCGGATACTTCGCGCGCGCCACCTCGAGCGACTGCAAGGCTCCGTCGTAGTCGCCATCGGCCTTCTGAATGGCCGCCTGGAAGAACCAGGTGCGGCCCAGTTCGCGGTTGATGGCGAGCGCCTTCGCAATGTAGGGCTTGGCCGCATCGGTCTCGCCTTCCTGAATCAGCGCGCGCGCCACGTTGAGCCAGCCATCGGCGTATTCGGGCTCGGCCTCGGTCACCTTGCGGAAGGCGTACTCCGCGCCCTTGAGATCGCCTTGCAACAGCAGTCCGATGCCCCAATCGTTCCACCGCTCACGATCCTGCTTACGCACCACCGGCGACCACAACGGCGTACCTAACGGCGACACTAATGGCACAATGGCGTTCGCCTGCGCGAGAGTGACGATGGGCACCTCGGGAATGCGGTCTTTGATTTTACCCGAGACGTTGGCCGGTATTCCCGCCATGAGGAACTGGTATTCGAGGCCGTTGTGATCCGCGCTCAGCAGCGACGGATCCTGTCCGGGCTTCGGCTGGCCGGCGTACACGAACTGCGTGTAATACCAGGCAAACTTGCGGTAATTCAGTTTCGCCGTAAAGCTGATGGGACCGCGCGCATTCGGCGGCGCCTTCACCAGGTAGTGCGCCACATCGGCCGCGCCGGGCGGGATCAGCCGCACATACAACACGCTGCGCGCCTGCCAGGCATTGCGCTTGTTGATGGGGTTGGCCTCGGAGTCGAGCTGGTACGAGCGGTAGAAGTGCGCGCCAGGCTCCACCGGTCCCTGGCCGTTGCCGGTGACGTTGCCGCTCCAGAAGATCACGCGCCCGTCGGCATCCTTGGCCTGGAGCTCCAGCCACACATCGAACGAATCCACCGTCCCGCCGGGGAAGAAGTGGCCGATCTTGCGGGTGCGGACCACCACGTCCACGCGCGCCGTGCTTCCGGGCTCGAGAGCGGTGTCGGCGGCGCCGATGGGCGCAGAAAGCTTGCCGACCTCGCGGATGAGGGCCGGGGTGCTCTGCTCGGCCTCTTCGCCGACGGCGAACGTGGTGCTGGCTTGGACGGTTTTGGCAGGCGAAAGCGCCTGCCCCACCTCGCTGCGGCGTTTCATCGCAGGCGAAAGCGGCTGCCCCACCATGTCCACTGGAGAGACGGCGAAGATGTCGACCGTGATGAAGCCCGACTTGAGGAATTTCTCCGTCGCCTGCATCTGCGGCTGGTCCTGATTGGCGTGAGCGACCGCCATGTTGGCCGCGGGGAAGCGGTGCGAGTGTACCTTGCCGTCGCGATTGCCGGGATCTCGGGACGCTACCAGCGGCATGTGGCAATCGGCGCAGACCTGCGACTTTGGCGGGTAGTAGAAGGAGCGCGCGCCCTGCCCGGAAACGCCGCTCGCCTGCCAGTTGTCGTAGTCGTTGAAGCCGCGCACCCAGCGGTACTTGTTCACCGGGATGTCCAAGTGCACCTTGTGGCAGGTGGAGCAGAACTCGGCCGACTCCATGTACGGCTTGAGAAAGGTCTGCTTGTGCGGCTTGGGGTTGAGATAGGTCAGGAAGTAGTCGATCGCCCGGATGTAGCGATTGTGGCTGTTGGCCAGCTCGTGCAGCGGCGGATACTCGACGGTGAAATCGGCGTTTCCCATGGAACTTCCCACGTGGACGATGGCGTGGCACGACATGCAGCCCAGGCCGGCCTGCGCCTCCGGCGTATCGATTTGCTCGCGGATCGGACGGTCGAAGCGCCCGTTGAAGAAAACGGCGTGGTCGTGGCAGCCGGCGCACCACTTGCTGGGCCGCGTGCCGATGACGTCCTGCATGTACTCGACGGACTTCCGGTAGAACTGGTTGTTGAACGAGGCGAAGTGGTGCATGGAGCTCTGCCACTGCTGGTAGATGTCCTTGTGGCATTGGCCACACGACTCGGAGTCCATGAAGAAGTTGGAGGGAATGATGGCGCCGGTGTTGGTCCGGGCGGAAGATGGAGCGAACGGCGACCTGGCGCCGGCGCCCTCTTCATCCATGGAGAGCGGCGGCGACGAAGGATTGACAATCGCTTTGGGAGCCGGGCGCGGATAGAACACCGCGGCGAGGACGACGATGGAAAGTAGGACAGGCCTCCAGGCCTGTCCCATTCTCCAACCAATCAGCACCACCGCCACCACCGCCAACACAATATGCAGCATCAAGATCCATCGGTGCTGCAGCGTATTGCCGCCCACCGCCAGGTACAGCGCCGGTACACCCGCGGCCAGGAACGCGCCGCACTCGCGCGGGTAGCGGCGGGCCAGCACTGCCGCGGCGGCCATCAGGGCCAACCCCACGCCGAGGTGCAGTAGTACGTTCGCCATGTAGAAGACCGTGGGTCGAGGAAATGCCGCGAGGTAAGCGGCGTTGAGGATGAGAAAGCCGAGTAAGTAAGATAGCGTGCGGCGCATCATCTCTCCGTTAGACTGGACAGGCCAGGAGGCCTGTCCCACAATGGCCTTTGCAGGCGTAACGCGGGGCGGGTCAGATACTGAGTCAAGCCCCGCGGCGAGGGGTCGCCGTAGTGAGTCATTCCGTGAAACGGCAGCGGCAGGACGGTCTGCGAAAAGGCGGTGTTGGCATCCGCGTCCTTGGCCCAGCCGTCGACCAGCAGGAGGAAGTCGCGCCGCCATCCGGGCGCCAGCGGCGGCAGTGCGGCGGGGTCGAAGCGCAGACCGGCCTCGTCGCCGGAGCCCATGACCACCATGCGATCGTCCGGCGCGGCCAGCAGCGCGTCCACCGCTCCATAGCGCGTGTATTTGCCGGGGGTCGGATTCCACATCGACGTGAAGCTCACGCTCTGATAATCGAAGCGTTCGGGCTGTTTTCGCTCGGGGTGGATGGTGGCCTTCGAGAACCCGCGGAAGTGCAGGTCCGCGGTGGTCATCGGAACGTCAGTCATGCGGACTTGCGGCGCGGCGTTGTCCTCCACCAGAAAGATTTCGTCCCAGTAGACGCACAGGCTGGTCACGATGCGCACCTCGCGCGAGGACGAAAGGAACTTGCCGCTCAGATCCACAGCCATAGTCTTGGGCTTGCCCGACGGAATACCCATGTCTTCGATGACGGTCTTCCAGTTCCCCGCTGCGTCCTTCACCTGGACGTACGGGAAGGTGAGATCGCGGTGCGCCTGCATGGCGCCGAGGAACGTACTGCCGTCGGCCCAGTCCACCCATCCGCTCAGCACCAGCACGGCGCGATTCGCAGGGGCGGACTTTCCGAAATCCAGGTCGAGGCGGTGCAGTTCCGCAACGCCCGCGTGGTCGCGGCGGAAGGCGTCGGGGTAGACGCGGTCGCGGGAGCGGAGCGCGGCCAGCACGTTGTTGCCTTGGTCATCACGCGCGCGCACGGGGTAGATGCGGCGGTCCACGCCGAACAGGCGGAACTCCGGGAACGGCGGCGACTTGAACTTCTCGTTGGTCACGATGTCGAGGGCCGCGGGATGATCCAGCGCGATCAGTTTGATCTGGTCGAGGTAGGAGACCTCGCGTAACTCCTCGGTGATGCGAACCTCGTACTGGCCGTTGCGGGCCTGCAGCAGTTCGCCGGGAATCGAGACATACTCGTCGTGGTCTACGGGGAAGTATTGGCCATCGCCCGAGCTGGCGCCCAACGGTGCGACGCCCAGCACGTCGGTGACAAATTCGAACCTCTCGCCGTTCCATGTGAAGATCATGGGGCACGATCCGGAAAGGCGCGGCGCTTCCTTGATCGTCACCAGGCGATTGACCGGCTGCCTGGTTTCGTTCTGGATGAGGCCGTTCGGCCAGGTGATCCGAACCGTGTCCACTTCCGCGCGGTCGCCCAGGCGGAAGACCAGGGGCACGCCCTGATATAACGCCTTCTGATAGCTGTTTCCGGCCTTGACTTCGATCCTGGCATCCAGCGCGAGCTTGGCGTTCTTGACGCCGGTGAGGGCGATCTCGATCCAGTTTCCGGGGTTGGGAGTGACGTCATGCTGGAGGACCAGGTCGCCGGCCCTGGACACCACCACGTGGAGTCGCGGAAAGGCGGATGCCTGTGCCGGCCCAGCCTTCCACTCCGCCACTTCATACACGCCGCCCAGCTTGTCGCGGTACAGCACGGCGGGACGCCCCTCGTAATGCAGAACGAAATCGAAGCCCGGCGTATCGGGTTCCACCTCGACGCGTTCCGCGCTGGTCGCATGGCCCACCACGAAAAGGAACCGCCGGGTCTCGTCGCTGAAACCGGCCTCGCCGTTATTCCGCATGAGCTTCGAATCGTCGCCGATCAGAAACAGGTCGGGGTCGTAATCGTGGTCATAGTCGATCCACAGCGCGCTCCGAAACGCCCCCGCGGCCAGGTCCGCGTGCTTGCGGAACTTGCCCTTGACATTGCGATAGAGCGCCGCGCCCTTCGACGTGATCACGCACAGGTCGGGAAGCCCGTCGTTGTCGAAATCGCCGGGCGCGATGGAGACCACGTCTTTCAAATCCTGAAGGCCCGAGTCCGCCACCGGGGTGCTGCCATTGCGATACACCGCCACCCGCTCCCGCGACCAGGCGATGAAGCCGGCCTCGGCGCCCCCGTCGAGCGAGAGCCGCGTGACGCCGGCGAAGCCTTCTCCGATCTTCTCGTCGCGATAGACGCTCGCGGGCAGGATCGCCGCCGGCAGCGCATCGACCGGATCGTAGATCTCGGCATACCAGCACCAGTCCATGTCCTCCGGAACCGCCGCGCCTTCCTGCTGCTTCTTGAGGTCCTGAAAGATGCGCAGCTCCGCGGCGGCTTCTTCCGTGCGGTTGGCCTGGCGGTAGAGGCCATAGAGCTGGAAGTGCGGAGCGGCCAGCCGCGGGCTCAAATCGCGCGCGCTGACAAACTCTTTGATGGCGGAGTCGGTTTCGCCCTTCACCTTGTGCAGCGCTCCCAGGTGGTAGTGGGACACCGGCTCCTTCGGCGCCAGGCGCACCATCTGCTCGAATTCCGGAAGCGCCCGGTCGAAATCGCCCTGTTTTTGGAAGGTGATCCCCAGGTTGAACCAGGTGTGGGGCAGCTTGGGATCGCCCTTCTGCGCCTTTTCCAACTGGGCCACGCCCTGCACGATCTCGCCCGCGCGCAGCAGCGCGAGCCCGTAGTTCACCTGCTCGCGAATCGAGTTGGGGGCCAGCGCCAGCGCCTGGCGGAATTGCTCGACGGCCTCCTTCTGCGTGGTGGGGTTTTCGTAGAACGCTTTGCCGAGATTGCGCAAGCGCCACAGGCGCGCGTCGTTGGCCCGGTTCGGTTGCGCGTGAAGCAGCAGCCAGAACCCGCACGCCGTCACGACCGCCAGTGCTGCCAGGAGACGTTTCATATTCCTCTATTTTGCGCCAGGTTGGCTGTATCGCACGTACCCATGGGCCGCCGTCCGTTTGCCGCCCTGGCGGTGCGCCTCCTCGGAAAGCGCGTGCACCCCGGCCGCATCGATCCAGCGGTTGTAGAAGTTGAACAGACCGCACACGGTGATCGCATAATAGATGGCCTCATCGTCCCACCCGGCCGCGTACAGCGGCTGCATGTCCCCGGCGGTGAGGCGCGGCGAATCGTGGTTGACCTTCTGCACAAACCGAAACAGCGCCTTGTGCTTTTCGTCCAGGCCGGAACTCTCCAGGTCGCGCAGGACGCCCCACACCAGTTCCTCGCTGCCCAACAGTTCCGCCGCAACTGCGGCGTGCGACTTGATTCAAAACGGGCATTCGTTGCGGTACGACGTGTAGGCCGCGATCAGCTCGCGAATTCCCGGACTCATGGGCGCCGGCCCGCGCAGGATCTCCTGCGTGAAGCGCGCGAGGTGCTGGGTGGCTTCCGGACGGAACGCGAACAGGTGCCAGATCTGCGGATATTCGGCGCCGCTGGCCTGCATGGTTTGGATGGCGTCGCGGTACGCTCCTGGCTGCGGATTTTGCTCCACCGCCGGGAGAAACATCGGCTTCATTCTTGGACCCCTCCGGGTGACCGGTAGTCTACTATCGCCAGGTGGGCGGGGCAATAGTAGAAAAGCATTAGGGCGCCGGTGCTCCTAACCCGGCGTAGCCGGAACCAACCAGCGGGGTGACCGCAACCGGCGACGGACCCTCCCAGGATCTCGATCCTAACCGGTGTAGCCGGAACCAACCAGCGGCGTGACCGCTACCGGCGACGGACCCTCCCAGGATCTCGATCCTAACCAGGCGTAGCCGGAACCAACCAGCGGCGTGACCGCTACCGGCGACGGACCCGCCCAGGATCTCGATCCTAACCCGGCGTAGCCGGAACCAA
>JBGPKH010000408.1:0-8068 GCA_041485845.1 Bryobacteraceae bacterium
GAATCCCGGTCTCTACCGGAGGCGGAATCCTGCCCAGGTGGTCGCGCGACGGCAAGGAGCTGTTCTACGTAACCGGCGACGCCTTTGCGGCGGTGGCGATACGGCCGGACGGATCCTTCGGCTTTCCCCGCAGGCTGTTTGACCGGTCGAACTTTCTCCTAAACTACCGGTTCCAGAGCTACAGTGTCTCGCCGGACGGCAAACGGTTCCTGATGATTCACCGCGATCCGGGTTCGGTGCCGCGCCAGCTCAACGTGATACTCAATTGGTCCGACGAGCTCAATCGGCCCGCGCCGGCGGGGAACCAATAAACCCATCACCTGCAAGCCCGGCGAAGGTGGAATGGGCACGGTCTATCGCGCCACCGGCGCGAAGCTTTCTTGGGCTACCGGTAAGTCTTGCCGGACCTGAGAGACATCAGCTCGGTCTCGCGCGCACCCAAGCGGCGCGTTTCTGGATGGCCTTGAGGAGGCCGTTGCGGTCCTCTTCGGCGTCTTCGCTGAACTCACAGACCCAGGTCCTGTTTGATCTGGGACCGCGGCCGCGTTTTCCCTTCGCGCGTCTGTTTGAGGCCGCGCCGCAGGCGTTTCGTTTCGGCGGGCGTCAAGGTATCGTCGGCAGAAGGTGCCTTCGGCAGAATGGTGAACCACCTCGCAGGAGACCATGAATTTCCACTTGGCCGCCGCTCTTGATGCCGGTCCGGCGCCGCACCTGGTCCGGAACCGCGAGCGGCGTCTTGGTTTTGACGCTGACGGTCGTGATCGGTAATACGGCCGGAATTCGATTCCGTCTTCAGTGTAAGGTGTCAGTTGATAAGTGTAAGGCAACGGGCTACAGTATAACCAGTGAAACTACGAGACTTTGTCCATAAGGGTCTGAAAAGGCTCTACCTGGAGGACAGCACAAAAGGCCTGCCTCCAGATGCCGTGGACAAGCTCCGCGCAATGCTGACCTTCCTGCAGGACATGCAGGACCCGGAAAAACTGCGCGCTTTCCCACGGTGGAAAGCCCACCAGCTTACCGGGGACCGCAAGGGAGTCTGGAGCCTGCACGTCACGCGCAACTGGCGCCTGACGTTCCAGATCGGGGACGGCGAGATATTGGATATCGATTATGAAAATTATCACTGAGGAGAAAGCCATGCGGATGCTAAACCCTGTTCATCCCGGCCGCCTTCTGCGGACCGAGATTATCGAGGCTCACGACCTTTCCGTGACGGATGCGGCGAAGATTCTCGGCGTATCGCGCCCAACCCTTTCCAGTCTCTTAAACGCCAAGGCTGCTCTCTCGGGCGACATGGCCCTGCGCTTCGAGAAGGCCTTCGGCGTGGATATGGATACTCTCATGCGTATGCAGAATTCCTGCGACATCGCCCGAACGCGAAGGCGCGAGAAGAAGATTCGCGTCGAGCGCTACCAACCCCGGCCGGCGGCGTAAAGAGATCTGAGCAGGTTGAATAACGTCGTAGTCAATGCGATCCGCTTGCGTGGCCCCACGGCCGGGGGTGGTCATGCGAGCATTACCCGAGCCTGACGCCGCAGGATAGACCGAAGTGGCACAACGCCCGGATCGCCGCCTACTCTTGCATGAGTTATTCGATTCGAGACCCGAAGGGCTCCATGCCCTTTACCAATACCGTTTTCGGAAACTCACCGGAACCGCAGATTCGCAGATCATGAATGAACCGAAGTCCTTGTACCAATCGCCATCAGGAGCCCAGGGGCCGGTTTTCACCCAGTCCTGCAACCGGCGAAGATCATGGAGAGAGATCTGGCGCTCCGCCACACGGGCAAGAACGCGCTCCCAGGCAGGCCCTGGAAGACTAGAGAATCGAATCTTCGACAATGGCATCCTTCCCGAAGATTGCCCGGATCAGATCCTTCCCGGCTTCGCCCTTGCGCCCGGGATCGTCCAGAGTCCCGCCAGCACGAGAGTCAGTTTCCACGCGGAGGAACGTCGCGCCGGCGCCCAGGGAGAATGGCGCGCAGGTCCGGTCCCGAAAGGCGGCCGAAGATGATCGGCATTTTCACAACGGCATACACTAACCCGAGCAACGCGGCCGCCGCAAGGACACGCCCCGCCCACATCCCAACAGCTTCCGCCCGGCACGCCTTTGCCCGGCGCCCTGCCGCCCGCGCGAAGCAAAGGGCAAGGGCTTCGCGCGCCGGCGCCACAGCAACTCCGCCGCGCTACGCACGACCTTCGAACGGCGCAGCAGGTCCAGGACCGGCGAGCGCGGCGCCTGGGCGGCTTCCACCTGCTCCATCTTGAACTTCTCGCTTCAGGCGATGATGCGGAGGCTCTCGCCGGTGAGGACATCGAGAGCGGAAGCCGGCTCGTCCATGAACAGGATTTCGGGCTCCACCGTCAGGGCGCGCGCGAATCCGACCCGCTGTTTCATACCGCCGGAAAGCTCTTTGGGACAGTCGTTTTCGAATCCGCTCAACCCGACGGAGCCCAGCGACTTCGCCGACCGGCGGTGGCGTTCGACCTGTTCCATGCCGCGCGCCATCAGCGGGACTTCCACGTTTTCCAGCACGGTGCGCCAGGGAAACAAGACGAAACTCTGGAAGACAATCGCGACGTTGGACGCGGATTCCGCCACCGGTTGCCGTGCCGGAGAACGTCGCCGGAAGACGGCGTTGCGAGCCACCGTGAGGATCCGCAGTAGTGTGGACTTGCCGAAACCCGAAGGTCTCAGGAACGCGATGACGCTCGGTTGAAGAAGCGGCGAAGAACCGGCGAAAATGCCGGACCCCGCACCGGTCGCGTCTTCATGCCCTTTGGTGGGCCGCCGCGGCCCATCGGGACCTCCCTATGGTCGCGGCTCGGATACGCCTGCTGAGCCTGACCCCAGGCTCCACCGGCAGGTCCGTGGGGGCGATCGCCTGGATCGAGGCCCCATCGGGCCGCTGGAACCTCTTTTCGATGCCCAGGGCCTGGATGACCGGCGCTTCCGCCAGAGCGCGGGAGCCATCGGAGCAGCCGGTTCGGAAGCGGCGGCGACCCCGGCTTCGCGCGGTTCATGAAGCTTGCTCATGAGCCGCTCCCAGCTTCCTCGGGCAGCTTGTCGATGAACTGCATGCGGGCGTCGGGGCTCACGCGGCCGATGGGCATTTGGCCAAACAGAGCCTGCTGGTCTTCGAAGGGGATGCTCAGGAACGCGTCTGCGGCCACCGAAGGATCGAGGCGCTGGAGCATCCCCACGGCGCGTTCCCAGTTTCCTTGAGAAACAATGGTGCGGAGTTTTTCAGCAACCGGCGGGTTTATGGCAGGCCAAGATCTACTATAGCCGTACTCCTGTTGTATGCTGAAACAATGCCGATTGAGTCAAAACAGATCCAAGGCGGGATTGCGGTCGTCACGATATCCGGCAGGCTGACGTTTGGGCGGGAGGCGGAACGGCTGGAATCGCTGGTTACCGAACTGCTCAAAGGAGGCCAGACGAAGTTTGTGTTCGACGCCTCCGCCCTGGAGTATGTCGACAGCTCCGGCATCGGCACCATCGTTTCCTGCCTGACCCAGATCAAAAAGTCGGGCGCCGATCTGCGGATGGCCGGCGCGAGCCCGCGCATCAAGCGGCTGTTCACCATGACGGGCGTGGACAAGCTTCTCTCCCTGTACCCGTCGGTGGCCGAAGCCACCGCGGGGTAGCGCGCTTCACCACGCGGGATCGTCGATCCCTCTCCGGCTCCTGGTTGGCGGGCCGGCATACGTCAGGTTTCTCACGTTGGCCCTCGTGATGCACTCTGCTCGCCAGGAGGTACTCATGAAGACCAGGTTTTTAGCCGGATGGATGGGTGCAGGATTGCTGCTGGCGCCTTTGGTTCTCGGCGCGACCCCGAAGAATCCGCCCGCCATGAGCGACGACATGCGCCGTGCAATCGCCTTCGAGCGGTATAAGGACCTTGCGGCAGCGCGGCAGGCGCGTAAAGAAGCGATTCACGGCAGCGTGACCTACTCCAACGCGGACCGCGCCGCCGACCGCAGCACGGACGAATCCTCCCGGGGCAAGCCGGTAAAAGATTCCGGGCCGGGAGCCAGGAAGGACAAGCATTAAAGACCACCAGCTCAGAGCCGCTGGAATCGCGTTGTGTCTGAAGAGCGCTGTGGCGCAGACACTCTGTCTGCCGCGCCGGCACTCGTGCCGGTGCATCGGTGTCCAACGGCGCAAGGGTCGAGACTCGTCTCGACCCGGCCGGCACGCGTGCCTGCGCCACAGCGCCTGGAACCTTTTGCCGTGCGTGCTATTTTGGACTCAATGCCTTTAGAGAATCCGTTCCAGGATCCGTTGCGCTTCGAAAGGCGCGTGCCGGAATGCGTCGTTGTGATTTTCGGAGCCAACGGCGACCTCACCAAGCGCAAGCTCATGCCCGCGCTCTACCGGCTGGCTTACGACCGGCGGCTTTCCGCGGGATTCGCCGTGGTGGGCATTTCGCGCACGCCGCTCACCGACGAAGCCTTCCGCGAAAAGATGCTGGAGTCGGTGAAGCAATTCTCCGAAGACACCAAGTTTGACGAGGACGTGTGGAACGCCTTCGCCGGCGGCCTGTTCTACCTGGCGGGCGACATCGGCGCTGCGGAGCTGTACCAGCAGCTTGCCGGGAAACTCACGGAGATCGAAGGGTCGCGCCACACCGGCGGCAACGTGCTCTTCTATCTCTCCACGCAGCCCAGCCAGTACGCACCCATCGCGGCGGGCCTTGGCAAGGCCGGACTCGGCAAGGGCAGCGGGTGGCGCCGCCTGGTAGTCGAGAAACCGTTCGGCCACGACCTGGCCAGCGCGCGCGAATTGAGCGACCGCCTGCACGAGGTGTTCAACGAATCCGACGTCTACCGCATCGACCATTACCTGGGTAAGGAGACCGTGCAGAATATCCTGGCCTTCCGCTTCGGCAACGGGATCTTCGAGCCCTTGTGGAATCGCCGTTACGTCAACCACGTGCAGATCACGGCGGCGGAATCGATCGGGGTGGAAGGGCGCGGCGCGTACTACCAGGAAGCGGGCGCGCTGGCGGACATGATCCAGAACCATCTGCTGCAGGTGATGGCCACCATCGCGATGGAGCCGAGCGCCAGCTTCCGGGCGACCTCCGTGCGCGATGAGCGGTCGAAGCTGCTGCGGTCCATCCGGCCCATGAAGCCGGACGAAATCCTCGAGAATACGGTGCCGGGACAATATGGGCCGGCGCACATCGGCGGGCAGGAGGTGCCGGGGTTCCGCCAGGAGCCGGGGGTCGATGCGCAGTCGCAGACCGACACCTACGCCGCGATCACGTTCTTCGTGGAGAACTGGCGGTGGGCCGGCGTGCCGTTCTACGTGCGCACGGGCAAGCGGCTGCCCAAGCGCGTCACCGAGATCGCCATTCAGTTCAACCGGGCGCCGCTCGCCATCTTCGAAGACCAGGACGGAGCCGCCAGCGCGCCCAACCTGCTGATCGTGCGCATCCAGCCGGAGGAGGGGATCTCGCTGAAGTTTCTCTCCAAGACGCCGGGCGCGGGGATGAAGCTGCGGCCGGTGTCGATGGATTTCAACTACGGATCGTCGTTCGGGGAGCGGTCGCCCTCGGCTTACGAGACGCTGCTGCTGGACGCGATCATTGGAGACGCCACGCTCTATACGCGGCAGGACATGGTGGAGGCGAGTTGGACCGTGGTGGAGCCGATCCAGAGGGTGTGGCGCGAGACCAAGTTTGAGTTTCCGAACTACGCGGCGGGGACCTGGGGACCCGCGGCCTCCGATGAGATGCTGGCGCGGCGCGGCCACGTCTGGAGGAAACCGTAATGGGAGCCACGGTGGCGCCGGACCACATCCTGAAAGAGCTGGCCGATCTGTGGGTCTCGCTCGGAAAACAGGAATCCGAAGGCGGTACGTGTGTGCTGCGCGCCTGCTCCATGACCCTGGTTGTGCTGGCGGAAGAGAGTGAGGACGTCAGCGGGTTGGGAGAGACCGTAGCGGCGCTCATGCCCGAACACCCGGCGCGCACCATCGTCATCCGCCTGCGCGGCGCCGGAGAGCATACTCTCGCCGAGCGCGTGTACGCCCAGTGCTGGATGCCCTTCGGACAGCGCCGCCAGATCTGCTGCGAGCAGATCGAGATCACGGCTTCGGATGCGGCCCTGGCGGACCTGGCGCCGGTGGTGCTGCCGCTGGCGGTGCCGGATCTGCCGCTGATCGTGTGGTGCCGCAGCGCCCGCCTGGTGGAAATGCCGGAGTTCCGCCAGATCGCGGCGATGGCGCACAAAGTCGTGCTGGATAGCAGTGTCATGCCGGATGGGCGCTCCGCCCTGCGCCTGCTGGCCGATACGTCGCGTCGCGGCGTGATGCTGGGCGATCTCTCCTGGACCCGGCTGACGCGGTGGCGCGAGATGCTCTCGCAGGTCTTCGAGAACCGCCGATACCTCGCGCTGTTGGACCAGGTCTCGAGCGTGCGGGTGAGCTATGGCGGGTCGTACGAAGTCTCCGCACGGTACGTGGGCGCCTGGGTCCTCGATGCGTTGGCGGACGCCGGGGTGCACGCGGCTTTGAGCGTGGCCGCCGAGCCGGGAGACAGTTTCCTGCGTCTGGAACTGGCGGGCGAAGCGGTTCGCGTGCAACTGGCGCGGCGCCGGGAGCGGCTGGAAATCACGGTGAACGATCTTTCGAACTGTACCAACCTGCCGCAACCCACCGACTACCTGTTGATGCGCGAGGAGCTCGGAATTGTGCGCCGCGACCCGGTGTTCGAGAGGACCCTGGCGTCCGCCGCCGGGCTCGCGTATCCTACGGACAAATGAGTGTCCGCTGGTTTACCTCGCCCGATGCGCCCGCGGCCGCCGAAGCCTGTGCGCATCACGTGATCGGCATCCTGGAGGAAGTACTTTCCGGCCAGGAGTTCGCGACATTGGCAGTTTCAGGCGGGTCGACGCCCCGTCTGCTGTTCGAGAAGCTGGTGCAATCCAAGTCCCACTGGGACCACGTTCATCTCTTTTTTGTTGACGAGCGCTGCGTGCCGCCCACCGACCCGGCGAGCAATTACAAGCTGGCCGACGACTACCTGATCCGGCCGGCGCACATCCCGCACCGGCACGTGCACCGCATCGCCGGCGAAATTGCGCCCAAGGCCGCCGCCGAGCGGTATTCGCAGGAGATCCGCGATTTCTTCGGACTGGATGATGGCGAGTTTCCGCACTTCGACCTGGTGCATCGCGGCATGGGCCCGGACGCCCACAGCGCCAGTTTGTTTCCCGGGGATCCGCACATCGACGACCGCGAAGGCATCGCGGCGCACGTCTTCGTGCCGAAGTTCAACCAGTGGCGCGTGACGTTGCTCCCCGGCGCGCTGCTGGCGGCCAAGCACACTGTGTTTCTGGTTGCTGGCGCGGACAAGGCCGAGGCCGTGCGCGCGGTCTTCAAGGAAGAGTACGATCCCAGGAAGTACCCCGCCCAGATCGCGTCGCACCACGGGCGCGGCGTCACGTGGTTCCTGGATGTGCCGGCGGCGCGCTTGATGGACTAGCCGGAGCGCAGTAGGTGGTGCGGACCCCCGGTCCGCCATAGGCATCAAAATAGGCGACCGCTTCGACTTGAAGTGCTGGTGCGACAATATCTGCGCGGGAGGCTTGTCGGCTTGCAGGTAGGGATGGAAGTCGCGCCAGGTTTCGCCGCGCCGGTAGACGTTAAGACTGCCGTCATTGTTGATGCTGCTGCGCAGCACGCCTGTGAATTGCTGCGTAATTAAGCCAGGATCGAAGGGGGGCTGGTGGGCGCCGATTCCCGGCGCGGTCGCGATACCTGGCCGGACCGAGCCTCCAACTGGCGCGCAATGTCGTCGGGAATGCCGGAAACTCACTTGCGCTACGGCTTGCCGCTCGCCGCCTCCCGAACCGGCTCGGGAGGGCTCGCCTGGCGCAGCACGAAGTCCTCCATGGAGACGGTGTACTCGTCCTTCCCGGGCGCGTAGCGGACGCACGAGCGGGTCGGGTAGTACCCGGTCAGCGCGACGGCGTCGGGCGACTGGATCGGGAAGCACGCGTCGGGCTTCGACAACATGTAGCTGCGGGCCAGCATCTCCTCCCAGAAGATGAC
>JBGPKH010000409.1:0-8060 GCA_041485845.1 Bryobacteraceae bacterium
CGCAGGTGTCGCCATTGAACGAGGTCACGCCGCCGTCCGAGAAATACTGCACCGAGATTCCCGCGTCGCCGGCCTGGAATTGCGCCTGGTCGATCATGGCGGGCACGCGGCTGGTCATGTAGCCGAGAACGTTGCTGCCGTCGGAGATCCAGCAATGCGTGGCGGCGTAGCGCGCGCCATCGCGCGTGAAATCCACCACGCTGTGCCACACCCACAGCATCTCGGCGACGAAGATGGTCATGAAGGTGAGCGGGAGGATGACTGCGGCGTAGAGCACGGCGAATTCGGCGAGGGCCTGGCCGGATCGGGCGCGCCTCATGTCGTGCCTCCGAAGGGCACCATCACCGACGGCGACAATTGAATCGGGTTCAGGGTGATGAATGGAATGCGCGGCTGCACCTGGTAGCCGTTGGGCATCGTCACCAGGACATAGTCGGGACGCGCGGTGACCGTCGGGCAGCCGCTCGAGTCGCACGGACCGGGCACTCCCGATGCCGCGTCCACGCACTCCGCGGTCACCTGCAACATGTCGGTGGTGAAATTCGTAATCAGGGCGGGTCCGGAGCCATCGGTGGTCCCGGTCACGGCAAACTGAAAAGCCGCGGCGACATTCGGGTCATTAGTGAGATCGCAGAAATTGACTCCCTGCTGTACTGGCAGGTACCTCGCCGCAGAGTACACTGACTTCTTCAGCGAATAGTACAGGTACGTGATCTTGCCGACCTGGATCATACCCACGATGAGAAGCGCCATGATGGGGATCCACAGGGTCGCCTCGATCAGCATGTTGCCTTTGCGCCGCCTCACTGGTGGAGAACCACCTTTCCCGGCCCCGACGCGAGCGAGCAGCCGAGCGCGAAGCGGTCGTCAAAGAATCCCTGCTTGAGTGGCACGGGGCTGCCGATGTACTGCGCCACGAATCGGCCGTTCTGGTCCGCCGGGTTGAGGAACGTGCCGTCGGCGTTCGGCTCGAGAAAGAACTGGCGGAAGCCGAGCACCGTCATGGCGCCGGTGACGGCGATCTGAAGCGTGTCCACCACCGCGACCGTGATCACGCGGCGGCCGTTGCCGAGGTACGCCGAGTAGAGATCGGTCTGTCCGGTGGTCACGTCGGTGTCGGGCGGGTACGCGGCCGAGAGCGTAGCGAAGTCGGTCACGTTGTTGCTGCAGACGCCCGGCGGGCTGGCGTTGTCGAAGCGCGAGTACAAGCCGCAAAGCGCATTCGACACGCCGACCGGGGCCGCGCTGGTGCAGAGGTTGGGACTGGTGCTCGGCCAGATCACTTCGGCGGGGTCGTTGACTCCGGCGCATGCCAGCGGGACGGCGGATCCCGTAGGGTTGGGATTGGTGGAGGCGATCAGGCCGCCCGCGCCGTCGCGGTACAGTTGCTGGCTCTCATCGAGAGTGGCGTTGGCGGTGTCGTTTCGATTGAGGATGCCGTAAGACACCAGCGTTCCCGAAAGCGCCGCCGGGGGCGGAGTCCCCGAGCACTCGAACGCGAAGGTGTAGAGGTTGCCGGCGGTGGGATCGCCGAATCCGAAATTGTCGGTGTCGCCGGCATCGAGTGGGGCGACCGCGAACGGCTCGATTCCGCATGCGGTGCATAGGGGCGCGCTGATACCGGCGAGGGCCTGCGCGGCGATCGGCGTCTTGCGCGACTGGCCGACGGAGAGCAGCCCCCAGAACAGCAGTGGGGCATCCGAGGTGATGTTGATCTGCACGTGCCGGGCGGTGGTTCCGTCGGCCCCACCGCCGGTTCCGCCAGAGGCGTCGGCCACGGTGGCGAAGAAGGATGGCGTGTCGACCGTGCTGACCAGATCCCCGGTGCTCTGGTTGATGGGCAGCGACCCGAAATTGTATTTATTACCGAGCTGGTTGGTATTGTCGATCGACTGGTTGGCCGCCGATGTGGCATTGTCGAGCGAAGATGCGGTGCCGATCAACTGGTTGGCGGCGGCTAGGGCCATGGCGTTGGCCGCCTGGTTCAGCTCGCCGCGGATGAGATAGAGCCGGCCGAGATCCAACGCGAATCCCATCAGCCCGAACAGCACGGGCACCATGATGACCAGGAGTTGGATGGACATGGAGCCGGAAGACGGGGGCCAGGGGTTGGGGATTGGGGATTGGGGGCTGGAGGACGGGGGTTGGGCTCGCCAAAGCGCGAGCGGGCTGGGGATTGGGGGTTGGGGCTCGCGGTGGCGGCTCGCCAGCGCAGGGGCCGCTACCACAACCCTGGACGATGGGAGTCCGGGGGTAGGGCGGAAGGGCCGGGGCTCGAGGCGGCTCCCCAGCCCCCAACCCCCAACCCCCAACCCCCGCTTACTTTGGTATCTGTTGCCCACGGGGTCCTACAAACTCCGGTTGATTGCTCGAATTGGCGGGCGTTGCCTTGCCCTTCCCTTTGCCCTTCTTGGCCTTTTCGTCCACAACCGTTGGCAGGAAGGTCGAAGGCATGTCGGGCAGCTTGGCCTTCTCTTCGGGACTGAGCGGCCGCACGAAATGCGGCGTAATCACCACCAGCAGCTCGTCCGTCGATTTCTGTGTGCTGCGGCTGCGGAACAAGCGGCCGAGAATCGTGATGTCTCCGATGCCCGGCACCTTGTCGAGCGCCTCCACCACGCGGTTGTCGATCAACCCCGCGATGGCGAAGCTCTCACCGTCCTTGAGAATCACCTCGGTCTCCGCGCGCCGCTGAGAAAGCGCCGGAATGAGGAAGCCTTGCAGGGTCACGGCATTCGCGAAATCGAGCGCGCTCACCTCCGGCGCCACCTTCAAGTCGATCGCTCCCGACGCGGTCACCGTCGGGGTGAAATCCAGCTTCACGCCGAAGGGCTTGAACTGCACGGTGATCACCGGCGCGGTAGCGCCACCGGTCGGGGTCGTGGTGATGGTGGGGAAGGGGAACGATCCGCCGGCCAGAAAGCTGGCGTCCTTGCCTTCCAGCGTAATCAGGTTCGGCTCCGCCAGAATCTGGAGCAGGTTGCGGTCCTGGAGCGCTTTGATGGTGGCGCCGAAGTTGATGTCCGGACGAAACGCGAACAGGTTCAGCAGGTCGGAGAAATTCACCGTGTTGCTGTTCACCGCGCCGCCCTGCACCTGAAGCTGGCTGAAACGCGGCGGCGTAAACTGCTGGGTGCTGAGGGCTCCCTGTACCTTGTCGTTGGTGCTGAACAGGTTGAAGCCGATCTGGGTGAGGGCCACGCGATCCACCGCGGCGAACTTCACTTGCAGCAGAATCTGGCGCGGCTCGGGCGCGGGGGGCGTCTGCAATAGGTTGATCACGTTCTTGGCGCGCGTCTGGGCGATGCCGGCCAGCCGTTTGGAGTCGTCCGCGCTTTTGACCGCGCCGGCGAGAACCAGCGTCTCGCCGGAGCCGGTGACGGTTACCGGACTGCCGTTGGCGCTGTCCACGATCTGCTTGCGGAACTGTTCCCACTCGGAGGTGTCCTTGGTGACTTCGATTTCGTAGCGCGCGGGGTCGGAGCCGGTCTCCCAAACCATGAGCGTGGTTTTGCCGGGGCCCTTGGCGTTGACCATCACCTCCCGCGGCGAGACCACGGCGACGTCGGCGACCTTGGGTTCCGAGATGACCACCCGCTGGATGTCCTTCTGGAACTGGAGCAGTTCGCCGCGGCCTTCGAGCAGCGTGATGTCGCGCGCATGGGTTGGCTGTCCCCAACCCGGTGACAGCGCGGCAAAGCACCATGCCGCGAGCGCGGCCGCGTGACGAACCCCGTGACAAGTACCAAGTTGCAGAAGTTCCCGCAACACCGCTCCTTTTGGTCGCGGCTCGGAAACGGGTGCGGAAACGCTTGCTGAAACGCTTGCTGAGCCGCGACCGGAGGGAGCGGTCTTGCCCGCTGTCCCGCACGCCAGTCTTTGCAACTTGACACTGGTCTTCATCGAAACGATTCCTGAACGTGCTTATCGCCGCGGAAGACGTCGATGACGACCCGCGGTTTTTCCGGTTCCTTTTTGGGCTCTTCCTTTTTCTTGGCACCGGTCAGATCCTGCCAGACGTTGGGGTCGTCGAGGTTGGCTTTGCTTCCGACGCGCCCCTTCTTGGCCAAGGCGATACGCGCGTTGATCATGGGGTCGAGCACGTCGGTGGTGATGGGGCCGCTGGCCGCCGTTTGCGAGTTGTCCAGGGGATTGCGCAAGGACAGGCTGATCTTGCCCTCATTTTTGGCGAGCTCCAGCTTCTGCGCGTCTTCCGGGGTGAGCACCAGGGTGACCACCTTCGACGCCGGCGCGCGTGGATCGATGGGCTGGCTGGGAGACGCCATGCGGCCGATCGAAAGCACCTTCACATTTTGCAGAATGATGGAGGTGGTTGCCTCGGCCATGCTACCCGGCCGGGTGAACAGCACATCCACCCGGGCATTCGATTGGATCAATCCGGCCACCCCGGTGACGTCCGTGATCTGCACCGAGACTGCACGGTAGCCCGGTTCGATGGTGGAGGAGACGCCCTCGACCGTGGTGGTGCCCGAGAGCTTGGAGATGGTGACCGGCTCGTTGCTGCTCATGGGGAAAAGCAGCACGCGGTTGACTGCGTCCTTGGTGTCGAAGACGACGCCTTTGGGCAGATCCCGTTCGGGATAATTCACCATCCGGAGGTCGCCCTGGCGCAGCAGCGTGCCGAGCGGCATATCGCGGGACGCCACCACCACGCGCACCTGTTTGACCTGTTGCGGGGCCACCGCTTTGGCCCAGACGAACCAGCTCAGCAAGGCCGCTGAGATCCAGGCCGCGCTGATAATCAGGAGTTTTTTCTGCCGATCCATTCAACCCTCGAATCCATACACTTCCGCCCTGTGAAAAAGCCGCCGATGATCTGTTGTAACACGAAGCCCATGGTTAAGTTTTGCCTCGGGCCAGCAGAGTCGCGGCGCCGTCCCGGTAAACCTCCTGCCACCCGATCTGTTCCAGCGCCGGGACGAGCGGATAATCGCCCGGCATCAGCGCGTGCGTGAATCCGAAGGAATCCCAGTACTCGCGCCAGCCGGGGCGGACCTGGACCAGGCGGCTGTACTGTTTCAGGAATTCGGCGCCGTAGAAGTCGCTGCGTCCGTCAAAAAAGACTTTACGGGTCCCATTTGAGCGATAGATCAGGTATCCGCCGAACTTGTCGGGAGCGAACAGGCGGGCTTCAGCGGGAATATGAGAATAGGCCGCCACAGGGAATTGGTCCGGCGGAAATCCGGTGGGAAGAAGCCGCAGCAAGGCGAAGGCGGCCAGCACGGCGAGCGGCGCTAGGGCCAGGCCGGAGAGTCGCGCATCGATGGCCCGCAGCCGCTGGGAATAGGCCTGAAAACGGCGGTCGAGCAGCGGGGTGATGGCCGCGTTGGCGATCGGCAGCAGAAGAAGCGCGACCAGCGGAAGGGCCCGCGCGGAGCGGAGGGCGAGGGCCGAGATCAAGACAGCCAGCAGCGCGTGTTCGTATCGCTTCCCGGTAAACGCCAGAGCGCCGCCGGCGATTCCCAGGATCACGGCGGCAATGATCTGTCCCGAACCCGCGCCGTGAAAATCGAAGCTCTGAAACTCTGCGATTCGCGAGAGGAGGCCGGAGTCGGTCAGGTAGCGGAAGACGTGTTGGTAGAGATGCCAGCCATAGGGGTTCGCGAGCGGGGCCACGGCGGCAACCGCCGCCGCCCAGACGAACCATGTGGAGCCTTTTTTCCCGTAACGTCCTACGGCGTAAATCCCCAAAATCAGCGGTGCGAAAAAGAAGCTGGCGTGTAAGTTGGCCCAAGCCGCCGAAAAGGCCGCAATGCCCAATCCATCACGCCAACCGAAGGGTCCCCTCGCGGTTTCCGCCCAAAGCACGGCCCCCAGCAGAAAGAGCCATCCGATCACGTGCGGCCGCGCCAGCCAGTGGATATTGCACGTGGAAAGCAGCAGGGGCGACATGGCGGAAGCCACCAGGAAACCGCCGCCGAGTACCCAATGCAAGCGGAACCAGAGCCAGACCCCCGCGGCGATCGCGACGCCATAGAAGAGCGCCACGCCGGCGAGTCCAGCGGCGCGGTGGATGGCGCCGCTAGCGGCATCCGCGGCCCACTCCCAGGCGAACCAGGGCTGGCCGGCGCGCGTAAAGGAATACGGATCGGTGCGGGGGAGCTTGCCGGTGGAGAGAATCGCCTCGCCGCTGCGAATGTGCCACCCTGCGTCGGAATCCCGAAACAGTTTCTGGTAGCCCTGAAACAGGAAAAGGCAGTAGAACAGCGTCACCGTAGCGCCAACCAGCGCCAGATCCGGCGCGAACCACTTCAAAAGTGGCCCGGAGAGGGCGAAAAACGGCCGCACATCGACGTCCGGTATTATGCCGCTGGAGTGCCGATGCTTGACAGATCTCCCGTGATGCTCTGATACAGGCTGACTACGGCCGCAGAGAGTTGGTTCACGGTGGTAATCAGGGCCAGCCCGACGGCGGCCACGATCAAGGCGTATTCCACCAGGTCCTGTCCCTGTTCATCACGGATAAATTGCGTAAATGCAGTCTTCATTGTTCCTCTTCATTGGCGGGTGTGGCTGCAGGCTTGGCTGCATCCTTCCGCGAATCGTCCAACGGTCCCACAAAGAGCTTCTTAAAACCGGACTTCCAGCGATCCCAACCCGACTCGGTTTGCCTGGCCTGGAACGAAGCAGGATTGCCGTCGAGGCGGGAAAGCAACTCCAGGTTCCTGAGGGCCGCCGGGAAATTGTTATGATACCGAAGCGCTAACTCCAGTTCCTTACGGGCCGCAGTGTAGTTCCCTTTTTCCATCCACACTGCCGCCAGGTTGTTGTGCGCGGTGGCGGCGTCGGCGGCCGACTGGAAGTTGGCCACCGCGTCTGCGCCTGCATTCTGATTGGCGAGCGCCAGCCCCAAATTGTTACGCGCCACCGGGGAGCGCGGACTGAGTTTCAAGGCTTCGCGGAATTCCTGGGCGGCCTCGTCGTTCCGCTTCTGCATCAAAAGGTTATAGCCGAGATTGTTGTGCAGCGAGTCCTGTGAGGCATCCAGTTGAAGGGCTTTCCGGTGCCACGGTTCGCCTTCGGTCCATTGACCGATCTCGTCCTTCAGGATGCCCGCCCAGGAAGCAAAGTCGGGTGATTTCTGGGGGTGCTGCCCGAGAAATGCGTCCAGGCCATCAATGGCTTCGTTCCGCCGGTTCATGCCGCGGAGGGCGCGCACCAGCGCCAGTTCGACGTCGCCCGATTCGGGGAAGCGCCCGGAAGCCAGGCGGCAGATTTCGAGCGCCACGTCGGGATATCCACGTTCTTGGTAGGCCTTCGCCAGTTCCAGGCGGGCCGCGATGTTGTCCGACTCGGCGGCCACCTTCTCGCGGAGAACGCGCAGTTGGTAGTCGCCGTCTCCGGCGTCCTTGGCGTTGCGGATCTGCCGGTCCCACACGGTCTGCGTCACCGGTTGCGGCGGGCGGTGGACTACCCGTGTCTGCCGGACGCAGGATACCGTAAGTACCGCCACCACCGCGAGCGTGATTCGTAAACTCATGAATTCAAATTCAACCTAGCTCTTCAACGGTCAGCTCGTCGCCCGGCTGGGTGCCGGTCTCGCGGATCGTTCCCGCGGGAAGCTCCAACACCGAATGAGCAGACAGGCAGGCCGAAAGCCGCCACGCCGGCACGGCGTGCCTTACCTTTTTGACCTTCTTGCGCTTGTCCAGGTACACCAAGTCGATCGGAAATTTCATGAAGAACGTATGGACCGATTCGCAAGGGACGATCCACAAGCCTTCGCCGGGCTCCAACCGCGAGTGCTTCAACAGGCCGGTCCGCCGCTTTGCGCTGGTATCCGCCATCTCCGCCGCCTGCGCCAAAACGGTTTCGCGGGTCTGATTGCGCACCAATACCTTCAATTTCGAAGACTATAACACGAGTTGGGGGTCGAGTGTTGCGGGGGGTGAGCCCGGGGGTGCTTAAACGTTTTCGGGATCTCTGCCTGGCACCATGTTGTAGGCCTCTTTGGGGTTCAGCGCCTGGCGGACGCTGCCTTCCAGTTGTTCCAAGGTGGGATGGGCACGGGCCGGTAGTTGTTTTCGAAACTGGGCGCA
>JBGPKH010000410.1:0-8060 GCA_041485845.1 Bryobacteraceae bacterium
CGAGGGCCAGGAACATGTAGCCGAGTTGGCTCACGGTGGAATACGCCAGCACGCGCTTGATATCGTTCTGCACGAGCGCGATGGTCGCCGCCAGAATCGCGGTGAACGCTCCCACCGTGGCCACCACGGTGGAGGTGCTCGGGGTAAGCTGGAACAGCGCCGCGGAACGCGCCACCATGTACACGCCGGCGGTCACCATGGTCGCGGCATGGATGAGAGCGGAGACGGGCGTCGGCCCTTCCATGGCGTCGGGCAGCCATACGTAGAGAGGGAATTGCGCCGATTTGCCGGTGGCGCCGACGAACAGCAGGAGCGCCATGATGCTGAGCACGCCGAACCCGGCCGTCTCGGGGGTGAACTGGCCGCTGCGCAGCACCGCGCTGACGTCGGTGAAGCGGACGGTGCCGAACACCGAGAGCATGAGCAGCATGCCCAGGATGAAGCCGGCGTCGCCCACGCGATTCACCACGAAGGCCTTCTTGCCGGCATCGGCCGCCGATTTCTTGTGGAAGTAGAAACCGATCAGCAGGTAGCTGCACAAGCCCACGCCTTCCCATCCGACGAAGAGCAGCGTGTAGTTGTTGGCCAGCACCAGCATGAGCATGAAGAAGACGAACAGGTTGAGGTAGCCGAAGAAGCGATAGTAGCCGTTGTCGTGCGCCATGTACCCGGTGGAGTACACGTGAATCAGGAAGCCAACTCCGGTCACCACCAGGATCATGACCGAGCTCAGCGGATCGAGCAGGAACCCCCAATCGGCCTGGAAGGTGGCGATCTGGCCGTTGGCCATATGGAACGGCAATCCGGCCAGCCAGGTGAATTGGATCACCTGGTGAATTCTCTCGGTCTTTTGCGAAAGCTCCCACACCGCGCCGGCGGAGAAGATCAATGAGAGCAGAATCATCCCCGGGCAGATGAGGTCAATGAGGAACTTCAGGGGCGAATGAGCGTGCCCATGATCATGTCCGCGATCATGACTGTGATCGTGGTCGTGCGTGTGCCCGTGATCGTGCGAGTGCCCGTGGTGGTGTTCCCCGGCCCCTGGCCCACTCGCGCTTTGGTGAGCCTGGCCCCCGGCCCCTGCTTCGTGCTCATGCTCAAAAACAGGCTCCACGCCGGGAACCACCGCCACTTGGGACTCCGGCTGCGGATCGAGGCGGCTGCCCAGCAGCAGCATCAGGGCCGCCCCGAAGAGCGGGAACAGAGGTATCAACCAGATATGGTCCAGGAAATAGTTCACGGCTCTCCTACCACTTCAGCAAATCGATCTCATCCGCCAGCACGGTTTCCTTGTTGCGGAACAGCGCGATCAGGATGCCCAGTCCCACGGCGGCTTCGGCCACCGCGTCGGTGATCACGAAAATCGCGAAGACCTGCCCGCCCACATTGTGCAAGGCGTGCGAAAACGCAATCAGGTTGATGTTCACCGCATTGAGAATCAGCTCGATGGACATGAGAATGATCACGATGTTCCGCCGGGTCAGCACGCCCACGGTGCCGATGAGCAGCAATGCGGTGCTCAAGGCCAGGTAATGAACGGTTGAAATCGGATGCATCGTCAGATCCTCTTCTTGGCCATCACGACGGAGCCCACCACCGCCACCAGCAGCAGGACGGAGGCGATTTCGAACGGCAGCAGGTACTCCTTGAAGAGCGAGTCGGCCACCAGCTCCGTATTCCCGATAGCTTCGGGCACGGCCGCTGCCGCGTTCTCCGCGAAGCGGAACGCATCCTTGCCCTTATTGATGAAGTAAGCAAGCTGGGCTCCCACCACGGCCACGGCCACCACCGCCACCAGCCACTGCCTGTTGAACTGCCGCTCCTTGGCAGCCAGGTCCAGGTTCACCAGCATGATCACGAACAGGAACAGCACCATGATGCCGCCCACGTAGAGCACGATCTGCACGGCGAACAGGAACTCGGCCTGCTGCAACAGGTACAGGCCCGCCACTCCGAGCAGCGAAACGATCAGCGAAACCGCGCTGTGCACCGCGTTCCGGCGCGTGATCGTGAGCAGACCTCCGCCCAGCACCATCAGGGCGAAGATGTAGAACAGAACGGTATCGATCAGCATTTGTATTGAGTGGGCTTGGGCCCCTCTTCGAGCATCTGCCGATCCCAGATCTGGCCCTCCCGCGTGTAAGTGGCCATCTCGAAATCCTGGGTCAGCTCCAGCGCGTCCACCGGGCAGGCGTCCTCGCACAGCCCGCAGAACATGCACCGGGAAGTGTCGTAAATAAAGGTAGTGAGGTCTTTGCGCTTGGTCGTTTCATTGCGCTGGCTGGTGACTACGATCAAGGTCTCGGGACAGGCCAGGGCGCACAAGTTGCAGGAGATGCACAGCGTCTCGCCGTTATCGGGGTTGATGTTGAGGCGCGGCGCGCCGCGATACCGCTCCGCCACCTTGGGCCGCTCCGCCGGATACTGCTCGGTATAAATGTACTTCGGATGCTGATTGCGGAAAGTCACCCAGAGACCTTGGAACAGGTCCACCAGGAAAATCTTGTTTAGTAGCTTGCCCATAAGAACAAAACCTTTGTTAGCCACAAATGAACACAAATGAACACAAATAAGACAGACTCTCTTTCTTATATGTGTTCATTTGTGTTCATTTGTGGCCAAATTATCTGTCTACCTCACCTAAAACAATGTCGAGTGTCCCGATCACCGCCACCACGTCCGCCACCAAGCCGCCGCGAATCATACGATTCAGCGCCTGCAGGTTCACAAACGAGGGCGGCCGCACCCGGCAACGATACGGCTGCGTCGATCCGTCGCTCACCACGTAATATCCCAACTCGCCCTTCGGCGCCTCGATCGAAACGTAGGCCTCGCCCACCGCCGGTTTGATCACCTTCCCGACCTTGCCCATAATCGGCCCCTCGGGAATCGCCGCCACCGCCTGCCGCATGATGCGCACCGATTGCCGCATCTCCTGCATGCGTACGGTGTACCGGTCGTAGGTATCGCCGTTCTGCGCCGTAGGAATCTCGAAATCGTACTTCTCGTAGCCCGAATACGGCTGCGCTTTGCGCAGGTCCCACTTCACCCCCGCGGCGCGCAGCACCGGCCCGGTCACGCCGTACTCCTTGCATTCCTCGGCGCTCAGGATGCCCACGTCCTTGAGCCGCCCCACCCAGATGCGGTTGTTGGTGAGCAGTTCTTCATACTCGTCCACCTTCGGCACGAACATGTCGCAGAACTGGTTGACGTCCTGCTCGAAGCCGTCATAGGTTTCGTACAACAGCCCGCCGATGCGGAACGCGTGGGTGGTCAGCCGCGCGCCGCAGTACTTCTCGAAGATTTTGAGCGCCTCTTCGCGCTCGCGCAGGCAGTAGAACACCGGCGTGATGGCGCCGATATCCAGCGCATGCGTTCCCAGCCACAGCAGGTGGCTCGCAATGCGGTTCAGTTCCGTGAGGATCACGCGGACGGCCTGCGCCCGCGGCGGCGCTTCCACGTTCAGCAGTTTCTCCACCGCCAGGCAGTAGCCCAGTCCGTTGGAGACCGCCGCCACGTAGTCCATGCGGTCCACGTATGGATTGAACTGCGCGTAGGTGCGGTTTTCCGCGATCTTCTCCACGCCGCGATGCAGGTAGCCGATAATGCATTCCGTGCCCAGAACCTTTTCGCCGTCCAGCTTGAGGATCACGCGCAGCACCCCGTGCGTGGAGGGGTGCTGCGGACCCATATTCAGAACCAGTTCCGTGGAGTCTAAGAATGTAGAGTCTGGCATACCGGCGTCACTGGCCGCTTTCGATACTCAGGTTTTCCTGCACCCAGCGCTGGTCCTGCTGAAGAATACCGTAATCCTTGCGCAGCGGGTAGCCCTGCCACTCCTCGGGAAGCAGGATGCGGCGCATGTCCGGATGGCCGGCGAACTCGATACCGAACATGTCGAACACTTCACGCTCCAGCCAGTTTGCCGTCAGGTGCACACCGACAGCGGTCTCCGGTTTGCAGGCATCGGGAATGTAGGTCTTGATCCGCAACCGCTCGTTCCGGGAGAAGCTATAAACAATGTACACCAGGTCGAAACGCTCGGGACGCTTGGGCCAGTCCACGGCGGTGATGTCCACCAGGTAGTCGAAGTCGGCTTCCAGCTTGAGGTACTCCAACACTGGAATCGCCGAGTCCGGCTTGGTCACGATGAAATTCTGCCCCAGGTACGTGGAAGTTTCCGCGATGCGGTCGCCGAATCTCTCCTTCAACTCGCGCGCGAGCTCGCTGTCCCAGGGGGTGGCCGCCATGATAGCCGGCGGCTTGGGAGGCGCTGCATGGGCGGCCGCCGCGGGCTTGGGAGGAGCGGCTTTCGCGGCGTCGGCGGCTGGTTTCGCCGGTGGTTTCGGAGCCCCGCCCCCATCGGGAGGAGGCGCGTCGGAGTCTCCGGGCTTTTGCTCGTCAGCCATGAGTTTTCCTAGTGAAGAAAACTACATGTATCACTTGCGGTAGACGAGTGTCAAATAGTGCAACGCCTTCCGGGACAGCCCCATCGGGCCTCGGGCCATCAACCCGAAGCCCAGGCCAAAATCCCTTACCAAGGGCTGCCAAGCCGGCCAGCCAGCGCTCTGGGGTCGCAAAACAAGAACTTGCGGCGACAAGCTCATACGGTCTGCTCTATTAGGGCAATATCACGCTTTGAAAGCCCGTACAATCGATACACGATTTCATCAATTTGGCGAGCCATGGACGCCTTCCGGCGATCACAGTCATCCTCTGTGAGACCGTGCCCTTCTTTCGTCTTTGGCGAGTTCGCTGCAATGAGATGATCGCAGAGTCTCCGAAGCCGCGTCTCTTCTCCCGCCATTCGGTCCGGAGAGGGGATGGGAAGCTCCTGCAGCTTCGACGCCTTAACTTGAGGGATAACCCGCCCTTCGCCCTGATTTGCCACTTGGTAAAAGAAGAGAAACGCTTTGGAATGCAGTATCGCCATTAACGCCCACGGATCAAACTCCGGCCGCACCGAAAAAACGTACATCGCATCGGTGACAACGAGGGATTTCTTTTCATCGTAGATCACCGCGATCGTCTTGGCGGTCGTCAGACCCACAAATTTTGGGGACTCAAAGATCTCTGGGTCTCTTGGACGGTGAAGAGCCCACCACGGATGCTTTGAGTCCTTCACCTCAGGGCACGTGATCTGGCTCCTATAGGTGCCGAGATAGGATTGGATATTTGGGTAGCGGGATATGTCGGAATCGCGCGTTGTGTATACCAAGACACGATCCGCGCGCCAGCAATGATACGGTTTAATCTGCGCACCACCGATGCTGGGCCTCAGCAGATCCCCCTCCAGCCCCTTCTCGGCCGCTTCCTTAGGGGACATCAGATGTGCATTGATAACGTCTGGTGTCACGCCTCGCTGTATTTCACCGAGCAGTATCTCCTTTAACGCGATGTGTCTCCGGCGTAGACGAGCCAATAACGAAGCTGACTCCAGCCCTCCTACGAAAAACGTATAGTGCGGATCGTTCTCGACAAGCTCTTTCCAATCCGACCAGTCCACTATCTTTTCGCTTCCAAGGGCGTCCTTGCGGAAATTCCGCGGCGCCGAGGACAGATCATGAAGTGCTAAAGCTCTATCGTTGCCCCGCCTTCGGCTGATAAGAATACTCGAAGTGTTTAAGACCTTTGGCCCAAAGATACCCTGGCCGAGGTTTATGATCATTTGCAACCCCCGCGAAACGAGGAGTTCGCGAACCGACCTCGCATCCACCTGGTTCAGTACGGTCCCCGGTACGATGAACCCCACGTAACCGGTTGGGGAAGCGATCCTTGTCGCCAAGTCGAGGAAGTAGATATATGAATCCGTCGTACGATCGACGACACGCTTGTACGTGTGTCGAAGATATTCGAGTTCTCCCGCGGAAAACTCGGCGCCCCACGGCGGATTCCCGATTACCGCATCGAAGCCCTTACGTTCGAGAATACCGTGAAATTCCTCCTTCCAATCGAAGGAATTAATCTGAATCTCATCGTTCTCTTCGAACAAGTCACCCGGCGAGTTTCCGAAAAAGCCTCCGTCGATCAGCGTATTGCCACATTTGATGTTCTCGCCGAGATCAGGCAAAACACGATCTTTGTGAAATAGTTTTAGCTGTCGGGTGAGACTCTCATTGTTTTCGTCCTCCAGGACGGTCAAAAGCAGGGAGAGCTTTGTGACCTCAACCGCCTGAGAATCGATGTCAACGCCATAAATATTGTCGAGCAGAATTCTCTTGCGCTCGTGTACTGTTAACCTCAAATCACCACGGGGGCCTTTGTAAATGGCATCACCACGGATTGCTGAAGGGTGCCTCTCGTACCAGGAGCGATGCCAATCAAGCAGGTGTTGGTACGCGCCCAAGAGAAACGAACCCGAGCCACACGCGGGATCGACAATCTTGATTTTCGATGCCTGTTTCGGAGTCTTCCCCTCAAAAAGCTTACCGACGGTATTCCGAACGATGTATTCAACGACGTACGTAGGCGTGTAGTAAACGCCGCCCGCTTTCTTAACCTCGGGCTTCTCTTCCACCCTCGCCTGATGGCCAGCCGTGAGACGGATGACCTTTCCAAGGAACTGTTCGTAAACATGACCGAGGATATCGGCGGGTAGAACTGAAAACTCGTACGGGCTCTGCGGGAAATAAAGGCTGTCGAGAATGTCCCTTAAGACCTTGTCATCCATGGATAGGTCCAACGTCAGAGTGTCCGGCGGTTCCAGTCGGTCTTTCTGTTCGTCAAAGTGAAAAAGCCCTGAATTATACTTGTAGTCCGCGCGGCGGAATAGGTCAGAGATGCGAGAGTATATGTTTGCTCCATTGGTTAGAGCGGACAACTGTCTGTACGGCTCAATACCACGGTCCTCACAGATGCGGAGGAAGATGATTCGGTCAATAATCTTTTGAACTGAGTAGTTGAGGTTTTCAGGTGTCAGGTCTCGATTGCGAAGTGCGATATTTCGTGCGAGATGTTCGCGCCACGACTCGATTTCGGCGAGAAAAGCCTCGGCCACCTCCGCTGTCCCACGTTTAGCTTCGCTTGATTCTACAAATCTGTCGAATGACCCTCGTACAATCCCACTGATTGAAAAGAGTTCAAGAAAACGGGCCCAGTGCTGCGGGTAGTCTTCTAGTCGGAAGTAGTTGATCCGAGCGGTTGAAGCTTTGTCCGTGGGCGAGGGCTTGATCCGGCAATCATAGACTGCAACCTCCTCGAAATTCGTCAGGATGCTCAGGGGCAGTTTCGAAGACCAAGCATATCGTCGAAGCTGGTAGGCCGATCCGGGATCCTCTTTGATACGAATCGCGGGCTTCTTGGCCTCGACGAAAAACTTGCGGACTCCGCCGATACGAAAACAGTAATCCGGAGCTTTTGTCTCGCCATTGATCTTGATCGAATCTTCGTGAATTACTTGCTTATATCGCTCGGAAGCACCCTCCTCGTTGTCCATGTCCCAACCGAGCAGCTTAAACAGTGGATTCAAAAACTCCTGGCGCAGTTGGGCCTCGTTGTACGTGCCGCTGCGATAATCGGCGGCGTTCCGTTCGAAGCGCTCAATGAGATTGCTTAGGCTTTGGGGTATGTCGCCGGGCGTCATTTCGGTCGGTTTCGACTATTTATGTCGGTTCGTGCTTAGGCAACGACCGGCGTAGCAACACTTCTGCACCAAGTCCAGGCTGATTCGCCTCGCCGGCAATTTGTTAATTCCGGCATCGTCACTGGCCGCTTTCGATGCTCAGGTTTTCCTGCACCCAGCGCTGGTCCTGCCGGAGAATACCGTACTCCTTGCGCAGCGGATAACCCTGCCACTCCTCGGGAAGCAGAATGCGGCGCATGTCCGGATGCCCGGCGAACTCGATACCGAACATGTCGAACACTTCGCGCTCCAGCCAGTTTGCCGTCAGGTGCATACCGACAGCGGTCTCCGGTTTGCAGGCATCGGGAATGTAGGTCTTGATCCGCAACCGCTCGTTCCGGGAAAAGCTATAAACAATGTACACCAGGTCGAAACGCTCGGGACGCTTGGGCCAGTCCACGGCGGTGATGTCCACCAGGTAGTCGAAGTCGGCTTCCAG
>JBGPKH010000411.1:0-8039 GCA_041485845.1 Bryobacteraceae bacterium
CGTCAAAGAAGGGCGATAAGCACGTAACGGTGCGTATATTACAGATTCCGTCGCGCGTTCTACCACTTCCTCGCTGAGTGTTTGTGGGTGTTTGTTCAGGGACAGGAGGTGATTTTCAACGGAGCGGGATTTCGCGGCCGAGCAAGGGAATCCCGAAAACGTTTAAGCACCCGATGACGTCGGCGGGGTGGACAACCTCGATGCCGGCATAGCGGGAGAACCCGCTCGCATCGAAGGTGAGAATCGACGTAAGGCCGTGCGACAGCATGGCGGCCACCAGGCGCGCATCGTGCGCCGGTTTGCCGGACACGTTGTGCTGAATCACCAGGCTTTCCCAAACCGAATAGATGGCTGCCGTGTCGGGCAACAGGACAAACATGCTTTGAGCCGCGCCAGTTCACCGGCAACGGCGGCGGGCGTCATGCCAAGGCCGTTTTGTTCAACCGGCCGCGTCGCCACAACCCATAGCTCGATGAGATTCTGTGGAACGATGTGGAGTTCGCGGCCCTGCTCCAGAAGACGCTCAATGGCGCGGTCGGTGACGGCGTACAACGCATGGTGAGGCTGCAAGGTCCGGGTAAGAACGTTGGTATCTACAAGCACGATGGTCTCAAACCCGGTCCGGGTAGATGCTCTCGCGGCTGACGGCCTCATCTGAAAGCAGGGGCGTCGTGCGGTCGTGGCTTTCCGCCCAGGCGCGGAATTGCCGCATCCATTCCTTCGGGTTCGACTTCTGCAGGTGAGCGATGGAGGCGGCCGGCGCCAGATGTTCGGTGATCTCTAACAGCCACTCCTCGACGCTGAGGCCACGGGCCTGGGCCTGCGCCTTGAGCGCAGCTTCCCGTTCCGGCGAAAGTTCAAGCGTGAGTGTCATGGGTTCCTTCTTCTTTCCAGCCTAACGCATATACGCGTCCGGGAGCGGGAAAAGCTCGGGCGTGGTTACGCGCCGGGCGATGTCTTCGATATTTCGCGGGCGTTGATCGATTCGATCCCACCCTCGTAGTGCCCCGGCAAGCGGCGAGCAATTGTGAAACACGACTACTTACCCGACGCGGCCCCGATCAGAACCAGTCCGCTGGTGTACCCGGCCAGCATCAGCACCAGATACTTGTTGGTGCCCGGCGGCGCGGCGCGGAATTCGCGCCAGATGAGCAGTCCCCACAGCGCCGCCACCAGGGTGGCGCCCTGACCCAGCGCGTAGGAGATGGCCGGTCCCGCGACGCCCGATGCGATCACGTTGAAGCTCAGCGCCATCATCCAGATGAGGCCGCCCAGAATGCCGATGGCGTGGAGTTTTGCGCTGCCGCGGAAGTATGCGGCGTAGGTTACGTGCCCGGCCTTCATGAAGATGGTGTTCCACACGACGTTGCTGACCAATACGCCCGCACCGAAGAACACCAGCGCCACGTAAGGCGTCAGCATCCCGCGGGCGATCGGCGCGGAGTTGAAGCCGGGTGAGATCGAGCGCATCAACTGGGGATAGAACAACCCCATGATGCATCCCGCAATCGCCGAAAAAATGAGGCCGCGCAACGGACGCCTTGCCCCGCTGTGGGGCAGTCTGCCGTGGGCGATCGCCGACATGATCATGGCAAACACGATCAGCGCCACGCCCGCAAAGAGGAGAATCGGGTTGCCCTTGGGAGTGGCGATATAGCTCTCCACCGTGCCGATCACGAGCGCCAGCCCGACCCCCACGGGAAAGGCCACGGACATGCCCGCGGCATCGATCCCCACTACCAGCAGGATATTCGACAGGTTGAAGATCGCGCCGCTGATCAACGCGGGAAGAACGAACGCGAAGTCCGCGCCGTGCAGATTCTCGACGGTAGCCATGCCCGCGGAACCGCTGCTGCCGAGAGTGTGCGCCAACACCATCCCGAAGAGGAAAACGCCGATCGCATAGTCCCAGTAGAACAGCTCGAACGGCCACTTTTCCTTGCCAGCGAGTTTTTGGGTATTGGCCCAGGAGCCCCACCCGAGCATGGTCACGATGCAGAACGCGATCGCTACCGGCAGGCTGTTGACGACGAACATTGGCTGACTCCAAGAATTCTTGGCCACGAATGAACACGAATGAACACGAATAAGAAAGCAAGCAGCGATCTATCAGCCCGGGGCGACAAGAACCGCTCCCTGGCGGGGCGTGCCCACGCCGGTAGCGGTGATTTGAGACTTCTGCCGCGGGCTGCGTTGTTCTTATTTGTGTTCATTCGCGTTCATTTGTGGCCCTCTTTGGTTTTCTCTTCACTCGAACTTTTTTCGAAACTCCTCGAACTCGCGCCGCAACTCCGCGAGCGCGGCTGCGAGCGCCGCGATCCGCTCGCCATCCGGCGACGGGCGCTCGGCGGCCGCCGCTACGGGCGCCACGGACTCCGCCGGCATCTCGACATCCCCGGAAAGCAGGTGCCGGTAGCGCTGCTCCTTGAACCCGGGCTGCCGCGGCAATTGCCGGACAAACCCCATTTCCGTGAGACGATTGAGCGTGCTCTCCACGGCTTCCAGGTCGTCGAAGGTGTAGAGCCGCTCGGTGCGCCCGCGCAGCTCGCCCACGGTTTGCGGGCCGCGCAGCAGGAGCATGCAGATCACCGCCGCTTCCCGCCGGCCCAGGTTGAACTTTTCGGTGAAGCGCTGCTCGTGTTTGGCCACGCGGCTTTCCCGGCCGCTGACGCGCAGGACCAGGCCCTTGTCGCGAAGCCCTTCGAGCGCCAGCTCCACCGTGTCTTCGTCATAGGAGACCACCGGGTCGCGGTTGGATTTCTGATTGCACGCGTTCACCAGGGCGTTCAGCGAGAGCGGATAGTATTCCGGCGTCGCAACCTCTTTTTCCATCAACGCTCCGAGGACCCGCGCTTCGGCGGCCTCCAGTTCGAAGTCCATGCTTCCCACTTTACGTTGTTACCATAAAGATTCGGCCCATGTCTTACGAATGGTTGCAACCCGCCACCGGGCGCGCTCGCCGCCCGGCCGAGCGCACCGGCACTTCGCGAGAGGACATCGCTGCGGCGATCGAGCGCTCTTCGGAAGCCTTGTTTCGCCAGCAGACGCCCGAAGGTTTCTGGTGCGGCGAGCTGACCGCGGACAGCACGCTCGAATCCGACTACATCCTGCTGCAACTGTGGCTGCACCAGCCCGAGGGCCCCGACTGGACGCCGCCCACGCGGGCGCGCATCGCCAAGGCTGCCCGCTCGATTCTCGAACGCCAGTTGCCCGACGGCGGCTTCAACACCTTCAGCGGCGGACCGTCCGACGCCAGCGCCACGGTGAAGGCCTATTGCGCTCTCAAGCTCGCCGGGTTCGCTCCGGATTCCGAGCCGCTGAGCGGCGCGCGCCAGCGCATCCTGGCGCTCGGAGGACTGCAAGCCGCCAACAGCTACGTCAAGATCAACCTCAGCCTCTTCGGCCTGTATCCGCGGGAGCACGTGCCCTCGGTGCCGCCCGAAATCACCATGCTGCCGGGCAACGTGCTGTACGAAATGTCGTCGTGGACGCGTTCTATCCTGGTGCCGCTCTCGATCGTGCAGGCGCGTGGATCTCGCCGCCGTGCGCCGGCGGGCTTCACGCTCGACGAGTTACTCCTTCCCCACGTCAGTCTGGCGCTGCCCAAGCGCAAGGGCCTCTCGATTCTCTTCCACCATCTTGACCGCGTCTTCAAAGTTTGGGAGAAGCGCGGATCCGAGCGCATCCGCGGGGCCGCCATCCGGGAGGCGGAGCACTGGATCCTCGACCGCACGCGCCACACCGAAGGCTTGGGCGCCATCTTCCCGGCGATGATGTACTTCATCATGGCGCTCGATGCGCTCGGGTATCCGGAAGATCATCCCGACCTGGTCGAAGCGATCCGCCACTTCGAATCGCTGCTCCTCGAGACCGGCGACCGTTTCATCTTTCAGCCCTGCGTTTCGCCGATCTGGGACACGGCCATCTGCGCGTTCGCGGTGGGCGAGGCGGGGAGCGGCGATGATGCGCGGATGAGGCGCGCGGCCGACTGGCTCATCAGCAAGGAGGTGCGGCGCAAAGGCGACTGGTCCATCAAACGGCCCGACGCCGAGCCTTCCGGCTGGGCGTTCGAATTCGCCAATGAGTTCTACCCGGACATCGACGATACGGCCATGGTGCTGCTGGCGCTGCTGCATGCCAGGGGGTCGAATCCCAGAGCGCAGGCGGCGGCCGAGAAACGCGCCATCAACTGGCTGCTCGCCATGCAATCGGAAGACGGCGGGTGGGCGGCTTTCGACGTGGACAACAACTGGGCCGTGCTCAACGAGGTTCCGTTCGCCGACCACAACGCGATGCTCGACCCTACCTGCCCCGATATCACCGGACGCGTGCTGGAATCGCTGTGCCGCCGCGGACTCGCGGACCACGATGCCGCGCGCCGCGGCGTGGCCTATCTGCTGCAGGCGCAGGAGAAGGATGGGAGCTGGTACGGCCGATGGGGCGTCAATTACGTTTACGGATCGTTTCTGGCGATGCGGGGATTGGCGGCCAGCGGACTGCCCGGGGCCAAGGACGCGATCGTCAAAGGCGCCAGGTGGCTGCGGTCGGTGCAGAATCCCGACGGCGGTTGGGGCGAATCGTGCGCCAGCTACGAGCGCGAGGGCTTCGTCGCGGCGCCGAGCTGCGCCTCACAGACGGCCTGGGCGTTGTTGGGCCTGCTGGCCGCGGGCGATCGCGAATCCGCCGCGGTTCGCCGCGGCGTTCAGTTTCTGCTGGAACGGCAGCGGCCCGACGGCACCTGGCCGGAAGACGCCACCACGGGCACGGGCTTCCCGCGCGTCTTCTACCTCACCTACGGGATGTATCGCGACTACTTTCCGCTGCTGGCATTGTCGTGCGTGCGGATCTCCGCTTCCTGAGCCGGCGGAGCCGGAGCCAAGCAGGGAGCCGTGTATTGGACGCGGAGGCGCGCCCGGTCGCGCGAAGCGTGTCGATCCGATGGGGGCGATGCGCTACGAGTGACTATGTCTTGTCTACAAAGCGGCAGACAGGCCAGTTTCGTTCCAAATCCAGGCGGCGCCATCGCCCAGCGCCACGCAGCGGGGTGCTTCAGTGAAGCCTCGCCGCGCCGCTCCGCGTAGTACGCGCTCGACGAAGTCGGACCGGGGGCTCGGATCAAAAGCGGCGGCGCTTTCAATCGCGGCCGCGGCCGCGGCCGAATAAGTGATCGATCCGGGATCGCGCACGGGCTTGTCTTGCTCATCTCGCGATTCGGCCGTCCACGTGGTGACGAGCCTGGCATCGCGGGTTTTGGCGGAACCATCCGGCTGCTTGCCAGCGCGACCGGCGACTTCGGTCGCGCGGACCGGCACGCCGCTACCGTCCATCCCCAGGTGCATGGCGCGAGCCACCGCGCCCGTCTTTTCCACGCAGCGGCGCTCATCGGCAGCGATCTCGACGCCCAGCGCTTCGGCTGCCAGGAGTTGGCGGGGGTGGAGTAAGTGCCGGCAGGTGGAACGAAAACATCTCCATCCGCAGAGCATGATCGCGCGGGCAGAATCCGCTTTGGCGTTGGGCACAGTAATAGTCAGGGATGCAGAGGGCCCAGTACGCTTTCAAACGTCTTCTGGTGGCGGCGGCCCGGTTGCGCCAGCGGATATTTTCGATCTGATGAAGTTCTAAGAACCTTTAAGCCACTGCCGCGCCGAGTGTCCAGGCGGGTCCGCAAACGCAATGGGCCCTCCTGATCCGTTTGGTTGACCTTAATCGGGACGCGTTCTCAAGCAGTTCAAACTGAGCGTCGAGTCTGGCTTCGCTATTCGGGCCGTCCCGAGTCTATTCACGCCGTTTCTGGCGGGTTTGGATCGAAGCTCTGGATGTGCAGTTTCTGCATTATGCGGAACCGGTGCGTGTAGACGTCCTCGACGCTGATCTTCATCAAGGATGGGGTTGGCCAACCGGTTCAGGTCGCGATAAGTGAGGGCGGTTTCGGGGTCATCGAGGGCGATCCGGTCCGGATACATGCGCGCTTGCCGCTCGAACCGCGCCGGGATGGATTGCTCCACGTCGGACCTGGGGAAGTGGGCGAAGCGGCTCCGGCTTGTCTCGACGGTCTGTTCCAGAGAAGTTGACATGATATGGGAATCCAGCGGATCAGGCCCGGCAGAGGGCTTCCTCCAGGGGGTCGACGATCCTCACGCGGGAAAGAAAGGCGGCTACCGCGGGGCTGCCGCGGAGCCGCAGGAGGTCGATTGTGAGCGGGAGTTCCGTGCAGCCGGCCAGAACGCAATCATAGTCCCGCCCGGTTCGCAGGATGGCTTCGAAGAAACTCGTTGCCAAGCTCCACCGCGCGGCGGTCGTCGAGCGCCTTCACGCCTTCGAAGATGGCGCGCATCAAAAGACGGCTCAGCGTGGGCGACGGCTCTTCAAAGGCCAGGCCGGCGTCGCGCAAAGGCGCCGAGAACACCTGGCCCATGCGGGCGCCCTCCGCCGCCAGCACCAACGTCTTTCGGCAAGACTGGAACTTGAGCGCCTCCAGGGTTGAAATCCACCAGGGAGATCATCCGCACTTGGCACTCTCGCCCTGGTGCGGTTTGCCGGAGGTCGTCTTCCAGCAGCCGCCAGAAGTAATGCGCGGAATTGCAGGCTATGATGCAACGCGCCGGCTGGCTGGCCGGGCCAGCGAGACCCACGGCAAGCCTTACGGCGCCGGCCATCCGCAAAGCCATTTCGCGGCACAATGGAGTGTCCGGGCCGTGCTCGCCCAAAATGATCGTGGAGCGGTCCGGCATGGAGCAGACCTGATAAAGCACCACGGCACGGGAATCCCGGAAGCGTGCGCACGCCCGGCGGAAAGCCTTGGCACCGGCCAGCGGCCCCATGCCTCCGATGAGTGCCAGGGGCGGCTGGAGGGAGCGAACCGGGAAGAGGCAAAACACCTCTGCCGGCTGGTCCTGGTCGGTGACGGTCAAGCCGTTCGAGCGCCTGCCTAACGCGTTCTCGCGCAACGCCGCTTCATAGCCGGCGATAGCCTGCACCGCGGCCTCGTATCGTTCGAATCGCCACACCGGCGCCTGAAGTTTCGAGGGCGCTATGGCGGATTGTGAGGCGGGCATTACGCGTGTCCACCACTGGCTGCCAGGGGCTTGACTGCCCCGCCGGCGGACTCGGTCCGCATCATCTCCGTCAGTTTCCGCATTACCGGTGCGAGGTTTCGTAGATAGGCGCGGAAGACGGAACCGGCACGCTCAGCGTCGAATTGGGTTCTGCTGGCCGCCAGGTAGCGATCGAGGGCCTCCACCACCACCAGAAAGTGGGAGGCTTCGACCTCGTCTTCCACATGGGCAGCGATGTAGATGACGGCTTTGCGGCGTTCTTGCGCGGTGAGGCGAGTATGTCGCTGGAAATAGGCGTCTGCCGCCGGTAGGGCGATTGAATACTCGCCATGGTTGTAGATTTCCGAGAACATGTTGGTCAGGAGGCCATCGGGGATAGACTCCACCACCATGTTGCGGTAAACCCATCGGCTGAACCGATGGGCTTCCGGGAGACGGTGTTTCCGCAGCGTCCAAAGGTCGCCGCCGGTCAGAGCCTCCGCAAAATCGTCGTAGAGCTCCGCGTGTGTGTGGCCATCGAAGTCCAGGCCGAGATCCTCGTAACTGGTTGAGGCATTACGCGCCGCGGCAAGATACAGGTTGGACCGGTCGAGGTCTTCCGCACCTTCGGCGGTTCTTTGCAGGCGGCAGGAAAGCCCATAGATCGCCAGCATCTTCAGGTGCGTTGCCTTCCAGGAACCGGCGAAAGTGCGCAGCAGGTCCCCCGACCATGCCGACGAGGGGAGCATGCGGAAGAACTCTTCGATGTTTTCTACGGCAGCCTGCTCTTCAGAGAGAGCTCGCCGCAGCGTGTCACGGAGCTCCGCGCGAGGGACCAAAGAGATCACAGGGTCGACGATGGAGGCTAGCCCGACTTTCGCAAAACCAGGGTCATCTTCTTCGCGGACGGGCCGTAAACATTGGTCCGCATGCAAGTTGATGAATAGATGAAAGAACTAAGGCAACAGCAGCCCGTCGGCTGACGAGGGCCGCAACACCGTAGGC
>JBGPKH010000412.1:0-8032 GCA_041485845.1 Bryobacteraceae bacterium
ATGAAGCCGATCGCGCACTACGTGACGGAGGCGCCGGGCGGTCAGGGGGCAGTCCGGGAGGTGGTGGAACTGCTGCTCAAAGCGCAGGGCAAGTGGGACGGGATTTTGAAACACTACGAGATTGTTCTGGAGAAATAAACCGATGAGCACTGGCCTGAATATTCGCAAAGAGGGAACGCTGGATTTCTTGTCGCTGGGCGCGCTGATCCATCGCCTCGACCCGGGTATCATCCCGTTCCGCAAGGCAACGGAATGCAAGATCCACGTGAGCGGCGGAGAGTTCAATTGCGCCGCGAACCTGGCCGATTGTTTCGGCCTCAGAACGGGCGTGGCGAGCGCGATGGTGGATTACCCCATCGGCGCGCTGATTGCCGAGCGCGTCCGCGCCATGGGCGTGAAGCCCTTCTACAAGCGCTTCAAGCACGATGGCGTCACGGGGCCCAACATGGCCACGGTGTACAGCGACCGGGGCCATGGCGTGCGCGGACCGGCGGTCTTCTATAACCGCTCGAACGAGGCGGCCGGGCGGCTGAAGGCCGGCGATTTCGATTGGAAGGCGATCTTCTCCGGCGGCGTGCGCTGGTTCCACAGCGGCGGCATTTTCGCGGCGCTGTCGCCGACCACGTCCGACGTAATCATCGAGGGCATGCAGGCGGCGAAGGCTGCCGGAGCGGTGGTCTCATTCGATCTGAACTACCGCGCCAAGCTCTGGAACATCTGGGGCGGCGAAGAGCGCGCGGTCGAGGTGGTGGATCGCATCGTGAAAAACGTGGACGTTCTGGTGGGAAACGAGGAGGACTTGCAGAAAGGGCTGGGCATACCCGGACCCGAGGTCGCCGCGAAATCCAAGCTCGACCCGAGCGCCTTCTTCGGGATGATCGACCAGGTGATCCGCAAGCATCCGCAGGTCAAGATTGTCGCGACCACCCTTCGCGAGGTGGCCTCCACGAATCGGCACGGCTGGAGCGCGGTGGCCTGGATCAACGGCGAAACGCACCAGGCGCCGACCGCCGAGTTGGACGTCCACGATCGCGTGGGCGGCGGCGATGGCTTCGCCTCGGGCTTCTTCTACGGCCTGCTGACCAACGAATCTCCGCGGGAATCGGTCAAGCTGGGATGGGCTCACGGCGCGCTGCTGACGACGTTCCCCGGGGACACTACCATGGCGACGGTGGATCAGGTGCGCGCGTTCGCCAAGGGGGGGTCGGCGCGGATTCAGAGATAGGACTGGTTCGCCCGATATTCGACCGCGTTCGTCAAAACGGTCATCGAGACCAATCGCTTCCCGATGTCGTTTTCCTGAACCGCAAGAGCCGGGCGTACCGACGGGTGCTCGACGCGCTGATTTCGAGAGGGGCGTCTGCCCTTCCCGCCGAGCTACGCACCCGTCTGGAATCGATGATCGAAACCTGGAGCAACCAGGCCTTCGACGACGCCTTCCACCCATTCAGGAATTTGAGATTCAATGCCGATAGCGAAGATCGCATCCGGCTATCGGAGCCCCGCCGCAGGTCGATCGATGAAATTCTGAAAGAGAGCGCCAGGATCTTTTTGACCGGCGCTCCGGGAAGTGGAAAGTCGACTTTAGTGTCTTTCCTTGCCAGCCTCTGCGCCGTTGGAAAGCAGGGGCTGAATTGGCCGGACCGCGCGTTGCCCTTCGTGGTCACGGTGCGCGAGTTGAAGGACGCGGCGATCGGGCCGGAATGACCCCGACTGGCTGGCGACTCACATTTTCGTCGCAGTGAGCGCTTCGGAATCGTTCCATTTCCCCTGCATTGGGCCGGCATCGTCACCCAGCCCGCTGCTGAACTTTTCCACCGAGCCGGTAGCGGCCCATCGAATGATAACGCCATTGTCATCGACTGCGAAGCTTCCTGTATCGTTGGCGCCGAGCAGGGGCTGCAAAACGCCGGCCGGCTCGGTCTGGGTCCATTTCACCTGTCGATTACCAAAGAAGTAATAGTAGTAAGCCTGCCCGCGCCAGACGACTTTCCACCAGCCGAGCAGCCATCCGGGGACCGGGTCCGTTTGTGCGCCGGCCCCAAAATAGAGTTCGATATCGATCCACCCTTGGAGTTTCTTGTAGTCGTAGGGCGTCGTTCCGTATGTCCGTTTGAGGACATCGTGTCCTCCGATCAATTGTTTCGCTTTGTTTCTGCTGGGACCACCCTGCCCGGCATCCACATGGCCCCATTTGTCGTCTTCGTCGAAATCGAGCGAGACGCCCACGTGGAAGGCGGTGTGGCGGCAAATGTCGCCGTACTTTGGCCGTGCGTCTTAAGTGGACTTCACCCAGGCGTATCCCTTACCGATACTGGGCAAGTAAGTATCGAGATCAAAACGCCCGAGGTACTTCGTGGAGCCGAGCTGTACACCGTACCAACCCACGAACCCGTTGCACGCGGTCATGATCCCTCCGCTCAACCAGTTCTGCCACATGGTGGCATGCGAGGTTCCGGTAAGGCGTGTGAAGAGCGCTGCAGTGGGACCATCGGAGTTGATTTGCCGTGGTGGCTCGGGAACCACCTTTAAGATCTCTTTAGCACGATCGCGGATCTCCGCCATGATTCCAATCCTACAGGATTTCAAATCGGCTTAACACCGATCTGCCGTCAGTCCTCACGCTTTCGCGCTGGCGAGGGTTGGCGCGATCGAATCACAGGCCATCCGAAGTGGAATTCGGAGGGTGCCGGTGTTCACGCACCCGGATAAGGTGGCACCACGCTCATGACTTCATCTCTCGCGCGAAAGGTGCTGCTCCAGACGCTCGCGGGCCTGCGCCAGGGCAGCCTGAAACTCATCAGCGGCGCGGAGACGTACGATTTCGGCGACCCGCAGTCCGGCCTGCGCGCCTGCGTGACGGTACACCACGAACGCTTCTTTTCGCGCGTCCTGTTCGGCGGCGAGGATGGCGCGGGCGACTCGTATGCGGAGGGAGACTGGTCGTCGCCCGACGTGGTGGCGGTCATTCGGCTGGCCATCCGCAACCTGGCGCAGCTTCAACACGGCAACTTCGCGCTGAGCTGGTTGAGCCGTCTGGTGAACCGGGTGCGCCATCTCCGCCGCGGCAACTCGGTGGAAGGCAGCCGCCGCAACATTCAAGAACACTACGACCTGAGCAACGAATTCTTCCGGCTGTTCCTGGACGAGCGGATGGTCTACTCGTCGGGGATTTTCGAGGCGGCGTCAGATTCGCTCGAGAATGCGCAGATCGAAAAGATCGATCGCACCTGCCGCAAGCTGCGCCTCGGAGCCGGCGACGAGGTATTGGAGACCGGCACCGGCTGGGGCGCCTTCGCGCTGCACGCCTCCGCGGAATACGGCTGCCGCGTTACTACGACCACCATCAGCCGGCAGCAGTACGAATACGCGCGCGAGCTGTTCGCGAGATCGGGCGAGGCTGGGAGCCGGATTGCGTTGATCCTGGAAGACTACCGAAATCTCAAGGGGCGCTTCGACCACATCGCCAGCATCGAGATGTTCGAAGCGGTGGGGTTGGAGCACTACGACCAGTTCTTCGGGGCTTGCGACCGCCTGCTGCGTGCGGACGGCGCCATGGCGATGCAGACGATCACCATGAACGAGCACGGGTTCGCGGCGTACCATCGGAGCAGCGACTGGATCCAGCGGCGGATTTTCCCGGGGTCCGAGTTGGCGTCGATCCGCGAGATTCTGAGCTCGCTGGTGCGTGCGACGCGCATGTCGCTCTACGGGCTGGAGGACATCGGCATGCACTACACGCACACGCTGGCCGAGTGGCGGCGGCGCTTTCTGGCGCGCCGGGACGCCGTGCGGCAACTGGGCTTCGACGAGAATTTCCTGCGCACGTGGGACTACTACCTGGCGTATTGCGAGGGCGGCTTCCGGGAACGGTATGTCAGCGACGTGCAGTTGTTGTTGACCAAGTGCGCCAGCCCGCGGGCGCTGTTCGGCGAACCAGGGCGCGCCGCCGATCTTCTTCGTGTTACAACTACGGCTTGACCGTATACGAACTGCGACGTCAGACCTTCATTCCCGCGCCACTGCCGAAGGTCTTCGAGTTCTTTTCCGCGGCACGGAACCTGGGGAGCATCACTCCGAGCTCCCTCCGTTTCCGGATGCTCACGCCGGAGCCGATCGATCTGCACAGCGGCGCCGAGCTTCGGTACTCGCTACGCGTGCGCGGCATCCCGGTGCAATGGAAGACGATCATCGAGAAGTGGAATCCGCCGTACGAGTTCACGGATTATCAGGCGCAAGGCCCATACAAGCTGTGGCATCACACGCACCTTTTCCGGGAGGGCGACGGCGGCACATGGATGGAGGACGTGGTGCGGTATGGATTGCCGTTCGGCGTGCTGGGCCGGCTGGCGCACTGGCTGGTGGTGCGCCGCGATGTGGAGGCGATTTTCGAGCACCGGGCGGAGAAGATCCGGGAATTGTTTGGGGCCGGGGGTAAAATAGGTTGATCATGCCGGAAAACGGAAGAAACCGCCTCGACCGAATTGAGGAGGATCTGGAAAAGCTTGTGGGCGTCGTGCAGCGCCTGGCGGACCATGTGGGGGAAGGTGACCGGTACCTCGCCAGGCTCGCGGAAGCGCAACTCAAGCTCGCCGAATCCCAAAACACAACCGAGGAAAAGTTAAACGCCCTCATCCAGGTGGTTGACGATCTGATCCGCAGGCCGCCGGCTAAATAATCTGCGCCGCTAGCCAACCCTGTCGAAACGGGGCGTGTGGCTCCCCCGATGCGAAGGGGCTTTGGGAGCGGCAACCAACCGCCTGAGGGACCATTGATCAATCGCGATGAACTGGCAATCTGCAAACGGCGCGGCCACGACGCTGGTCTCTTGGGCGAGGACTGGAGTCTGTGCAAGTGGTGCGGCACGTGGTTAAGGGAGCTTCGCACTATCGAGGAGCGCGAGGACGAGCCGCCCAAGAGCCGGCAGAACCCGCTGGGGAAGATCCTGCGCCACCGCCCCGAAGGCGGCCGCCCGCGGAGCAATGCGCCGGGCTGCCCTTGTGGAGGGATGACGCTGAAGTGTGCGCTGGCTCGCGGGCACAAGTGCGCTGCATAGGACAGCCATGAAGGTGCGGGACGTAATTCGGAAGATCGAAGACGACGGGTGGCATTTTCACTCGCAGAAAGGCAGCCACGCCCAATACAAGCACCCGACAGAGAGTGGCCGCGTCACGATAGCTGGAAAACCAAACGATGACATGCACCCCAAAACGCTCGCCGATGTATTTCGGCAAGCACAATTACCCAAACCGAGGAGCTAGGAGATGAAATACGCGATCGTAATTGAGAAAGTGCCAGGCAGCAACTACAGCGCCTTCGTGCCCGATCTCCCTGGGTGTGTTGCTACGGGCGATACGCTGGAGGAAGTCAAGCGGCTAATGCAGGAAGGCATCGAGTTCCATCTGCAGGGAATGCGTGAGGACGGCGAAACGATTCCGGAGCCGACTACCGAAGTAGCATACGCCGACGTCGCCTGAGTGACTTGGAAGCGCCACGATGCAATGCTTCGGAGCGATTCAAAACTCTGCATGTTCGCCCAGCTTTCCCTCATACGGCTCCGACAATCAACTCCCACGCACGGCCGACATGCGCCGCGGTCGTCGCGCGATTCCCCACGGCCAGATGCAGCGTGAAACGGCCGTTGAGCACGGTGCCCGAGATGAAGACCTCGCCGGTGGCATTCACACGTTCGAGAATCGCGCGGTTCTGGTCGTCGGCGCCCTTATAGCGGAAACAGACCACCGAAAACGGCACCGGAGCTACGCGCTCGAAGCGCGGGTGGGCATCTACTTTGCACGCGAACTCCTGGGCCAGGCGCACGTGCTCGCGGATGCTGTCGGCGAGCCCTTCCCGTCCGAACGAGCGCAGCACGAACCACAGCTTCAGGGCGCGGAAGCGGCGGCCGAGGGGGATGCCGTATTCCATGAGGTTCACCGCGCGCGGATTGTCGGCGCTCTGGAGATACTCGGGGATCAGCGAGAAGGCGCGGCGCAGTACTTCGGGACGACTCGTATAGAAGACACTGCAATCCATGGGGGTCATGAGCCACTTGTGGGGATTGGTGACGAACGAGTCGGCGCGCTCGCAGCCGTTGAAGGCCGGGCGTAGTTCGGGGACGAGCGCGGCCGAGCCGGCGTAGGCCGCATCCACGTGCAGCCAGAGCTTGTGACGCTCGCAGATCTCGGCGATCGCCGGCACCGGGTCGATGCTGGTGGTGGAAGTGGTGCCGACGGTGGCGGTGACGCAGCAGGGGCGCAGGCCGGCGGCGAGGTCGCGCTCGATCAGTTCGCGCAGGGCGTCGGGCCGCATGCGGAATTCGCGATCCACCGGAACCTTGCGCACGTGGTTCTGGCCGATGCCCACGGCGATCGCGCCCTTCTCAATCGAGGAGTGCGATTGCTCGGAGGTGTAGACCACCAGGCCGGGCGCGGCGCCGCGGGTGCGGGAGTCCGGGTCGGCCGCCTCGCGCGCGGCGGCGATAGCGTGCATGCTGCTGGTGGACGCGGTGTCGTAGATGAGGCCGAACCAATCGTCGGGCAGACCGCTCCACTGACGCAGCCAGCGCAGCGTCACCTGCTCGAGCTCGGTGACGGCGGGCGCGGTCTTCCACAGCATGCCGTTGCCGTTCAGCGCGGCGGTCAGCAGCTCGCCCAGGATTCCCTCGGGCGGCGCGGAGTTGGCGAAGTAGGCCATGAAGCCAGGGTGGTTCCACTGTGTCATGGCGGGCACGATCAGGCGTTCGAAATCCGCCACGATTGCGTCCATGGATTCGCCGCGCTCGGGGCCGGTGGAGGGCAGGGCGTCGGTGAGCTCGCCGGGCTGGACGCGTGGGACCACGGGGTAACGGTCGGCGTGATCGAGGAAGCCAGCGATCCAGTCGATCGCCTGGTAGCCGTGACGACGGAATTCTTCGGAGGTCATCATGTGCGTGTACGGACAGGTTAACACCTGGAGAACGGAGCGGCCCGCGCTGCGCTACGATCAAAACGGCGGATCGCGATTATGGCATTCCAACTTTTTTCCAGCGCATTTTCCGAAGGCGGATGCATACCGGAACTGCACTCGTGCCAGGGCGCGGACCTGTCTCCTTCGCTGGAGTGGAGCGGCGGACCGGCCGAGACGCGCAGCTTCGCACTGATCGTGGAAGACCCGGACGCCCCGGCTGGCACGTGGTGTCATTGGCTGCTCTACGATCTCGCGGCCAAGGTCCAGGGTCTGGCGCAGGGGTATAAGCACGGCACACTCGGCGTCAGCGGCATGAACGATTTCGGGAAGCCGGGATACGGCGGCCCCTGCCCGCCCAGAGGCGGACCGCATCGATATTTCTTCAAACTGTACGCTCTCGACGTACACACGCTGGGCCTTCCGGCGGGCGTGAAGCGCGCCGAGCTGCAGAAGGCCATCCAGGGCCACGTTCTGGCGGAAGCGCAGTACATGGGACGGTTCGAGCGGAGATGATTTATACCTGTTACGAAATGGTTCGGGACTGCCGCGCCAACCAGCCCGAAGGATGGTCGTATTATGTCGCGAGCTACGTTCCGGTGATCCGCAAACTGCTGGCGCACTACGGGGCCGGCGATCCGGCAGCGCTGGAACGCGTGCTGTTGGCGAGCCGCGACCCCGAGTCGAGCCTGTTCCGATCCCTGGAGCCCGCGCCGGAGCGATGGTTTGTGGCGGAGTTGCGGCAAAAGGCGCTGGCGGAACTGAAGGCGCCGGCTCCGGAGATCGAGATCGATCTGGAAACTGTGGCCGGCGCACTGCAACCGCTGACGATGCTCGAAAAGCAGGCGGCGTGGATCGAGACCATGGGTTACTCCGCTGCCGAGACCGGCCCCATGCTGCGCGTGGCGCCGGAGACAGTGGAGAAGGTCCGCAACCGGGCCGCGGAGCTGCTGCGCGGAAAGGTAGACGCATGGCGGCGCAGCCTGCTGGAGGACAACGGCGCGGCGTTGGGCCGCACCGCAGCCGCGGCGGGCGGAGGCGAGTGTCTTGCGGCTAAGACCTTCCTCGATATCCTGGATGGCCGCATGAC
>JBGPKH010000413.1:0-8030 GCA_041485845.1 Bryobacteraceae bacterium
AGCCGCGGCGCGTGGAGCAGCCGCGCACGGAGCAGCCGCGCAACGAGCGGCCGCCGGGATACAGTCCCCGGCAGCAGCAGCCCCCGCCGCAGCCGAGCGTGGTGCAGCCCAATCCGCCGGAGCCGCGGCGCATGGAACAGCCGCGCAACGAGCGGCCTGCGGTGGTGACGCCGCCGCCGCCGAATCCGCCGGAGCCGCGGCGCGTGGAGCCGCGCAGCGAGCGTCCCGCGGTGGTGACGCCCCGGCCGCAGCCCGAAGCCCAGCCGCAGCCGCGCAATGAGCCGCGGCAACAACGCGAGGCTGCTCCGAAGGAGAAGGCTGAAAGTCCTCGGAAAGGCGAGCGGAAACAGGAAGAGAAGAAGTAGCGCGTGCCGGCGGCAACGAGGTGGGACAGACGATCGGTTTTTGTCGTCTGTCACCCGGCGGCTTTCAGCCGGCGATGGACCGGCGGCAACCACCGCCGGCGTTACCGCTTCACGCGGTCCATGTATTTCATGGTCGCGAAATCCAGCCGGATGGTGTCGCCCGTCTTGATGAACTGCGGCACCATCACCTCGGCGCCATTCTCGAGCTTCGCGGTCTTGAAGGTGTTGTCCTGCTGCTGATGCATGGGGGGCGCCGTGTCCGCGATTCTCTTTTCGATCACCCCGGGAAACACCACGCCCACGGGCCGGCCTTCCACAAACTCGACCGACACCTTCATCCCGGGTTCGAGAAAACCGGCCTGCCGTCCCACCATGGCCTGGGCGATCTCGGTCTGCTCGTAGGTCTCCGGGTTCATGAAGCAACACAGGTCTTTGTCGGCGTAAAGGAACTCCAGCGTCTGTTTCTGGAGGGGAATCTCTTCGAGCTTCAGATCCGCGCGGAAACTGTGTTCCCAAAAGGTGCCCGTGTCGAGATTCTGCAATCGGGCATGCGTGGCGCCGCCCATCTGGCCTTGGCCGGGATGATACTCCGCGGCAACCACCTTGTACTCCTGTTTCTCGTACTGGATTGCCATTCCGGCACGCAACTGCGATGCAAGGACCATTTGTGACTCCGGTCTGGCGGCTACCCGCCGCGCTGGGGGCGGGCCATCGTCTTCGCTGGCTTGCCCGGTTGCCGATCGGAAAGCGGCTTCGCCGCCTGGGGCGGCCGGTAGGGAACCTTGGTCCGTTCCACGGTCCAGGTCCGGACAACGAAAGGATGACGCGCTCGATCCATATGGTCCTCCTGCGATTCTCATTTTAGCGCGGGGCTCTCCGGCAGAGGATAATGGCTCTTATGCCGCCCAGGAACCTCGCCGCCGTCTTCCTGATCGCGCTTGCAGCCTCCGCCGCCGAGCCCCTCCCCGACTTGCGCATCGAGCCTGCCGCCGGCGGTTCGATCTTGTACGTCAAGAATGTCTCGACGCAGCCTCTCACCGCCTGGCTCATCGAACTGGTCGATTACCCCGGCAGTTCGTATTCGCTGTGGCAGGACGACGTTGCCTCTCCCATTGCGCCGGGCGCGGAAAAGCGCATCCCCATTTCGAACATGACCGTCGGCGCGGTCCCCGACTACGTGAAAATGCGTGCGGCCGTCTACGCCGACGGCAGCTCGGGCGGCATTCCCGAGAAGGTCGAGCAGCTCATCGATCGCCGCCGCTTCACGTTGGAAACGACCCGCGAGTCGATTCGCCGTCTCGAGAAGTCCTCCGCAGCACCAAAGGCCTCCGTAATCGCCGACTTGAAACAGTGGGCCGGCTCCATTCCGCCGCAGGGCCGGCCCAACCGAAACTCGCAGGCCGCCATCAACCAGGCCGCCGCTCGAACCGTCATCGCCGATGCCGTCGCCCGGATCGAGGCGCACTCCATCGACGACGCGCTCGCCGCCCTACGCGCCTCGGAACGCGCCATGGCTGCGAGCAAGCCGGCCCTTTAGCCGCGTGATACTCTTGTAAGCAAAACGCCGAGGAGATCCATCGTATGCGTCGATACCTGCTTTGTTTCGCCGTGCTTTTCTGTTCCGCAGCGATCGCCCAGAACTGCGATTTCAAAGACTACAAACCCGCCGACGGGCTCAAGGCCGGCATGCAGGCCGGTGCGCTCCAGGTCGCCTGGCAGGGCGAGCGCGACCAGCAGTTGCGCGCCCAGTTCCAGATCCGCGACGGCCAGCCCACCGTGCGCGAGCTCGCGGTGCGCAAAGGCCAGGCCAACTGGATCGTGCTGGGCCGCGATCTCACTCCCGAATTCGAGGTCACCAGCGGCGTCCGCCGCATGTCCGACCAGCAGGCCGCTCCTCTGCGGGCTCTGAAAATCCCGATCACTCCGGAAGTCAAAGAGAAGGAGAAGTGGAACGCCTTCTGGGATGCGCCGCTCATGGTGCCCGGCACCACCGGTCTCGACCTGCCCCGCAAGCCCGAAGAAATCCGACGCGCCTGGGCCACTTATCACGCCGGCGCCTGCCAGGTGAAGACCGACGGCGCGCGCCTGGAGGTCACTTTCCCCGGTCTGAGCATGGGCATCTTCGCGGGCGACCTCCGCTTCACGATTTATCGCGGCGCTAACTTACTGCGCCAGGAGGCCATCGCCAAGACCGAGGAGCCGTCCGTGGCGTATAAATATGTCGCGGGCTTGAAAGGCTTCCAGATCGGCGACGACACCCGGATCGTGTGGCGCGATCCCGCGCGCGCCTGGCAGGAATATGGATTCGGCGGCGATCCCAACCAGGACTCGGTCGCACTGAAGGCCCGCAATCGCATCGCCGTCGTGGAGACCGGCGGTGGCTCGCTCGCCTTCTTCCCGCCGTCCCACAAGTTCTTCTTCGCGCGCGAAATCGAAACCAATCTCGGGTTCGTCTACTACCGCAAGCTGAATGGCAGCACGTTCGCCGTCGGCGCCCGCCAGGCCGACCGTGAAGAGTCCTTCAAACCCGCCGGCGTTTCCGACGAAGTATGGAACAGACGCGCCAACGAATCGCGCCACGACATCCACAACTTCGCGCTCTACAACGCGCCTCCGGGCACGTGGCAGCGCATGCCCGTATACTATTATCTGAGCGCCGCGAACGGACGCGATACCGATGAAGCCGTCCTGGCGTTCACCCACGACGACACCTACAAGGCGATGCCCGGCTTCAAGGTCATGGTCAGTCACTTCCACTTCCACTTCAACGAAGCGCTCACCGACGCCGGCACCATCGATATGCACCCCTCGTGGGTGGACGTGTTTCGCGGACTCGGCGTCAACATCGCCAACCTCGCCGATTTCCATTCCGACTCGCACCCCAGGGATCCAGGCCCCATTCGGTTCAAAGAGCAGAAGGTCTACTTCGACGGCCTCCGCCGCTTTTCCGACCGCAATTTCCTTCTGATGCCCGGTGAGGAGCCCAACGATACCCTCGGCGGCCATTACATCTCGCTCATGCCGCGGCCGGTCTTCTGGTCGCAGACCCGTGCCGCCGGCCATCAGTTCATCGAGGATGACCCTACCTACGGCAAGGTCTACCACGTAGGCGCCGCGGCCGAGGAGCTCGACATGCTGCGCCGCGAGAACGGGCTGATGTGGCAGGCGCACCCCCGCACCAAGGGCTCCACCGGCTACCCCGACGCCGTGCGCGAGTGGCCCCACTTCCTCAGCGACCGCTTCCTCGGCGGGTCCTTCCAATCGTTGCCGGTCGATCAGTCCGAAAAACGCATCTGCGAAAAGCGCTGCTTCGGCCTGCTGGACGAAATGAACAACTGGACCGCGAATCCCAAGTACCTGCTCGCCGAAGGCGACACGTACATGAAGTACCCGGACGACGAAACCTTCCCGCAGCTCTACGTGAACTACGTGAAGCTCGATCGCGTGCCCAAGTTCGACGAGGATTGGAGCCCCATCCTGCGGGCCATGCGCGCCGGCGATTACTACGTTTCGAGCGGCGAAGTGCTGCTCCGCAATTGGGGCATCCAGGGCTCCGGCGCGCGCCGCACCTACACCGCGGAAGTGGAGTGGACTTTCCCGCTGGAATTTGTCGAGCTAGTGTGGGGCGACGGCAATACCACTCAATCGCAGGTGATTCCGGCTACCGATCTCGCTCCGTTCGGTTCGAAGAAGTTCAGCATCCCGTTCGATGCCGCGGGCAAGAAGTGGGTGCGCTTCGCGGTGTGGGATTCGGCCGGGAACGGCGCTTTCACCCAGCCCGTACACCTATGAAGGCCGTCCTCTTGCTGGTTCCCCTCTTGCGTCCCGGCGACCCGATCACGGGGACGGGAATCAGGACCGCCGGCCTCTCGTTCTCGAAGTCCTTCCGCACGCGCGAACGCGACCGCATCGAATTCCGGTTCGAAGCGTTCAATGCGCTCAACACCCCGCACACAGCCCCGCGCGCCGGGTTCCATTCTGGCTTCTGTCTCCTGACTTCTGTCTCCTTCTTCAGTACTGCACCGACCCCGGCACCTCCAGACGCACCCGGAAAATCGAGTTTCCGACCATGTAGAGGGTCCGCAGATCGCGGTCGCCGAAAGCCAGATTGCGCGGATTCACCGGCGTCGCGATCCTGCCCAGCAGGCGGCCATCGGGCGAGTACACCACCACGCCGCGCGCCGCGATGAAGAGGTTGCCCTTGGCGTCGGCGCGGATTCCATCGGGGCCGCCCTGAAGATTCTCGATCGCTACCCGCTCGTTGGAAGCCTTGCCCTGGCGGTCCAGATCGTAAGCGCGAATGTTGCGTTCATCGGTGTTGGCGACGTAGAGCACTTTGCCGTCCGGCGATAGCGTGATGCCATTGGGACGCGTCTTCATGCGGGCGATGGCTTCGATCGCGCCTTTGGGCGTCACGTGGTACACGCCGTAGAAGTCGAGGTCGCGGTGATCCAGAGGAGTAAACAGCGGATCGGTGAAGTACACATGCCCGTCGCGCCGGACCACGATATCGTTGGGCGCGTTGAAGCGCTTTCCTTCAAACTGTTCGACCAGAACTTCGATGCGTCCTTTGCGATCGGTCCGGGTGACGCGGCGGGACTTGTATTCGCACGAGTACAGGCGGCCCTGGCGATCCATCGCGTTTCCGTTTGCGCCGTGGGAATCCTCCCGATAGACTTCCGGCGTCTTCCCGGGGACATATTGGTAAAGCCGGTCCCGGCTGTAGTCGCTGAAAATCAAAAACCCCTGTCGGGACCATACGGGCCCCTCGCCGCCGGGAAAGCCCGACGCGACCTCCTCTACCTTCAGGTTGGAGAAGTCCTGCCCGGCGAGTGCGCAGGCGATCGACAGTAGCAGGGTTGTGCGAAGCATGTTAGGGAATCCAGGCGCATGCCGCGCGCTTGTCCTCGCAGAAATACACGCGAGCGCCTTGCGGTTTATGCGCGGCGGTCCAGGCACGGCCATGGATGAAGTATGGCTTGGCCCAGGCCTCGCTGTCGAGCGTTCGCGGCGCGAGCACCGAAACGGAAGCCGTGCCCTGCGCGGGATAGCCCGTTCGCGGGTCCATGATGTGAGAGTATCTACGCCCGCCTGCCCGGAAAAACTTCTCGTAGCTGCCGGAGGTCGATAAGGACATGTTCTTCAGCGACACCTCTGCCGCCGCGCGCTGCGGATCTCGCGGATCGCGAATGGTAATCCGCCAGCCGTTGGGTTCCTCGGGTGGCGCGCCCAGGCCGTAGATGCTGCTGCCCGACCCGGAAACCAGCGCGATCTCCACGCCGTGCTCCCTCAGAACCCGCACCATGCGGTCGGCTGCGTAGCCCTTGCCGATGCCGCCGGGGTCGAGTTCCACGCCGGCGCGGTCGAATCGCACCGTGCGCTGTTCGGGGTCGAGCAGCACGTGGCGGTAGCCCACTCGCTGGAGAGCGCGGGCGACTTCCGCGGGACGCGGCAGCAGCCCTTCGCCTTTGTAGAAGCCCCAGACCTTCATCAACGGCCCGACCGTGATATCGAATGTCCCGCCGCTCTCCCGGCTGTAGCGCATGCACTCCGAGAGCAGGTCGAAGAGTTCAGGTGACACCGTAACGGGAGCGGCCGCGGCATCGCGGTTGATGGCGCTCCACTCGCTCGCAGGCTGGTAGTTGGAGAGCATTTGGTCCAGTCGCTGCAGCTCTGCGAAAGCCGCAGCCGCCGCCGCTTCCAGCCTGGCGCGATCGCTTCCGTACAGAACCACCGAGAAGGTCGATCCCATGGCATCGTCGCTCTTCTCGAGTCGCTGGAGATCGCGGGAGTGTACGGAAGCGCAGAAGACCAGCGCCACCGCGATCGGGCTAACGCAGTCGAAGCGTGCCGAATGCCTGCGGAACATGGAACGAAGTCTGCCCCGTCGGACGCCATGCGTAATACTTCTTGGGCTCGACGCCGGCGATCCGATACAGCCCGATGCGCAATTCCCTTCCCTCTTGCGGCGGCCGCGGGTCGATGGCCTTAAACGGAATGCGCATCTCTCCGTACCAGATCTTCGCCTGCGCATCGATGCGGCCCTTCACCGTGTAGCCGGAGTTCCACTTCATGCCCTCCTGCCCGGCCTGGTTGTCACGGTCGATATCCAGGTCCACCCACTCGCTCTGCGGCGATACCTGGAACTCTTTGTACCGGCCGATGTGCTCGTAATCCGAGCCGATGAAGGCCTCGGCCACTTCCCAGTTCCAGAGCCGTGGAGTCTCTTCCGCGGGCTTCGGATCGGGCTTCAGATTCAGCGTGTCGTAGGGGCAGATGTAGAGCAGGTACAAATACTGCTTGGTCCAACGCGAGCGGATTTCGGTGGGCGCGCCGGCGATGGGCTGAGCGAGGTAGTCGCGCTCGGCCACCACCCGCGGCGCATGGGTCCACTCCGGGCTCTGGGGATCCGGATTGAGATCGAAATCGCGCGCCGACCGCGTGCTCTCGATCACCGTCGATACCGCGTCGAGATCGACGACCGCCAACGTATTGAAGGCAGGAACCGAGAACTCGGTGCTGTTGTTGCCGGGGTTCTCCACGTCCACCAATTTGGCACTTTCCGCCGCGCCGTAGCCCGCGAACCGGACCGGCTGGTAGGTCCCCAGCACGCGAATGCGAATAGACTGCTGGCCGCCGCCGCCACCACCACCGCGTCCCCGGCCGTAGGTCAACAGAAACAGGCGCGCGTGCTTTCCGTCGCCGGTGAGCCGCGCGATCGTCGTGCTCGTGCCGTACAGCCGCACCAGGCGCCGATCGTCGCCCAGTCTGGCGCGCACGCGGGCCGCAAAATCGCTGGGGTTCTGCACCGAGTCCCGCGGGAAGTCCTTGGCGCCGAGTTGCACCGTCAGGTCCGCCTTGCGGTCGGGCGCGGACACCACGCGGTACAGCAGGTTGCGCCGCGTCAGCATGTTCAGGACTTCGTCCATCGCGGCCGAGTGGTCGTCCACCACCGCGATGTTGGACATCGCCGGCAGCGGCGGCTGTTCCAACGCCTTCAAAAACCGCAGCATCTTTCCCAATTCCTGCGCGTCGGCCGGGTCGGGATTTAGAATCGCATCCACCCCGTAGGTGAATGCTTCGGCCGCCGCGAGCGCCGCGGATCCCGCGGGCAGCTTGGCGTAGTTCGCCTTTTGGATGCCGCGTTGGAATCGCCAGGCGTTGGAATCGATCCACGGAGCGGTGGTCGCCTGCGCTTCGTTGGCCCGGAAGCCGATCGCCGGCGCCGGCACCTGCTGGAACGCCGCCGCTTCCGCACCGCTGGGCGTCTCCGGCGCGCCCGTCACATAGATCCGGCTGGGCCGGTCGGCGGCCGCGAGGATCATCACTACCGCTGTGCATGCCAGTACTGCGGCCCGGATTCTCATACCGTGATTTCCGTGTGGTGAATTTTACCGGTGTCGTACACGCCCAGCCCGAGCTTGGACGCGTACTCGATGTGGCCCGGCTCGCGGATATACCGGTTGATGTTGGGATTCGCCTGCCAGTCCTCCAGCTTCGTGCTGAAGTATTTCATGTCGCGCTCCCAGACCGAAATGGCGCCTTCCTGCCTGCGCTTATTGTCGATCACGTCAATCAGGAAACGGTCGATCGCTACCGGGTCGGTTCCGAATTTCATCTGTTTGGGATAGAAGCGATAGCGCTTGTCCCTGGAGAATGGTCCCG